>DATNEN010000001.1:0-8773 GCA_035552975.1 Steroidobacteraceae bacterium
ACGACCTGCGCATCCGTCTCCTGCGTGAGGAGGTCGTCGCTGAGCTCGCAATTCAGAGCGTTCGAGCGGCCCGTGCCCCGCTGATCGACGAGCACGATGTCGCGATCGCGGTGAACTCGCGCGAACGCCGGAGCCACGGTCGTGTAGAACGTCGTCGCGGCCATCCCGGGGCCGCCCGCCAGGACGAACAGCGGGTCGGCGCTCTTGTGCTTGTTGATCGCAGGCACACGAGCGACGTACAGCCCGATCCGGCGCCCCTCGGGCCGGGCCGGGTTCTCCGGCACGCTCAGCACGCCGCATTCGGCCGTGACGGAGGCGATGCGCTCGGGCTGCTGCAGCTGGCAAGGCGTCAGCGCCAGCCCTACCGGTGCGGGAACGGGCGGCCCATGGGAGGCTGGCGGGGCGGCAGTGACCGGCGAGGCGGCAGTGACCGGCGAGGCGGCAGTGACCGGCGGGGCGGCAGTGACCGGCGGGGCTGCCGCAAGCGCGCTGGCCAGCAGGGCGAAGCTCAGGAGCGGCGCGAGTGGGGCGGTAAGATGAGTCACGCGGGAGCGGAGGATAAGGCAGATACGACGCCCCGTTCGGTTACGAACGTCTAAAATACGTCAACCCCGGTTTCCGGCTACCGTTTATCGAGCCACATCCGGTTTGTAACGACCTGCCATTGAAGCCACATCATGCGATTCGCCCGCCCGTTTGACGTAATTGTCATTGGCGGCGGCCACGCCGGCACAGAGGCCGCGCTGGCTGCCGCGCGCATGGGTGCGCGCACGCTGCTGCTGACTCAGAGCATCGAGACCCTGGGGCAGATGAGCTGCAATCCCGCGGTCGGCGGCATCGGCAAGGGCCATCTGGTCCGCGAGATCGATGCCCTGGGGGGCGCGATGGCACGGGCGACCGACCGCGCCGGAATCCAGTTCCGCATGCTCAATGCGAGCAAGGGTCCGGCCGTTCGGGCGACCCGCGCCCAGGCGGACCGGCAGCTCTATCGCCAGGCCATCCGCTCGATGCTCGAGAACCAGCCGAACCTGGCGCTGTTCCAGCAGGAAGCAGCCGACCTCGTCGTCGAGGGCGAGCGGGTTTGCGGTGTCGTCACCGTGACCGGAATCGTCTTCGAGGCGCGTGCGGTGGTGCTGACCGTCGGTACGTTCCTGGGCGGCCGCATCCACGTCGGACTGGACAACTATCAGGGGGGTCGGGCCGGAGACCCGCCCTCGAACCGCCTTGCCTCCCGCCTGCGAGAGCTGCCGCTACGCGTCGGGCGCCTGAAGACGGGTACACCGCCGCGGATCGATGGGCGCACGCTGGACTATTCCGTGATGGCAGCGCAGCCCGGCGACGACCCGGTCCCGGTCTTTTCGTTCCTTGGGCGAGCTAGTGAGCATGCTCCGCAGGTCAATTGTTTCATTACACAGACAAACGAGCGAACTCACGAGATCATCCGGGCCGCGACCGACCGCTCGCCGATGTTCACCGGACGCATCGAGGGCGTCGGCCCGCGCTATTGTCCTTCGGTCGAGGACAAGGTCGTGCGGTTCGCGGATAAGACGTCGCACCAGATCTTTGTCGAGCCCGAGGGGCTCGCCACTCACGAGATCTACCCTAACGGCATCTCCACCAGCCTGCCGTTCGACGTTCAGTATGCGTTCGTCCGTACCATCCGCGGCTTCGAGAACGCGCACCTGACCCGCCCCGGCTATGCGATCGAGTACGACTTCTTCGACCCCCGCGATCTGAAGCCGTCGCTGGAGACCCGAAGTCTCCGGGGGCTGTTCTTTGCCGGCCAGATCAATGGCACGACGGGCTACGAGGAAGCGGCGGCGCAGGGCCTCATCGCCGGCATCAACGCGACCTTGGCAATCCGCGAGCGCGAGCCCTGGTTGCCCAAGCGCAGCGAGGCCTATCTGGGAGTGCTGATCGACGACCTCGTCACGCGCGGTACTCGCGAGCCGTATCGGATGTTCACCAGCCGCGCCGAGCACCGCCTGCTCCTCCGGGAGGACAACGCCGACCTGCGGCTGACTCCGGCGGGACGCGACCTGGGACTCGTCGATGACGAGCGGTGGACCCTCTTCCAGGAGAAGCGGCGGCTATCGGACCTCGAAGTCGCGCGGCTGGAGAAGACCAGGATTCGTCCCGTAGACGCGCCGCCGGAGTGGGTAGACCGCGTACTGCACGCACCACTCGCACGCGACTACACCGCGTTCGAGCTTTTGAGGCGACCCGAGGTTCGCTACGAGGACCTGGCGGAGATCGCCGGCACGCCGACAGAAACGCCGACGGATGACCGTGTCTGGGCGCAGGTCCGCGCCCAGGTCGAGGTCCGCGCCAAGTACGCAGGCTACATCGAGCGGCAGCAGGACGAGATCGAGCGTCAGCGCCGCAACGAGGAGACGAACCTGCCTGCCGATCTGGATTACTTGCAGCTCACGGGCCTGTCGCACGAAGTGCGCCAGAAGCTGCAGCAGGCGCGGCCCGCAACCCTCGGACAGGCAGGTCGCATCCCGGGCGTCACGCCCGCTGCGATCTCGATTCTGCTGGTGCACCTGAAGAAGCGGGGACAGGCACGCGTGGCATGAGCGCATTCATCCGACAACTCCAGGAAAGCTGGGCACGCAGCGACTCGCTGGTGTGCGTCGGCCTGGATCCGGAGCTCGAGCGCTTCCCGAGCGCTCTCGCGCAGCACGCTTCTCCCATCTTCCAGTTCAACCGCGCGATCATCGATGCGACGGCGGATCTGGTGTGTGCCTACAAGCCGCAGTTTGCGCACTACGCCGCGTACGAAGCGGAGGACCAGCTCGAGCGCACGATCGAGTACATCCACCGCAGCCACCCGGGCGTACCGGTGATTCTCGATTCCAAGCGCGGCGATGTCGGCAACACCGCAGAGCGCTACGCGATCGAGGCCTTTGAGCGGTACGGGGCCGACGCGGTGACCGTGAACCCTTATCTCGGCCGCGACGCTCTCGAGCCCTTCCTGAGGCACGAGGACAAGGGCGTGATCGTTCTCTGCCGGACGTCCAATCCTGGTGCCCGCGACCTGCAGGATCTCGACGTTGGTGGCCGCAAGCTGTACCACCGGGTGGCGGAGCTCGCGGCGCGCCAGTGGAATTCGCGCGGTAATTGCCTCCTTGTCGTCGGAGCCACCTACCCGCGCGAGCTGGCTGAGGTGCGCGAAATTACCGGTAACATGCCCTTCCTCGTCCCTGGTGTAGGAGCGCAGGGAGGCGACGTCGATCAGGCCGTGCGGAGCGGACAGACCGCCGACGGCACGGGGCTGATCATCAGCTCTTCGCGCTCGATCCTGTATGCGTCCTCCGGAGAGGACTTCGCCGCCGCGGCGCGCAAAGCCACCATGACCCTTCGCGAGCAGATCAATCTCTCGCGCCTCCGTACCCCGCGCTGACGTGTCGCCCCAACGTGCGATTCCGCTCTGACGTGCGTTCGTGGCTGGCCACGGGGTTCCTCGCGCTGCTGCTCGCAGCGGGGGGCTGCTCCAAATCGCCCAGCAGTGCCTCCACTGCCCTTCCCGCCAACGCGAAAATTCTGCTGCGAGGGGGTAATCAGGAGCCAGACTCGCTGGACCCACAAAAAGCTCGCTCGATTGAAGCGCAGCGCATGCTCCGGGACATCTGCGAGGGCCTGACGCTGCTGGACAGGAATGCGGGCCCTGCACCGGGGACGGCGCGTGACTGGACTGTGAGCCCGGATGGGAAGCAGTACACGTTCCACTTGCGCCCAGAGGCGAGGTGGTCGAACGGCGATCGGGTCGTCGCAGCCGACTACGTCGCGGGTCTGCAACGCCTGGTCGACCCGACAACGGCATCGCAGTACGCCGACGTGGTGGCCGTGATCGCGAACGCGAGTGAGATTACTGCAGGGAAGAAGCCGCCAGACACACTCGGCGTCACTGCACCCGACGACTCCACGGTAGTCATCGACCTCGTGGCACCGGCGCCCTACCTCCCGTCGCTCCTGTCGCATCCCAGCACCTGCCCGGTGCACAGGCCGACCCTCTCGCAGCATCCCAACACCTTTGCACGACCCGGCATCATGGTCTCGAACGGTGCCTTCACGTTGGCGCAGTGGGTGCAGGGCTCGTATGTGCTGCTCACGCGCAACCGCTACTACTGGGGCAATGCGGCCAATCACCTGGATGGCGTCAGGTATCTGACGATCTCGGACGAGAACGCCGAGTTCACGCGCTACCGTGCCGGAGAGCTGCAGATCACGACTACCGTCCCACGGGGGCAGTACGACTGGATCAAGGCGAATATCCCGGACCAGTTGCACACCTCTGCGCAACTGACCACCTACTACTATGGTTTCAACCTCACCCGAGCCCCGTTCAAGGACAACCTGCCGCTGCGACGCGCGCTTTCGCTGGTGATCGACCGAGAGCAACTGACGAAGCTCGTGCTGCGCGCAGGAGAGCTCCCGGCCTACGGCTGGATCCCGCCAGGCGTGCATGACTACTCGGAGCAATCCTTCGACTACCGCAAGACACCCATGGCAGAGCGTCTCGCCGAGGCGCGCCGTCTCTATGCGCAGGCGGGCTACTCTGCGGCCAAACCCCTCCGGTTCGAGCTGCGCTATAACTCTGGCGAGATGCACGACAAGATCGCGCTCGCGGTCGCTTCGATGTGGAAGCAGGCGCTCGGCGTCGAAGTGACCCTGACGGCCGAGGAGTTCAAGTCGTTGCTCCAGGACGTCGATCGGGGTGAGGTCGAGATGTTCCGCTCGAGCTGGTCCGGCGATTACAACGATGCCTACACGTTCGCGCAGTATTTCACGAGCGGCTTCGGCATCAACCTGCCGCACTATCACAGCACCGAGTACGACGCTCTCGTGAATTCCGCAGCCGCGGAACCCGATCCGCAGAAGCGTCGCGAGCTGCTGCAGAACGCCGAGCGCGTTCTGCTACACGATCATCCGATGATCCCGCTGTATTTCTATGCAGGCAACCACCTCGTGAAACCGGAGGTCACCGGCTGGTACGAGAATGTGATGAACGTGGTCTACAGCAAGGACCTGTCGCTGAATCCCGCACGACAGTCGCCGGCACCTTAATCCATGTATTTGTAGGAGCGGGTATTCACTGCGGACCGCGCGCGTTGTCCGCCTTCCGGGGACCTGTAAGGCGGGTGGTCCACCGGAGAGATGCTTTCGAGACGCTCACCGGTCAGATCGAGCACGAACGTGGAATACCAGTTGTGGATGTCGTGGCGGTGCACCGCCGCGAGCATCTGCTGGTAGCGGCTGCGCCGCTCCTCGAGTGGCATCTGCAGCGCGGTCTGGATCGCGAGGGCGAGCCCAGGGGTGTCGTACGGATTGACCTGCAGGGCTCCGCTCAGCTCCCGCGCAGCCCCTGCGAGCGGCGACAGGATCAGCACGCCCGGATCTTCCGGATCCTGCGCGGCCACGAATTCCTTGGCGACGAGATTCATTCCGTCCCGCACCGGCGTCACCAGCGCCACCTGCGATGCGCGCAGGAATCCCATCAGGGTCGAGCGTGCGAAGTTGCGGTTGAGGTAGCGGATCGGCGTCCAGTCGGCCTCCGCGAA
Source organism: Steroidobacteraceae bacterium (assembly GCA_035552975.1). GTDB lineage: Bacteria > Pseudomonadota > Gammaproteobacteria > Steroidobacterales > Steroidobacteraceae > 13-2-20CM-66-19. The sequence goes on from DATNEN010000001.1 coordinate 5,565, forward strand.
GCGCCCGTTGAGGCGGCCCGCCGCCTGCTCCAGGCTCTGGCGGATCTCGCTGTAGGCCTGCACGTCCGAGCGGCTCAAGGGGGCGATCTGCAGGAACGTCACCTTGCCCTGGTTGTCGGGGTAGCGCTCCAGGAACTCCTCGAACGCGGCGAAGCGTTGCGTCATGCCCTTGCTGTAGTCCAGGCGATCGACGCCGATGATCAGCTTGCGTTCCTGCAGGCTCGCGATCATGCGTTGCACCGTCTCCTGCCCGATGGTCGTACGCGCCTCGCTGGCAACCTCGTCGACCTCGATCCCGATGGGATACACGCCGAGACGCACGTTACGCCCGCAAGCCTGCACCCTGCCGGTGCTCGGCAAACGGAATCCTTCCGGCACCTCCAGGCACGACAGAAACGAGCGCAGGTCGTCATCGGTCTGAAAACCGACCAGATCGTACTGACACAGATCGCGTACCAGCTCGGTGTAATTGGGCAGCATCCGCAGCACCTGCAGATGCGGAAACGGAATGTGCAGGAAAAAACCGATGGGTCCGGCGAATCCAAGCTCGCGCAGGTAGCGGCCGACCGAGATGAGCTGATAGTCGTGCACCCAGACGGCATCGCCAGGCTTGAGCAGCTTGAGCAATTGGCGCGCAAACTGCGCGTTGACGCGCATGTACGCTTCGTACTGCTGCTGATCGTGATGGAAGCGCGCCGCCAGATAATGAAACAACGGCCACAGCGTACTGTTGCAGTACCCGTTGTAATAAGCATCGAAATCCGTGGGATCCAGATCGATCGTGGCAAACCGCACGTTGCCGCGGGCAGTGATCTCGGGCTCCGGATTCGGCTTGACAGTGGTCTCGCCGCTCCAGCCGAACCACATGCCACCGGTGTGCTGCAGCGCCGCCAGCACTCCGACAGCGAGGCCGCCGGGCGCGGCGCCACGTCGCGGCACGGTGATGCGATTGGACACACAAACTAGGCGGCTCATCCGCCGCTAAACGTACAGAAGGGGACTTGGTTCCCGCAAGGTTGGCCTTCGCAGGTGCCCGGTGTGCGGGCCGCGAAGAGCATCGCGCGGCTCAGCGCGTTTGCAACCAACCCATGCTGGGCCGAAAGCGCAGGTTGCGCGTCGGACCCATGGCGATGTCAACCGGTAGCACTCGCACCCCGGCGTCGGCCAGGAAGTCTTTCGCCATCGCAAGCACGGTGTTGCACGTACGGTGCGCACTCGGATCATCGGCGAGATGAACTACGATGCGCGACTGGAGGTTGCGCGCAGTTGGTGTGATTTCCTTGATGGACTCGATGCAGCGGTCGAGCAACAGCAGCTCGGTGGCGAGAGTCGTGTCGGTCACATCCACCGGATTGGGGCCGCGCACGATGCAGCGTAGGTGCAACATCGCGCCCGCGTCCTCGACGGCGTCATACACACACACCGCGATTGCGGAGCGCAGCTCCGTCACCAGAATGACGTCGTCGCCGGCGACCTCGAACCGGTCCGGGGAGACGATGACTTCGCGAGTGGAGGGGGAGGACATCGGGAGTTGTATACCGGTACGCCGCCGCACAGACTTTGAACTGCCGCACGTTGTTTCCTGGGTAAGCGTAGAATAAGGGAAAACGCGAGCTCGAGCGGGAACATATGAAGAAGCTCGTCACATTTGCGCTGGCTTACTTATTCGGCTGTTTTGCGTCGCTGTCGGCAAGCGCCGAAGGACCTGCGTCGGTGTCGTCGATCCGCGTCACGGGCGCCTCGACGGTCACAGCAAATCCGGATCGCGCGAACATCGATATCGGTGTTGTCACACAGGCCCCGCAGTCGCAGAACGCAGTGTCGCAGAACGCACGCACGTTCAATGCGGTGATGGCTGCCTTACGGAAGGCTTTCGGCCGGGGTGCCGACATCAAAGCGCTGTCCTATTCCCTCAATCCCGACTATCAGTACGGCTCCAACGGTGGCACACCCACCGTCAGGGGCTACACGGCCACGAACGTAGTACGCGTGACGATCGATGACCTCGCCAAGATTGGAGACGTCATCGACACGGCAACCCAGGCGGGAGCGAATCGCGTGCCGAGCATCCAGTTCGCGCTGCGCGACGAGGAAACCGTACGTACACAAGCCCTGCGTGAGGCGGCCGTCAAGGCGCGGGCGGAAGCGGATTCCCTCGCGGCGGCGTTGGGCCTGAAGGTCAACCGCATCCTGACGGTCGAAGAGGGCGGACCCGTCATCGTGCCGATGCGGCAGGTCGCCTTTGCGCGCGCCGCCGAGTCCTCGGCCGCCACGCAAATCCAGCCAGGAACCATCGAAGTGAACGCCAACGTGACGCTCACCGTGGAGGTCAGCCCCCGCTCATAGAGGTAAGCCGCTATGACCTACGTCAGCCAGTTGCTCGACCGCAAGGGCCGAGCGACTTATTCGATAGAGCCCGAAGACCCCGTGCTCGAGGCGATCCAGCTCATGGCCGACCACCACGTCGGCGCCCTCCTGGTGATGAAGGGCGAGCAGCTGGTCGGCATCGTCTCCGAGCGTGACTACGCCCGCAAAGTCATCCTGATGGGACGTTCGTCGGCCGAGACCCCGGTCTGGCAGATCATGAGCTCTCCCGTGCTGAGCGTCTCCTTGCGCCACTCCGTACAGGAATGCATGGAGATCATGACCGAGCACCGCGTCCGCCACCTGCCGGTCGTCGAATCCGAACAGGTGGTCGGCATCGTTTCCATCGGTGACCTGGTCAAGGCCGTCATCCAGGATCAGCAGGCGACCATCGAGCAGCTGGAGAGCTATATCCATCGTTGAGCGGACCCAGGACCGGAAACCGTGTAGCCGGACATGTCCAGCCCAGCCGTGGTGCAGGCAATCCGGGAAGTGGGTTCGATCCGGAGCTTCGCGCTGCCGGGAGACATTTACTGGCCGCTCGGACCCATCGGGATGTCTCATCTTGACGCGGCAGTCGCAGCGTCCGCATCCCGCGCTCGCAGCAACCGCACGAAGTCATCGATGGCCGCCAACTCCGGTCGATCCGGCAGATCGCTCATCGCGAACGAGTCTCCCATGTGCATTACGCGCTGATGTGCCTCATCAAACGGCTGCCAGCGTGGTAACCCCGGACCGTTCGGATCCCCGCTGCACGCGAAGTTCACCCAGTAGCTCGACAGGAGATCGGCGACCCGACGGTCGGTCGCGGTCCAGGTCCAATCGGGCGCGTAGTGCTGAAAGAT
>DATNEN010000002.1:0-16345 GCA_035552975.1 Steroidobacteraceae bacterium
GTGCGACTTCATGCCAAGCGGCGGCTCCGGTCAGTTCCTCACCGCTCCACTGGTGACGGCCGGCTATGCGGGAGACCTGCAAAGCGACAGCGCCCATCTGCAGCCCGACCGGACATTCAAGAAGAGTGACGGCGATATCACTGCGGCGGTGACGCTCGATCCGCCCCAACCGGTCTCGTGTCAGTACGTGCACCTGAACTTCGACCTCACCGATACGAGCACCGGCCGTCCCGTCACCGACCTGCAAACCTATCTCGGCCAGTTCAGCCACATGCTGCTGCTGAGCGAGGATCTGCAGTGTTATGTGCACTCCCATCCCATCAACCTGGTCGTGGAGACGGGAGATGACTCGCCCACACCGGAGTACATCATCCCGCCGGATGCGGACCTCACGAACATCCGCGGCGGCCCGCGCGTGACCTTCGACGCTCTGATGCCGAAAGCCGGCCTGTTCCGCGCCTGGGCTCAGTTCCGGCGCAACGACCAGGTGCGAACGGTGCAATTCACATTCAAGGTGGCCCAGGGCACGGCTGAGCCGGTCCTCACGTGAAGTCTCGCCCGGCAGCCGCCGTAGGCGCCTCCTGCCTGCTGTTGGCCTGCTCGCCCGCGGCATTCGCCCACGCACAACCCACGACCACGGTGCAGTTCGACCGCGAGATCGTGCATATCCTCGATAACCACTGCGTCATGTGCCACTCGCCAGGCGGACCGGCGTTTCCGCTGGTCACCTACGAGCAAACCTATGCCGCACGCTGGAAGATCCGCCAGGACGCCCTGAATCGACACATGGCGCCCTGGGCCGCGGTGGCCGGTTACGGCGTGTTCGCCAACGACAACGGCCTCACGCAGCGTGAGATCGACTTTCTGTCGTCCTGGGCAGAGAGCTACGGTCCCCGCAACAACGGCGCGGTCTACACGGGAGTGGCCGCCGCTGCGCCGCAGGTCGTGCAGGCACATTTCGACTTCTCCCGCTGGGTGCTCGGCAATCCGGACCTGCGCCTGTCGCTGCCGCCGGCGACGCTCGCGCCGCGCCAGACGGCTACGATCCAACAGGAAACACTGGATCTGAACCTGACGGCCGATCGCTGGCTCAGAGGCCTGGAATACCAGCCCGGCGACCGCCGCGTCGTGCATGCCGTCTCCTTCTCGATCCGTGAGACGGGTCAATGGCTCGGGAGCTGGACGCCGTGGCAGCCGTTCGTGAGCCTGCCACCGGGGCTCGTCTACCGCATGCCCGCCGGATCGCACATCGTCGCCGAGATTCATTACTACGGGACCGGTGAGCCGGTCGTCGATCGTGGCGCGCTCGCCTTGTACTTCGCCTCCGCGCCCGCATCGCCGCGCGCCGTGACCACCCTCACCCTGGAGCCGAATGGCCCGGCAAATGCCTCCAGTGGCTCGCGCAAGCTCGTTGCCACCATGAGCCTCGAGCAGGACACGAATATCCTCGCCTTGCAGCCGCAGATCCTCCCCGGCGTGCAGTCCATCGAGGTCGCGGCGCACAAACCCGACGGCGCAACGCAGGTGCTGTTGTTTGCGAGGGATATTCCTTTAGATTGGCCGACGCCCTACGTGTTGGCGAAGCCCGTGCCGCTTTCGAAAGGCACTCGACTGAGCGTGATCGAGCACTACGACGTCCGCGCGGCGCTTCCGAATGCCGGCGTCGCAGTGACACTCAGTGCGTGCCCGGGAACAACCCTTGCAACGGAGCCGCCGCCGCAAGCACCAGCGCCGCCCGCGAGCACCGTGCAGCGCTTCAAGCTCACTGGAACGGTCAAATCCGTCGACACGGGATCCGGGCGGGTGCTGGTTCAGCACGGCGACATTCCAGGGTTCATGGGGGCCATGACCATGTTCTACAGTGTCGGGAAAGCGGCGGAGCTGCAGAAGCTCACGGCAGGCGATGAGATCCAGTCCGAAGTCGTCACCGGGGGCGCGACCGGCCCCTCGCTGGAGAACATCAAAGTGATCAAAAAGGCGCACTGAGGCGCTACACTTCTCAACTCCCGCCGCCCGAATCAGGTTCGACACATGTCCAAGGCTTACTGGATCACCTGTTATCGCGAGATCAAGGATCCGGCCAAACTGGCCGCCTACGCCAGGCTGGCCGGCCCGGCTCTCGAGGCCGGGGGCGGGCGCATGTTGGCGCGCGGCCTCGCCGTCAAGGCATACGAGAGCGGCCAGCTCGAACGCACGGTGATCATCGAATTCGACTCGGTGGAGCAGGCCCTCGCCGTGCATGAGAGCCCCGCGTACCAGCAAGCCCTGCGGGCCCTCGATGGCGGCGCCGTTCGCGACCTGCGAGTGGTCCCGGGGGTGTGAGCCAGACTGCGCTCACGCGGGCGCGGATGACTATCTCGTCAAGCCATTCACGGCGCGTGATCGCCGAGCCGCCCGTCAGCTCAAGCCTGACACGGCCTTGAAGCCGCGCACCAGCGCAGCTTCGAACTCCGGCGTACCCGGTAGCAACGGGCCGGGACGATTGATGATGCCGTTGTTGATGGCGCCATTGGCCATCTGAAACGCGAAGCGGATGCGCCCGATCTCATCCTCGCTCAAGGAGCGTCCGATGCGCCGCTCGTGACACTCGACCGTGAGCTGCATCGTGCGCAGCCCGCTCGCGCGGAAAGGCTCCCAGAAGACGTGATCCGTGGCGCCCTTCACCAGCGCGGCGCGCCAGAAATTCTGGTAGCGCATCAGATGCTGGTAGCTCGCCAGGATCGCATGAGCGGCGTAGTCCGCATCGGCGGCGAGCGATTCGAACCCCTTCTCGCGCTCGGCCCAGCGCTCCTCCAGATACTCCGATGCGAGACTCTCGAACAGGGCCTCCTTGTCCGTAAAGCGCGCATAGAACGCTCCGACGGAGCAACCCGCGCTCTTCACGAGGTCGTTGATCGAGATCACCTCCCACGGAAGAGACTGCAAGAGTCTCCACGCGGCCGCGATGAGCGCGTCGCGCGTCTTGCGACTGCGGTCCTGCTTGGTGGGCAGCGGGGTACGCAGGCCATTAGCAGGCGCCGCTTGACTCGAATTCCGAGTCCCTGTTCCTATTCTGATCATGACCGCTACAGAACGCCTTCCCGAGCATCACCAAAGTTTAGATAAATCATGACGTTTGACTCAGGTTTTGGGAACCCCCACAAGACGACGCGGCGCCAGTGGCTGACCCGCGCCCTGGCCACCACGGCATTGCTGCCCTCGGCACTTACGACGGTAGCGCACGCACAGAACGGCGGCGGGATCACCGCAGGCCCGCCTCCCGGACGGGGCGCGCCAAAACCAGGAACATGGGTCGTGCTCCTGGGCACGCGCGGTGGCCCCGGCATCGATCCGACGCGCGCCCAGACGGCGAGTGCCGTTGTGGTTGACGGTCGCGCCTATCTGGTCGATTGCGGCTACGGAACCGTACGGCAGCTCGCGGCGAGCAACGTCGGTTATCTGCAGGTGAGCACGATCTTCTTCACCCATCTGCACGACGATCACACGGGCGACCTGCCGGCGCTGCTGTCGTATCAATGGACCAATGGCAAAACGACTGCCACGGATGCCTATGGCCCTTATGGCACGCAGCAGCTCATCACGGCGGTGGTCTCCCTGCTGCAGATCAACGTTCAGATCCGCACCGCCGACGAAGGACGGACCGTGAACGTCGACCAGCAATTCCATGGACACGATGTCCCCGCCAAGACGGAGCCGGCGGCGGTGTTCAAGGACGATCGTCTGACGGTGACGGCGATCGAGAACGCTCACTTTCCGGAACGCTCCAAGGCCCGCATGCCCTATCGCAGTCTCGCTTTGCGAATGCAGACCCGGGAGCGCTCGATTGTCTTCTGCGGCGACACGGCGTACTCACCCAACGTGGTCAAGCTGGCTCGCGGCGCCGACCTCTTCGTCTGCGAGGTCATGGACCCCAGCGTTCTGGAGCAGATGCGGCGGCGCGCACAGGAAGCGGCAGCGCAAGGGAACGAGAACAATATCTGGCGGCACGTGGCCGAGACCCACTCATCGCCGCAGGACGTGGGTCGCATGGCAGCGGAGGCCGGCGTCAAGAGCGTGGTGCTGAATCACCAGGTGCCTGGCCCCGCCGGAGCATTGGCATATCCGGTCACCGCTTTCATCGAGGGTGTACGCAAGGAATTCGGCGGCGAGGTGATCGTCGGCCAGGACCTGATGGTCTTGTAGAAAAGCTCAGCTCAGCCTGGCGTCCGCGCGGCGGACACTCAGCTCGAGGAATGGTTGCGGAACTCGCGCCACATCGCGCGGGTCCTCCTGTGGCCCGGAGCTTAAGGGAAAATTAAGCCGCCGGAGCAATGATGCCGTAGGCGTCACCGCATCCGATTCGCGGCCGGCGGCCGCCGAAATTTTTTTTGATTCAGCGAGGACAGTATGACGAATGCCGCCACGGGCCCGATCGCGGCCGTGCCGAATGCAGAAGCCGACGCCATCCGCCAGGCAGTGCGGTACCTGAAGGACTATTTGACGAGCCAGATCGTCGGGCAGGACCGGCTGGTGGAGCGCTTGCTCGTGGCACTGCTGGCCGATGGGCACCTGCTGGTGGAGGGGCCGCCGGGATTGGCCAAGACGCGCGCCATCAAGGCGCTGGCGCATGCGCTGGAAGCGGACTTTCAGCGAGTGCAGTTCACACCCGACCTCCTCCCGGCGGACCTGACGGGCTCGGAGATCTACCGCCCCGAGGAGGGCTCGTTCCGCTTTCAGCGCGGCCCGCTGTTCCGCAACCTCATCCTCGCGGATGAGATCAACCGTGCACCGGCCAAGGTGCAGTCGGCGTTGCTCGAGGCCATGGCCGAGCGCCAGATCAGCGTCGGCTCGGCGAGCTACAGTCTGCCGCGTTTGTTTCTGGTCATGGCCACGCAGAACCCGATCGAGCAGGAGGGCACCTATCCTCTTCCCGAGGCGCAGCTCGACCGCTTCCTGCTGCACACCCAGGTCGACTATCCCGATCGCGCCACGACGCTGAAGATCATGAAGCTGGCGCGCCGCGAAGCCATTACGCAGCGGGAGCTTCCGCCGCCCGAGCATCGGCTGAGCCAGGAGACGATTCTCGCAGCGCGCCGTGCAATTCTGGGGCTCACCCTGTCGGACCCCGTGGCTGAATACATCGCCGCTCTCGTGGACGCCACGCGACGCCCCGACACCTACAGCACCCATCTGCGCGAATGGCTGCGGTGGGGAGCGAGCCCGCGAGCAGCCATCGCGATGGAGCGAGGCGCGCGAGCGCTGGCCTGGCTGGACGGCCGCGACTTCGTCACTCCGGAGGACGTACAGGCCATCGCCCCGGATGCTCTGCGACACCGGCTGCTTCTGGACTACAGCGCCCAGGCACGAGGAATGACAGCAGACGCCTGCATCGAGGAGCTGCTTGGAAGGGTGCCGGCGCCGTGATTCTGCCCGATCTCAACGAGCTACTCGCGCTGCGTGGCGCAGCGCGACGTCTGCGGTTGAGCTCGCGCCGCCCCGCCCGTGCGCTGCACACAGGAGGTCATCGGAGCACTCAACGCGGCCGGGGTCTGGAGTTTCAGGAAGTCCGACCGTACGTGGCCGGCGATGATCCTCGCTCCATCGACTGGCGCGTCACCGCGCGACGCGGGCGGCCGCACACCAAGTTGTTTCGCGAGGAACGCGAGCGTCCGGTGTGGCTGCTGGCGGATCTGCACGCGGGGATGTTTTTTGGAACGCGCAAACAGCTCAAGTCCGCGGTGGTCCTGCGTGCCGCAGCCCTTCTTGCATGGACCGCCGCCGCAGGAGGCGATCGTGTCGGCGCCGTCGTCATCGGCAGCTCGTCATCGAGAATCGTCCCGCCGCGGGCACGCGAGGCTGGAGTGCTGCCTGTGTTGGCGACACTCCTGGACCTGCAGCCCACCGCTCCGCGCGCACCCGGCCAGCAGGGCCTCAACGACGGGTTGCGTGCGCTGGCGCCTCTCGTCCACCCCGGCAGCCTGCTCCTCGTGCTGAGCGACTTTGCAGCCCTGGATGCCGACATCGACCCCTCGTGGGCCTCGCTTGCCGTCCACAACGAGCTGCAGCTCTTCTGGGTCACCGACCCACTGGAGAGCGGTGCGCTACCCGACGGCCGTTACGGCGTGGGAGTACCCGGGCGCTCGCGCTTCATCGAGGGCGCAGGGTCGCGCGCTACCTGGATCGCGAAGTGGCAGCAGCGCGCAGCACGCGTCACGGAGTTGGCAGGCCGCCTGGCAGCCCCGGTGATCCGGCTCGACACGGGTGAGCCGGTCGAGGGCGTGCTGGAGGGAGCGCTGGCGAAGCGGACTGCCGCATGAGCGCAGGCTGGCTCAGTCAACTCGCACCGGACCATGCGCCACCGCCGGCGAGCTGGTGGCCTCCGGCGCCAGGATGGTGGATCGCGGCAGCGCTCGCCCTGCTCTGCGCGATTCTGTGCGTGCGCTGGCTGAGAGACCGCCGCCGCGCAACGCGCCGCTACGCGCTCCGCGAGTTGAAGCTCATCCGCAGCAGCGACGCCGACGGTCCGGCCGTGGCACGGGCACTCCAACAGTTGATGCGTCGCTACGCGATCGCCGTATTTGGGGAAACCGCGGTCGCGAAGCTCGCCGGCGACGCCTGGCTGGCATTCGTCGTGGCCGAGGGCGGCAGCGCGCTCGCGGGTGCGGCCGGTACCTCGTTGCTCGTCGCCGCCTTCGGAAATCACGCCGGTGGCGACCGCCAGGAATGGCTGACGGCGGCGGAGTCCTTCATCCGCAAGGCAGGCGTGCAGCGCAGGAGGCGCAGGAAGTGATTCATCTTGCGTGGCCCTGGATGGCGCTCCTGTTGCCGTTGCCCTGGTTGATCTACCTGTGGAGAAAGCCCGCGGAGCCCAACGGTGCGATCGTATTCGTGCCGCTGGCGATGACGCTGCCCGCGGACACCACGCAAACCGCAGGCGGCTCGCGCGCCGGCCGCTGGATGCTCGCAGCGATCTGGCTACTGCTGGTGGCCGCCGCGATGCGACCGCAGTGGCTCGGCGAACCGCAGCCTATTCCCACCACCGGTCGACGCCTGATGCTGGCGATCGATGTTTCCGGATCGATGGCCACCGAGGACATGGCTGGCGGAGCGAGCCGGCTGCAGGTCGTACAACAGGTTGCCGGGAGCTTTATCGACGGTCGCCACGGTGATCGTGTCGGCCTGATTCTCTTCGGCACCCAACCCTATCTGCAGGCGCCTCTGTCGGCAGACCTCACTACCGTCCACGACTTCCTCAACGAAGCCGTAGTCGGCGTCGCCGGTACGCAGACGGCCATCGGGGATGCCATCGGGCTCGCCATCAAACGCCTGCGTGCGCAGGCAGACGCCGGCCACCCTGCCCCGCCGGGACAGACCGTGCTGGTGCTGCTGACGGATGGTGTGAACGACGCCGGCGCGATGCCGCCGCTGGAGGCGGCGAAGCTCGCAGCGCAATCCGGCCTGCGCATCTACACGATCGGCGTCGGGGCGGCAGACGATGGCGGCGGCTTCTTTGGCGTGGGAGGCGGCAACTCCGACCTCGACGAGCAGACACTGCAGCAGATCGCGAAGCTGACCGGCGGGGAATACTTCCGCGCCACCGATGCCAACGCACTGCAAGCCGTCTATCGGCAGATCGACCGGCTCGAGCCGGCCGCCGGCACGCAACAGTGGCTGCGTCCCGCGGACGAGTGGTTCGACTGGCCGCTGGCCGCGGCGTTGTTGCTGAGCCTGCCTGCCCTCGGGATGCGCCGATGGACCTGAGAGCCTTGAGCGCGTTTCATTTCCTGCACCCGGCCTGGCTGCTGGCATTGCCCGTTCTGCTCGCGTGGGCGGTGTGGCGGCGCCGCTCGCGGGGCGGGGACTGGACGAAGATTGCCGATCCGGAGCTGCTGTCGGCGCTGCGGATCGGGGCGAGCCGGGGAAGCTCTTCACCGTGGTCGCTGATAGGCGCCCTGTGGACGCTCACGGTGCTCGCGTTGGCAGGGCCTGCGTGGAGCCGGCTGCAGACGCCCGCGTTCCGCGCTCCATCGGCCTGGGTGTTGGTTCTGGACTTGTCGCCATCGATGGCGGCGAAGGATACGGCACCGAGCCGTGTGACGCGTGCCCGGTACGCCGCAGCTGACATTCTCGATGCTGCGCGCGATGCCCGCGTCGGACTTGTGGCCTTTGCAGGCGAGCCGCATGTCGTCGCCCCTCTCACCACCGACATCGCCACGGTTCGAGTGCTCCTCAAACCGCTGGCTCCGTCACTCATGCCGGAGTCGGGCGACCGACTCGCGCCGGCGCTGGAGGCGGCGGGACACTTGCTCGAGGCGGGAGCCGCCCGCGGGGGACAGGTGGTGGTCTTGTCGGACGGATTCGCCGATCCGGCAGAGTCGCTGCGCGTCGCCCAGGAGCTGCGGCAAAAAGGCGTGACCGTCGACATCGTCGGCGTCGGCACGCCGGCAGGCGCCCCCGAGCCCGATGGCAAAGGCGGATTCGTGCTCGGTTCCAACGGCGAGCCCCGCCTGACTCGTCAGCAGACCGACGAGCTTCGCAGGGTGGCGAGCGCCGGAGGCGGTGACTTCGTGTCTGCCGACGCGGTAGCGACGAGCCTGCTGCCCGCGCTCGAGCGCTCTCAGCGCGGCGCGGATGCGCACGCGACCAGCACTAGGACACAGCTATCGACCTGGCGCAACGAGGGGATCTGGCTGCTTCCGCTGCTGCTCCTTCTGGCGGGCCTGCTGGCGCGCCGAGGTTGGATATGAGAGGAGCTCCGTTGTGTCTGCTCCTCTGGTGTATCGCGGGCAGTGCCACTGCCGCGAGCAGTACCTGGTCCAATCTCTGGTCGACGCCCGAACAACAGGCGCAGCGCCTGCTCGATTCCAGGCAGGCCGCCGCAGCCGCTGCGCTGTTCAACGACCCACGGCGGCGGGGTTACGCTCAGCTACGCGCCGGGGAGTATGCGCAGGCTGCGAAGTCGCTCGCTCCGTTGCATGATACGGAGTCACTTTATAACCGCGGGAACGCGCTCGCGCATACCGGTCAGCTGCGGGATGCGCTCGCAGCGTATGACGCCGCTCTGAAGCAGTCCCCCCGCAGTCGCGACCTCCTCCACAATCGCGACCTCGTCGCGCGCGCATTGCAGAAGCAACAGCAGCAGAGCCCGAAGGGCCAGCAGGGCAGCAACGGGTCGGGCACCGGCTCAGGCCGCAACGGGCAGCAGAGCGGCGCTGGCGGACAGCAGGGACATGCGGGCGGGCAACAGGCTGGCAGTAACCAACAACAGGGCCCAGCGGGCGGCGGGCAACAGCCTGGCAGTAACCAACAACAGGGGGGCCCAGCGAGCGGCGGGCGGCGGGCTGGCAGTAACGAACAACAAGGCGGCGCGGGCAGCCGCCAGCAAGCCGGGACGAACGAACCCCAGGGACGTGCCGCTGGCGGGCAACAGTCCGCGGCCCCCGCGCAGGCGCAAGCCGGCGGCAGCGCCGGGCAGGACCAGGCGGCGCGGCAAGGCCGGGCGACGCAGCAAGACCAGGCGACGCAGCAAGGCCAGGCGACGCAGCAAGGCCAGGAGACGCAACAGGGTCAGCTGACACGGCAGGGTCAGGCAGACTCGCACGACCAGTCGGGAGCTCAATCAGGCAATTCAGCGCAGGCGGCAAGCGCGCCGCAAGCCGCGATACGAGACGAGCGATCCGCGCGAGCAACGCAACCGCCACCGCCGCCACGCTCGGAGCAGTCGCTGGCGCTGGATCAGTGGCTGCGCGGCATTCCCGATGACTCGGGCGAGCTGCTGCGTCGCAAGTTCATGATCGAGCACATGATGAAGCAACAGGAAAACGCCCAATGACGCACAGACGCGCCGGCCGATGGTCCGGCCGAAGAATCCTCGTCACGGCACTGTTGCTGCTGGCCGCCGGCGGCCAGGCGAACGCGGCGCTGCGCGCCTGGGTCGACGATCCGCAGGTCGCCCCTGGGGAGACCTTCGAGCTGAATCTGGCGCACGACGGCCAGACGCAGACGCAACCAGACCTGGCTCCCTTGCAGCAGGACTTCGATATCGTCAGCCGCAGCACCAGCTCGAACATGCAGATCATCAACGGCTCGGCCTCCTCGAGCACGCAGCTGACCCTGACGCTCGCGCCCAAGCGAGCCGGACATCTCACCATCCCTGCCCTGACCTGGGACGGCGACCGCAGCGCGCCCCTGGCGGTGAATGTGGGCGCCGCAGGCGCCAACAACGGCGCCGCGGGCGCCAGTCGAGTGTTCCTGCAGACGGAAGTAGATCCCAAGTCCCCGTACGTGCAGGCAGCAGTCCACGTTACCGTCAGCGTCTATGCAGCGGTGCCGCTGTCGCACGCCGACCTGGAGTTCCCGGCCTCCGATGCCGCACTGGTGCGCGAGGTCGGGTCGGACACGACCAGCACAGCGGAGCGCAACGGTCAGTCGTATCAGGTGGTCACGCGCCACTATCTCGTGTTCCCGCAGCGCAGTGGTCATCTCAGCATTGCCGGGCCGACGCTCAGTGGCAACGTGCCTGCAAGTGCGCGGGGAAGCCACTCCAGCGACCCGTTCGCGCAATTCTTCGGCAACTTCGGTGGAATGCTCACAACCACCAAGCCGATCCGCCTCAGCGGCGAGTCCCTCGAGTTGGACGTGCAGCCGCGCCCGTCCGGCGCTGGAGCGAGCTACTGGATTCCCGCGCAGGACGTCCAGCTGTCGGCGCAGTGGCGTCCGCAGCAGTTGCAGGCGCATGCCGGTGACCCCGTTACAGTGACACTCCATCTGCAGGCCGAGGATCTGACGGCCGCGCAACTGCCGGACCTGTCGACGCTGCTGAAGCTCCCCGACGGGCTCAAGGCGTACCCCGATGAGCCACAGCTCAAAGACACGCCCAGCGGTAACGGCGTCCTCGGCAAGCGCGATCAGAGCATCGCTCTGATCGCCGATCAGCCTGGCCATTTCACCATCCCGGAGTTGCGCCTGAGCTGGTGGGATACCCGCTCGAATCAGGAGCGTCAGGCCATCCTCCCCTCGCAGATGCTCGTCGTGACACCAGCGCCGGGGTCGCAGAGCGCAACCGCGCCTCGTACCCAACAGCCCGGTGCCGCAACCCCCGCACCGCTGACTCTCGCGCCGGCGCATGACAACGCAATCACCGCGCAGTCCACGGGTGAGCGCTCAATCTGGAAGTGGTTGAGCCTGGGCATTGGCGTCCTGTGGTTGATGACGCTCGCAGCGTGGTTCCTGACGCATCGCAGGCGAGGTGACAGACCCGCAGCCCGAATGCATCAGCCGCCTCCACCGGCCCCGGGCAAGTCCGCGGCGCGCACCGCATTTCTATCAGCCTGCGCACGCGACGATGCGTACGCCGCGCGGCGCCACCTGCTCGAGTGGGCCAGTGCTGCTCTGCCGATGCAGCGCATTGCGGGGCTGGGGGCCCTGGCGAAGGTGATCGGGGACCCTGCGATGGCTGATCTGCTCCGCGAGCTGGATCGGGCGTGCTATGTCGGAGAGTCGTGGCGCGGCGCGCCACTCGCTGAGGCACTACAGAAGTGGCAGCCGCGCGAGGCTAAGTCCGCCGTCGCGGAACGTGAGTTGGCGCCGCTCTATCGCTAGCAGGCGGGAGGCATCGGACGCAGCCTACTCGATGTAGCCTCGCTCTCCGTGCAGGGCCAGATCCAATCCTTCTCGCTCCTGGTCCTCGGTGACACGCAGCCCGACCGTGGCGTCGATGACTTTCAGCAACAGCCAGGTCAGTGCCATGCACCAGCCCGCGACTGCGACCACACCGAGCGCCTGAACGCCGACCTGACGGGCCATGTCCATCCCCGCCGCATAGCCGACCCCACCCAAGGGGGCGCTGACGAACACTCCGGTGAGGATCGTGCCGACGACGCCTCCCACACCATGGACGGGGGAGACATCGAGCGTGTCGTCGACGTGCAGCTTGCGCTTGAGGAACTGGGTCGCCATGAAACAGACCAGTCCGGCGGCCACACCGATCACGACCGCGCCCCCCGGACCCACGAAGCCGGAGGCAGGCGTGATGGTGCCGAGTCCGGCGACCATACCGGTAACGATGCCCAGACAACTGGGTTTGCCGTAGCGCAACCACTCCAGGATCATCCAGGTGAGCGCGCCGGTGGAGGCTCCGAGGTGGGTCACCCACATGGTCATGGCGGCACTGCCGCTGGCGGTCAACGCGCTGCCCGCATTGAATCCGAACCAGCCCACCCAGAGCATCCCCGCGCCGAGTACCGTGAGCGGCATGCTGTGCGGGGGCATCGCGACGTGCGGGAAGCCTCGGCGCCTGCCGATGTACAGCGCCGCAACCAGGGCCGCGACACCCGCATTGACGTGCACCACCAGTCCCCCGGCGAAATCCAGCACGCCTCGCTTCGCCAGCCATCCGCCGCCCCAGATCCAGTGACATACCGGAACGTAGACCAGCAGGAACCAGGACGTGCTGAACAGCAGCAGCGCGGAAAAGCGCGTGCGCTCAGCCAGTGCGCCGATCACGAGCGCGGGCGTGATGATCGCGAAAGTCAGCTGAAACATGGAGTAGGCGATTTCCGGCGTCGTGCCGCTCAACGAGTTGCGCCCGACACTGGCGAACATCGCCTTGGCGAGGGAGCCGATGAACGCCTGGTGCGCACCGCCGTCGCCGAAGATCAGACCATAGGCACCCGCAAACCAGAGCACGGACACGACGCAGGTGATGGCAAAGCACTGCATCAGCACGGACAGGACGTTCTTCGTGCGGACGAGGCCGCCGTAGAAGGCGGCCAGCCCCGGCAGCGTCATGAAGAGGACCAGCGTCGTCGCCGTCAGCAACCAAGCCGTATCGCCGCTGTTCATCGCTCGGAGCGCCCCCTGAATGCACCGAAAGCGTGCGCAAGGCCGCGATGCTAGCGGCTAATCAGGGCGCGTCAAGCACGTTCTGCACCAAAAACCGGCAGGCGCAACGCAGCGACTCAGGAACGGCTCACCGCCGGACGATGGGCCAGGCTCTCTCGATCCATGGACGGTTCCAGGAGGGTGCACCACGCATTGAACACAGCTTCCACCGACAGCTGATCCACGCGCATCGACTCCGGCGGACCACCCACGCCGATCACCGGAGATCCGGACCCGCTGCGGGGCAACCAGAAGCGCTGGGGCCCGGCACCGTACATGACCGTCACTGGAAGTCCGAGTGCTGCGGCGGCATGCGCAGGCCCCGCGTCGACGGAAATCATGCTGTGCGCGAGCTGGCAAAGCGCAAACAGCCGCCGCAGCCCGGTCTCGGCCACCACGACGCAGTCCAGGCCCGCCTCGGCCTGGATGCCTTGCAGCATATCGAGCTCTTCCGCAGTGCCGCGCAGCAGGATCAAGGCGTCCGGCAGCCGCGCATGCACTCTTTGCAACAAAGTGACCCACCGCTGCGTCGGCCAGGCCTTGTCGTCGGTCTTCATGCGCGCCCAGCGACCCCGCCGCCGGCTCATGCTGCGATGATTGCCGGGCTGCACGAGCACGATCCGGCGCCCCGCCCAGCCACGCTCGCGCAGCCACTTCTCGAGGTCCGCCTGGTCGGCGGCGGAGACGTACAAGCGAGGCGCCCACTGCAGAGCCGAGCCGGGAACCGGGTAGTCGCTGGCACTGAGCGCATCGGGCGTTTTCTCGCCGAGCCGCACGAGACGATCCACGGAATGGTGCAGCGTCTGCGGATCCTCGCTGACGAAAACACAGCGCCCGGGATCGATGCCACACAGAAGAAGCATGCGGCGGATGCGCGGCAGCTGGCGATGATTGTGCTCGCAGATGTAGATCGGTGCCGGGTAACTCTCCCGAAGTGCGCGCCGTACCTCCGGCCATGCCCTGGAGAGCACGAAAGGGATGTGGCGTCCGAAGGTCCAGACCCGCGCGACATCCGGATTGCCCTGAAACACGCCCGGAACCCAGGACCCCGCCCCGATCACCTGGCAGGGCTTGCCGAAGCGCCGGTGAAGCAAAGCGAGCATGGCCGTCAGAATGACCATGTCGCCGAGCCGGGCGAAGTACAGCACGGCCGGTTGCAGCGGCGGGGCCTGCACGAGACGGTGCTCAACTTGAATCATGGTTCCCGCGGCTCACCTTCGATCGATCGCTGCACTGCGCCCTCCTCGAGGCTGCCCGCCCGGGGCCAAAGTGCCCGTGACCGTGTCATGATAGCGCCCTGCGCCGTTTTCGCACGGCTCGTGCGGGAACCGGTGTCGAACGGTCGATCAGGGGGGCGGGAATGAGCTTGAAGTCCATTACATCGAGCTGGGGCGTGGTGCTGCGCCTGGCCGCGGCGCTGCTGCTGGCCGCTCCCGCGCACGCCCAGACCAATCCCGACTGGACGACCCCGGCCACACCCTTCCGGATCGCCGGCAACCTGTACTACGTGGGCAGCCGGGACCTGGCCTCCTACCTGCTGGTCACCAGTGCCGGGGACATTCTCATCAATTCCAATCTGGAGAGCTCGGTCGAGCAGATCCGCCACAGCGTCGAACAGCTGGGCTACCGGTTCAGCGACATCCGCATCCTGCTGATCAGCCACTCGCACTTCGATCACGATGCCGGAAGCGCCGAGGTGAAGCGCCAGACCGGCGCGCAGTACATGGTGATGGACGATGACGTGCCGGTCGTGGAGTCCGGCGGAGCGAAGGACTTCCAGTACGGAGCGACGAGCCACTACCCGGCCACGAAGGTCGATCGCATCCTGCATGACGGCGACAAAGTGAGTCTGGGCGGCACCGTGTTGGTTGCTCACAAAACGCCCGGCCACACTCGCGGCTGCACCACCTGGACGCTGCAGGTGCCCGATCACGGCCGGATGCTGAATGTCGTCATCGTGGGGAGTTGGAACGTGAATCCGGGGTACCGCCTGGTCGACCGGCACGGACACCCCGCCTCCTACCCGGGAATCGCCGCGGACTTCAAGCGCACGTTCATGATTCTCGAGCACCTGCCCTGCGACGTCTTCCTCGGTGCTCATGGGGCATACTTCGGGATGCTCGAGAAGCTGCAGCGGCGCACTGCGAGTGCGCCCGAGCAGGTGTGGATCGACCCGCAGGGTTATCTGGACAAAGTGCACGAGCGCCAGGCCGCCTTTGAGGCAGAACTGGCGAAGCAGAGCCAGTAGCCCGCCCCAGCGAGCGTCGCCCGCGCGCGCCTGGCCAGCGGCCTCGTCCCCTCAGCGGTGGGCGCTCGCCCCCTTACGCGGGGATCGTCGGCCCCGCGGGGCTCGCCTCGCTTCGACGCGGCAGCTGCACCACGAACGAGGTGCGCTGTCCATCGCTCTGCACGTCGACCCGACCGCTGTGCGCCAGTACGATCTGCTGCACGATATACAACCCGAGGCCGAGGCCCTCGCTGCGTCCCAAGTGCCGCTGCGCGCCACGGAACGGATCGAACAGCTGCGGCAGGACCTGTGGCGGAACCTCTCCTTCGTTGGTCACCGAGAAGCTGACGAGCTCCGGGTGCAACCCCTGCAGCGACACCCTGATCGGCTCTCCCGCCTGGCCGTGCTCGAGCGCGTTACCGACCAGATTGGAAGCCACCTGGGCGAGCCGGTCTGCATCCCAGAAGCCCGCCAGCTCCCCTTCCTGAGCAATATCGAAGCGCCCTTCCGCGAGCGCGCCGGCATGCTCCTGCAGAACCCGCTGCAGGATCTGCCCGAGATCGCACTCCTGGGGGCGTAACGGAATCCCGCCGCCGAGCCGCGCGCGCGTCAGATCCAGCATGTCCTCGATCATGCGACTCATGCGCCGGCCGCTATCGGCCATCCGCGCAGCCGACTGGCGCACGACGTCGTCCTTGGACACACGCTCCAGCAGGTTGGCGGAGTTGAGGATCGCACCGAGCGGATTGCGCAGGTCGTGTCCCAGCACGGCCGTGAACAACTCATTCAGCCGCAGTGTCTCGGTCAGCTCCCGGAGCTGATCTGCGAGCTGCCGCTTCTGCCGGTAGAGCTGGAAGAAAACATCCGCCTTGCTCTTGATGATGTGGGGATCGATGGGCTTGTGCAGAAAGTCGACCGCACCCGTCTCGTACCCCTTGAACACCCGGTAGTAGTCGCGCACCCCGGCCGTGACAAAAATGATCGGCACGTGCCGAGTCCGATCGCTGCCCCGCATCAGCTCGGCCAGCTCGAATCCGTCCATCTCCGGCATCTGCACGTCCAGCAACGCAAGGGCCACTTCGTGCACCAACAGCAACTCGAGGGCCTCGGCACCGGAGCGCGCCTGCAGAATCTCCACGTCCTCCCTGCGCAGCAGCGCCGACAACACCAGCAGGTTCTCCTCGATGTCATCGACGAGCAGGCACTTCACGTCAGCAGTCATCGGCACGATCTCCACCGCATCGTAGTCATCCTCCC
>DATNEN010000003.1:0-3697 GCA_035552975.1 Steroidobacteraceae bacterium
CCTTCCGCCAGCACGTCGACGCGCTCGACCATGTTCTGCGGAATCATGTTGAGATCCGGGTTGGCCATGCGCTGGCCATCGATCAGGGTCAGGGTGCGCGTCACGCCCAATCCCCGCAGCGAGACGCGGGCCGCACCGTCACCGCCCTCGAGCAAGGGGCTGGCGCCGCCGCCACCGGTGTTGTTGTTCTGCACATTGGTGTGCGTGCCCGACACACTCGGCAACTGCTGCAGCTCATCGCCGAGCGTCAGTTTGCCGGAATTGGTGATGTTGGCACGATCCAGGGTCACCACCGGGCTGGCGGTCTCCTTGTCGACGCGCCGCAGCAGCGTGCCCGTGACCACGACTTCCTTCATGGTCGTGGTGGCGTTTGGTGGTGTGGTGGCGCCGGTCGATGTCTCGGATTGTGTTTCCGCAGGCGGTTCCGCTGTCGCCTGTGTCACCGAAGAAGCGCCTTGAGGCTGTCCAGGGCTCGCCTGAGCCATGCGAAAGTTATGGGAAGAATTCTTCCCGACCTCCTTATTGCTCGACGGCGGAGTCGTCGCCAGGGGCTCGGGATGCTGCGCAGAGGCAGCCGAAACTATGGTGACGGTGCTTGCGGTCAGGTACCGATACGAGAGCCCCGTCCCGGTCAGCAGCTTTCGCAACGCCTCGTCCGGCGTGAACTCTCCCACCGCTCCTTCTGTCTTCCGGTCGAAGACCACTTCGGAGCGGTAGATGACTTGAATGTCGCGCTGCTTCGCCAGTTCCTCGAGCGCACTGCCCAGCGCCTGCGCCGGAATATTCGTTGGTTTCCGTATCGCAGCCTTCGCCGGATCGGCAAGCGCCACACCCACTATCGACAAGCATATAGCCGTTGCTGCGACACCCAAACGCATGAGAACCCCCCCGCCTCGCTGAAGGCTGTATAGTGCCGTCATCCGCTGCGGTGACGGTCTGATGCTGCTAAAGAGCGTCGGCAGTGCACCCAAGTACACTGAAGCTGAAAATTTATTTTGGCGGGGCGCCAGAGATCTCGATCTCAGTATCGGTCTCCTTAACGGTGAGATTCGGTTGCGCGCGCAGAAAGGCAACGAACGCCCTGGAATCGGTCGCAGAGAATACGCCGCTCACGAGGAAACTCGCGAGTCGGCGATCGCTAATAACGATGCGCTTCAAGTGGTACCGATTATATTCGTCGGCGACTTGGGTCAATGGTGAGGCTGCGAACACGAGCTTGCGCTGCGTCCAGGCAATGGCTGCGGCGACGTCTGTTCGGGTCGGGCGCGAGGTGGCCTGAGCGGTCAGGGTGACCTGCTCCCCGGCAGTGAGAAGAAGGCCACCGGCCCCGCCCGGCCCTGTCCGGACGAAGTCCGGCGCAGAGATGGAAGGCGCCGAGCTATCGACAGCGTTCGCCGACATCGGCTGGAGGAGCAAATCGGGGAGAACGGCGACGCGACCTTCGACTACGGTCACGACGGTTTCACCCGAGCGTCGGTCGACGTCGAACTGCGTACCGACCGCGCGGACACTGGCAGCGCCGCTATGGACGATAAAGGGCCTGGCGGCGTCGTGAGTAACGTGGAACAGAACCTGGCCTTCGAGAAGATCGATGGAGCGCTCCGCCGCCGTAAAGTGGACTCGCACTCGGGACTGTGCGTTGAGCTCGATCGTAGAACCGTCGGCGAGGGTGAGCGAGCGCTCCTCACCGATGGCGGTCTCATAGACTCCGCGCTGCTGCAGCCAGAAGGTGATGCCGATGGCGACGAGGACGAGGCCCGCGGCAAGCGCTGAGCGCAGCGGAGTCATGAAACGACGCGATTTTACGCTCGAGGGCTGGCGATCCTTCCCGACCCTCACGACGTTGCCGGCGGCGCGCGTGCGAGCAATGAGCGCTTCGACGTCCTCCGCACCCTTTCCCAGGAGGGGCGCGTCTTCCCAGAGGGCAGAGATCTGCAGGTACGCGCGGACGTGCTCGGGAGAGGCGCGCAACCAGTCGCTGAACTGCTCGCGCACCTTATCCGCGAGGTGCCCTTCACTCAACTCGACGAACCAGGTCGACGCTTCTTCGAGAATCTGGCTATTGGCATGGGCTTTCATACGGTTCCCTGCTGATTACTCCCTCTCGGCGAGTCGTTGCTGGCAGAAGGTGAGCGCCTGCGCGAGATAGCGCTTGACCATGTTGTACGAGACGCCAAGGCGCGGGGCGATCTCCTTGAGCTCGAGCCCGTGATAACGATGGAGGACAAGTGTGGCGTAGGCACGCGGCGCATGCCGCTCGAGGCCCTGGGCCAATTCCTCGAAGAGTTGCTCGGTTTCGACCTCAGCGGCGGGGTCGGAATCGAGACTGCCGCGAAGGTCAGCAAGAAGCTTCGAGAAGCGGAGGACCTCGTCCGTCGCAGCGCTTCTTAGTGTGTGCTGACTCAAGACGTGGCTCGCGACGGTATAGAGGTATGCCTGGGGATTCCGGATGGCTTCGTGGCGCTCCACGCGCAGCAGCCTGAGAAAGACCTCTTGGACGAGATCGGGGACGTCGGCGCCAATACGCACACGGGAGGAGAGAAAACGGCGCAGCCGGCGACCGTGGGTCTTCTCCAGGTCGGTGAGGAAAGTGCGCTGGGTCTCGCTGCTCAAGGGCCGCAGATTCCGATAAGGTTCATCCCACGGCATTAGAGCGCTTCGGCACGGCCGAGGGACACTGGCTGGTGAACTATTTTTTCTGCGACGCAGGGAAGCCTGGACAGCGGTGCGCCCCCGGAGCCCGTGGCGTCCCGGGCTTGTGCCTCGGGAGGGCTAGCCCTCCATGCACGAGTGCGGCACGGCTTGTGATCATCGTCCACTGTTCACTTGGATAAGGTGATTTCCTCGAGTTTCGCCGGCTTCAACGCGTCATTGAGCCTCGGGATATCCGAACTTTTCAGATCCTCCCATGCCGCCAGGATCCCGTCGAGCTGGCTCGCGTACCTGGAAAAAGCCTGCATTTCGTCGGCGGTGGGCACCGCATCGGCGCTCTCCACGGACGCGTCCAGGTCGGCATAGGCGTTCCCGAGGTAGCGCATCGTGGAGAAGTCCACGTCGGGCACCCCGACCGAGTTGGCTGGATTCGCCGCAGGCTCCACGCCGGCCACCGCATCGACCTTGCCGATCAGTGCGTCGACCTGCCGGGCGATGCCGCCGGCGGCCTTGCCGCGCAAGCCGTCGAGCTGTGCACGCACGCGGTGGGCCTGCGCCGAAGCCACGGCAAGTTTCACGCGTTGCCCCTCGATACGCCGCGCAAGATCGAACTGCTTCGGCAATACCTCCGATGAGATCGATATCCGGGGATCCTGCCTCACCTCCAGCGGCTGGCTGTGAGTCTGTCCGTTCACCGCGAGTTTCACGGTGTAACGGCCGGGAGGCGCCCACAGGCCATCCTGGCCGTAATTCTCGTCCTCGCCGCTGGTTTTCCGGGTCAGCTGCGGGGGCAGCGCATAATGCAGGTCCCATACGAAGCGGTGCATGCCGGCCGCGGAAGAAAGCACCGTGACCGGCAGCACCCAGTCGGGAGCAATGGCCAGCTTTTGGAGATCCGGCCGCTGCGTCTTCTGCGAGCTCGAATACTGCCGCACCAGCTGCCCGTCCGCATCCAGGATCTCCAGGGTCACCGGCGCCGAAGCATCGGCTCTCAGGTAATAGTCGATGATCGCGCCGAATGGCGGATTCGAGGCCTGCGGCTCGT
>DATNEN010000004.1:0-11801 GCA_035552975.1 Steroidobacteraceae bacterium
CGGTGCGCTGCAGGCCGTTGGGATTGGTCCAACCGTCGCGCGTCAGCGTCACCACCGGTTGCGTGGTACCCGTGGCGGCCAATGCCGGGAGCCAGGTGTATCCGGTCGGTGCCCGGATCGGGCGCGGTGCGAGCTGCACGAAGTCCTGCTCGATGACCCGCATCGCGGTCTGGATCTCCACCATCCGGTCCTGCTGCTGCTTGATCGTCTCGTGTCCCACCAGTGCCTGGTGGATGGCGCCGTAGCCCATTGCAAACATCACCGCGGCGATGAACAACGCCACGAGCAACTCGATCAGCGTGAAGCCCCGGGCTCTCAATGGGTGTCGCTCCCGAGTCCGCCGCCGTTGGAGTCGTTGCCCCCGAGCCCACCGTTGGAGTCGTCGCCCCCGAGGCCGCCGCTGTTGGAGTCGTTGCCTCCCAGACCGCCGCTGTTGCCCCCGAAGCCGCCGCCGCCGAAGTCATCGGTCCCGCCGCTGCGCAGGCCGCTGGAGGGGGGCAGCGGCTCCGGAGCGGTGGGCGCGGAGTTGGTGGGAGTCTGGGGGCAGACCGTGCCGGCAGGACAAGGCGGCTGCTGATTGGTCGGTGTATTGCAACCAGCCGTTCCCGGCGGGCATTGCTGGTTGCAGTTCTGAGTGATGCCGGGCTGGCACGGCGCTCCCATGCCCCCGTTACCCCAGGTCGGTGTCGTGCCCTGAGAGGCCGCCAGCGCGTCCCCGGCAATGCCGCTCACCGTTGAGAACCACCCGTTGTCATCGCCCGCCTTGACGTCGGCCGGGCGGACCTTGACGTCGATGCGCACGATGCCGGCCACCTGGGTCGGGGTGACCTCCTGGCGCCAATGCCAGCTGCGGCCGGCGTAGTCCATATCGCCGGTGGTGTTGCCGGTCATCGGGACCTGGCCGGGTTGCAACTGCAGTCGGGTGTTGGCGATCTGGTTCAGTCCGACCCATTCGGCGATCGTCTTGTCCTTCAGATACAGCACGGTGTTGGCGGAAGCGGTGAGCGATTCCAGCACCGCCGCCATGCCGATGGCGACGATCGCGAGCGCGACCAGCACCTCGATGAGAGTGAAACCCGCCGAGCGCACTCTCACGTCTTGTTCTCCTGCTCCTCGACTGTCGATTTCTCCACGACCTGTCCGGACTTGTCCTGGGAGATCGTGATGTCGTGCCCGTGCTCGTCCCCATCGCGCTCGACCGTTGCCTCGAACGTCGTGAGATCGCCGTTGGCGAAGATGATCACCTGGGGCGACTTGTCCTTCTCGTCCTTGGGCTTGGTCAACACCACCGGCCGTGCTTCGACCGACAGCTTGATGCCCAGCCCTGCGGGCAGGTTGCGATCGCGCAGCGCGTCATCCTCGAACACCTCCCGCCACAGTTGCCGGCGCACGTCGTAGGTGAGGAACTCGTAGCCGTCGTCGCGGAAGAGGATTCCGTAGTCGCGCGTCTGCAGCTCGGCCTGCTCCCGCGCGTACTGCATCAGGGCGAGCAGGCGATCGCCTTCCTTGGTCAGCTCCCGGTCGCGACCCCCGGCCAGGTTCGCCGACAGAATGATTCCCGCGGAGACGATGCCGATGATGACGACCACCACCAGCATCTCCACGAGCGTGAAGCCAGAGCTGCGGGTGCGGTGCACGGCATTCCTCCTCCGGTCGCGCGGGCCGGTCAATCCGTCATGTTCCAGTTGCCGATGTCGGCGTTGGTGCCGTCACCGCCTTGCTGATCGTCGGCGCCGAGGGTGTAGAGGTCGAAGTCCTTGCCGTGCGTGCCCGGGTTCTCGTAGTGGTAGTCGAACCCCCAGGGGTCCTTGCTGATGCGCTGGATGTAGCCGCCGGGCCGCCAGTGCCGGATGCTCGGATCGGTGGGCTGGGTGGTGAGGGCGGCCAGCCCCTGTTCGGTGGTCGGATACTTCGAGTTGTCGAGCCGGAATTCCAGCAGCGCCGCCTCCAGCGCCTGGATGTCCTGCTTCGCCTTGGAGACGCGCGCCTCGTCCACCTTGCTGATGACCGTCGGCACGATCACCGCCGCGAGCAGGCCGATGATCACCACGACGACCATGATCTCGATGAGGGTGAAGCCGCGCGCCCGGTGCGGGCAGTGGACTCTGCTAACCTGAACGTCCCGAGTGCTGTTCATATGCTTGGGCTCTGGCCTGAAGGATTTCAAAGGCGTTGTGAGGGGCTGAAGCGTGCGCGGATCATAACAAATGGCCTCTCTGGAACCTGTGAAGCACGGCCGCACGGGGCTGGGGCGCCTGCTGGCGTCTCTCAACGGCGACGGGCGCTACGGTCTCGCCCTGCTGGGTGCCTGCGCGCTGCTGCTGCTGCCCGTACTCACCGGCGATGCCGGGCGCGCGGCTCTGCGCTATGAGCGCATCGGGCTCGCAGACGGCCAGCTGTGGCGGCTGCTCACGGGACACTTCGTTCATCTGGGCCTCGAACATGCCGCCCTCAACTGTCTCGGCCTGGTGCTGATGTGGGCGCTCTTCGCACGTGACTACACGCCGCGCCAGTGGCTGCCCATCGTGCTCGGGGCGATCCTCGCCATCGATGCCGGGCTGTGGATGCGCGATTCGACAATCGCCTGGTATGTCGGTTCCTCGGGCCTGCTGCATGGGGTCATGGCGGCGGGGACGCTTGCCCATGTGCGGAGGCGGGACCTGGATGGATGGGTCCTGGCCGTCTTTCTGATCGTGAAGCTCGGCTACGAGCAATGGAGCGGGCAGCTCCCGTTTGCCGAAGGGTCCGTCGTCGTGGTGGATGCCCACCTCTACGGCGCACTCGGGGGAGCCGCCGTAGCCTGCTGGCTCCGGCCGGCACCAGCGCCTTAGCGCTCGACTCTCCGCCCTGTGCCCGCGGACGTCGCGGACCTCCGCCGGTCCGCCACGCGAGGGAGGCGGTGGCGGTGGGACTCCCCTCTAGCGGGCGCGCGGTCAATCGCCGCTATAATCCGCGCCCGTTTGCGTTACCGAAGCGTTGCGCCTCATGAACTTCGCCTTTGTTTTCCCCGGCCAGAATTCACAGTCGGTCGGCATGCTCGCAGAGCTGGCCGCCACCGATCCGATCGTCCAAGCGACGTTCGAGGACGCCTCGGCGGTGCTCGGGTACGACCTGTGGGAGCTCATTCAGCAGGGGCCGGAGGAACGCCTCAACGCTACCGAATTCACTCAGCCGGCGATGCTCACGGCGGGCGTGGCGACCTGGCGCCTGTGGCACCGGCGGGGCGGGCCCGCCCCAGGCTGGGTGGCCGGCCACAGCCTCGGGGAATTCACCGCCCTGGTGTGTGCGGAAGCGCTCGAGCTGGCGCCTGCCCTGGAGCTGGTGGCCTTCCGGGGCAAGGCCATGCAGGAAGCGGTGCCGCGCGGCACTGGCGCGATGGCCGCGATTCTCGGCCTCGAGGATGCCCAGGTCGAGGCCGCCTGCCAGCAAGCGGCGCAGGGGGGCATCGTCGAGCCGGTCAACTTCAATTCCCCCGGACAGGTCGTGATCGCGGGACAGGCGGAGGCTGTGCAGCGCGCCATGGAAGCTGCCAAGACACGAGGGGCCAAGCGTGCAGTGCTGCTCGCCGTGAGCGTTCCCTCCCACAGCAGTCTCATGCGGCCGGCGGCGCGCCGCTTGGAAGAACGCCTGGCGAGCGTGTCGGTCAAGGCTCCCCGGATCGGGTACCTGAGCGCGGTGGATGCCACGAGGCACGAGGACCCGGAGGACATCCGCCAGCTCCTGGTGCGCCAATTGGCCAGCCCTGTGCGCTGGACGGACACCGTGCGCGCGCTGGCCGCTGCGGGGGCCGCCCAGATCATCGAGTGTGGTCCCGGCAAGGTGCTGACCGGCCTGAACCGCCGCATCGAGAAGCGGCCGGGCCTGGATTTCCTGGCGCTCGAGGACTCCGCCACGCTCACCGCCGCGCTCGCGGCGGTGCAAGGAGCTGCCAATGCTTAAGAATGACGTAGCGCTGGTGACCGGGGCTTCGCGGAATATCGGTAACGCGATCGCCCTCGCCCTGGCGGCTGCCGGCGCGAAGGTGATCGGCACCGCCACGACTGCGGAAGGGGCGGAGGCGCTCACCGCTTCGTTCGCGTCGCATGCGTACAACGGTCGTGGCGCGGTGCTCGATGTCGGTGATCCGGCTTCCATCGAGGCGCTGCTGGCCCAGCTGGAGGCCGCGGACGAGATGCCCACGATTCTGGTCAACAATGCAGCCATCACGCGCGACGGGTTGCTGCTGCGGATGAAGCAGGAGGACTGGGATCGGGTGATCGCAACCGACCTGACCTCGGTGTTCCGTCTCTCCAAGGCCTGTCTGCGCCGGATGATGAAGGAGCGGCGCGGCCGGATCGTCAACCTCACCTCCATCGTCGGCCTCACAGGCAATCCCGGACAGGTGAATTACGCGGCTGCGAAAGCCGGCGTCCTCGGATTCACGAAGTCCCTCGCAAAGGAAGTTGCCTCGCGCGGTATCACGGTGAATTCGATCGCTCCGGGTTTCATCGACACCGACATGACACGCGTGCTCACCGAGGAGCAACGCACGGCGCTCCTCGGTCAGATCCCGATGGGGCGGCTCGGCACGGCCGCCGACATCGCCGCGGCCGCGCTGTTCCTCGTTTCCCCGCAAGCCGCCTACATCACGGGCGAGACCCTGCACGTGAACGGCGGAATGTTCATGCCGTGAGCGACGCTCGCGGCTGCTCGTTGGCTCAGCGCCACAGCGGTGGCCACGGACCGTGCGCACCAGGTGCCCCGAAGAGGGAACACCGGTGGGCGGATTCGCCAGCAAAAACAATCACTCCCAGCGCGCGCGAGTGGCACCTGCAGGGGTGTTCCCCTACAATACCGCGCCCTTGCCTGCCGCAGCCGTCCGCTGCAGCCGCCGGTCGTCGTGGAGACGGCCGGAAAGCGCTGCATGACCAGAATGGCGCGGAGCGGTGAGGGCGAAGATTTCCAAAGCCTACAAAAGGACAATCCGCTAATGAGCACAGTTGAGCAGCAGGTCAAAGCCATCGTTGCCGAGCAGCTGGGCGTCAAACAGGAACAGGTCACGAACGATGCCTCGTTCGTGGACGATCTTGGAGCCGATTCGCTCGACACCGTCGAGCTCGTCATGGC
Organism: Steroidobacteraceae bacterium; assembly: GCA_035552975.1. Classification (GTDB taxonomy): domain Bacteria; phylum Pseudomonadota; class Gammaproteobacteria; order Steroidobacterales; family Steroidobacteraceae; genus 13-2-20CM-66-19. Next base: position 5,107 of record DATNEN010000004.1, read on the forward strand.
TCTCGAGGAGGAGTTCGAGATCGAGATTCCCGATGAGGACGCCGAGAAGATCACGACGGTTCACCAGGCTATCGAGTACATCAACGAGCGGCGCACCAAGGCCTGATCCCGCGCGTCGTTCGCGGCTAGCGCCGCCGCGGCGGGATTCCAGTCCGTTCGCGCCCCCTCCATTCAGGTTCTTCATACAGGCAAGCGTGTGAGCAAGCGTCGTGTCGTCATCACGGGCTTAGGGATCATCTCCCCGGTCGGCAGCAGCGTGGCCTCCGCCTGGGACACCATCCTGCGCGGCGAGAGCGGCATCGGGCCGATTACCCGCTTCGATGTGTCCGCCTTTCCGGTGCGCTTCGGCGGACAGGTGCGCGACTTCGATGTCGAGCAGTACATCTCCTCGAAGGATGCCCGGCGCATGGATGAGTTCATGCACTACGGGGTGGCCGCGGGCATCCAGGCCGTCACCGACAGCGGCATCGACTTCAGCAAGGTCGATCCGACGCGCTGCGGGGCGGTGTGCGGCGCCGGGATCGGTGGCCTGGATACGATCGAGCAGGAATACGGGGCGTACCTGAAGGCCGGCGACAATCCTCGCAAGATTTCCCCGTTCTTCGTTCCGGCCAGCATCATCAACATGATCGCCGGCCACCTGTCCATCAAGTACGGGCTGAAGGGCCCGAATCTGGGCGTCGTCACTGCGTGCACGACCTCCACGCATGCCATCGGTCTGGGGATGCGCACGATTCAGTACGGGGATGCGGACATGATCGTCGCCGGAGGCGGCGAGATGGCCACCACGAAGTGCGGCCTTGGAGGCTTCGGTCAGGCCAAGGCGCTGTCGACCCGCAACGATGCGCCCAAGGAGGCGAGCCGACCCTGGGATAAGGATCGCGACGGTTTCGTGCTCAGCGACGGCGGCGGGGCGGTCGTCCTGGAAGAGCTCGAGCACGCCCGGCGCCGCGGCGCGCGCATCTATGCGGAGATCGTCGGGTTCGGCATGAGCGGCGACGCCTACCACATCACCGCACCCCCTGAGGATGGCGACGGTGCGAGGCTCGCGATGGTGAATGCGCTCGCCGATGCCAAGCTCAATCCGCAAGATCTGCAGTACATCAACGCTCACGCGACTTCGACAGGCCTCGGCGACAAGGCCGAGACCATCGCAATGAAGCGCGCGTTCGGCGACCACGCGCAGCGCCTCGCCATCAGCTCGACCAAGTCCATGACCGGGCACCTGCTGGGAGCGGCCGGGGTGATCGAGGCGATTTTCTCGATTCTCGCGATCCGCGACGGCGTAGCGCCTCCGACGATCAACTACCACACGCCCGATCCGGATTGCGATCTGGACTATGTGCCCAACAGCGCGCGCCGTATGAAGATCGACGTCGCGCTGTCCAACTCCTTCGGCTTCGGCGGCACCAATGGCTCGGTCATTTTCCGACGCTTCGACGGCTAGGAGCCTTTGCTCCCTACGACGGTCCCCGTGAGTCCCATCGTCCGCGAGCTGCGCGTCCCCGGCGCGGTGCTCCGGCGCCTGGCCGCACGCGATCCCCAGCGCTATCCATTCCTCTTCGACAGCGCAGCCGAGGGTCCGCTGAGCCGCACCAGCATCCTCGTCGCCGGCCCGCGCGCGGCACTGTGGCTCAATGCCAATGGCGAGCTCGGTGGCGATGGGTGGGTACCCCGCGGCGCCACGTTTCTGGAGGCGCTGGAGAACTGGTGGTTGGCCGAGCGCACTGAGCCGGCCGGCGCCGGTCTGCCTTTCGCCGGCGGCTGGGCAGTGTTCTTGAGCTATGAGATGGCTCAGGAAGTCGAGCCGCGGCTCGCGCTGCCACGCGCAAGCCTTCCCTGGCGTGCGTTCGCCCTGCGGGTTCCCTGCGGGCTGATTCATGACCGTGCCTCAGACCGTGTACTCGCCGTTGCCGAGCCCGATGCGGCCGAGTTGCTCGAGCGGATCGCCGCCGACGCCGAGCTTGCGGCGGGGCAGGCCGAAGGATCCTCAGAAAGCATTCCCGTGGAAGCCATCCACGAAGAGGATCCTTCGATCTATCTGCACAGCGTCGGCAGGGCGAAGGAGTACATCCGTGCGGGGGACATCTACCAGGCGAACCTGTCCCGGTTGTGGCGGGTGCAGCTGGGGCGGGACCCTGAGATCGCCACGCTCTACAATCGATTGTGCACGGTCAATCCGGCACCGTTTGCCGCCCTTGCGCAGTGGCGGGGAGTGACTATCTTGAGCTCATCACCCGAGCGCTTGGCGCGCGTGGACGGGCGGCGCATCGATACGCGTCCGATTGCCGGGACCCGGCCGCGCAGCCTTCGCCCTGGCGGAGACGTAGCGGAGATGACGGAGCTGGCGGCACACCCGAAGGAGCGCGCGGAGCATGTGATGCTGATCGACCTCGAGCGCAACGACCTCGGCCGTGTCTGCGAGCCGGGAAGCGTACGGGTCGATGAGTTGATGACGATCGAGTCCTACGCGCACGTCCATCACATCGTATCGAACGTCAGTGGACGGCTGCGTGCGGAGGTCACTCCCGTCGGCGCTCTGCGCGCCGTGTTTCCCGGAGGAACGATCACCGGCGTTCCGAAATTCCGCTGCATGCAGATCATCGCCGAGCTCGAGGGGATGGGGCGTGGGGCCTACACGGGCTCCATGGGATTTCTCGGTCGCGATGGCACGATGGACACGAACATCCTCATTCGCACGATGACGGTCATGGGCCGCAAGGTCGAGCTGCGTGCCGGTGCGGGAATCGTCGCGGACTCCGACCCGCAACGCGAGCTCGAGGAGACTCGCGCGAAGGCGCGCGGGTTGCTGAAGACGTTCTCGACACCGGCCGGGGAGCCGGGGTGAAGCCGCCGCAGCCGGCAGGCGCTTCCGAGCTCGTGCTCGTCAACGGACAGGCTGCAGGCGCGGGCATTTCCTGGTTTGACCGCGGCCTGCACTACGGCGACGGACTGTTCGAGACAATCGCCTGCCGGCGCGGCGTCGCCCGCTTCCTCGAGTGGCATCTCGAGAGACTGTCGCTCGGTTGCGAACGGCTGCGCATCCCGCTGCACGATCTGTCGGAAGTCCGCGACGAAGTGCGGAAGCTGGCGCGAGAGGTGGACAGCGCAATCATCAAGCTTATGTTGACGCGCGGATCCGCGGTGGCTCGAGGCTATGCGCCGACCGGAAGCGAGAAACCGACTCGCATCACATTTCGGCAGGCGTGGCCGTCAGAAGATCCCGCGGCACGGCAGGATGGGGTCCGGGTCCGGATCGCAGCGCTGCGTTTGGGGGAGAACCCGGCGCTGGCGGGGCTGAAGCATCTGAACCGACTGGAACAGGTTCTGGCGAAAATGGAGTCGATGGACACACCGAGCGCGCAGTCTGCACAGGAAACCCTGCTGTTCAGCAGCTCGGGGCGATTGGTGTCGGGCAGCATGACCAACCTCTTTATCGTGCGCGGGTCGTGCGTGCAGACGCCCCGAATCGACTTGTGCGGCGTTGCGGGAGTGATGCGACGCGTCGTCTTGAGTGAGGCGGTACGTGTGGGCATTCCTGTGGAAGAGTGCGCTCTTCGCGCAGAGGATCTGCAGGATGCGCAGGAGATCTTTTTGACCAATGCCCGCATCGGCATCTGGCCGGTGCGCGCTCTGGAGTCGCGAGTGCTCTCTCCCGGACCCATTACGCGCCGACTGCAAGAGCATCTGCGGCCTCTGCTCGAGGACCCCGGCGATGCGTAGCAAGCGCAGACTCGGGATCGCGCTGGGCGTCCTGGTGCTGCTGCTCGTGGGCACCGCGTGCGTCGGTTACTACTGGCTCCGCAGCGCCTACAACTCTCCCGGGCCATCCACAGTGGCGGTGCGCATCCAGGTAGAGCAGGGGGCCAGTGTGCGCAGCACACTCGTCCGACTTGCGAATGAAGGCGTCGTGAAGAACGCGACAGCCATCAAGCTCTACATGCGACTTGCCGGCCTACGGCCGCGCATTGAGATCGGTACCTACGAGATTCCCGCGGGAGCCTCTCCCGCGGAGATCCTTTCGATGTTCGACCAGGGGCGTGTGCTGCTGCAGCAGCTCACGATCGTCGAAGGAACGACCTTCGCGGAGCTGCGCCATGCGCTCGAGCAGGATCCGGCCGTGACGCATACCCTGCTCGGCAAGTCCGACGCGCAGGTCATGGCGGCGATCGGCCATCCGGGGGAGTTCCCCGAAGGGCGCTTCTTTCCGGATACCTACCGCTTCGCCGAACGCACTCCGGATACCGAGATCCTGACCATCGCCTACAACGCGATGCAGCGCGCTCTGGATGCGGCATGGCAGGCACGCAGCCCCAACTTACCCTTCGACGACCCCTATCAGGCCCTGATTCTGGCCTCGGTCGTGGAGAAAGAGACCGGCATACCCGCGGAGCGTCCGCGGATCGCCGGCGTGTTCGTTTCCCGGCTGCGCAAGGGAATGCGGCTGCAGTCCGACCCGACGGTGATCTACGGGCTCGGCGGCGGCTATGACGGAGAGATCCACACCCGGGATTTGACGACCGATACGCCGTACAACACTTATACTCGCTCGGGTCTGCCGCCGACCCCCATCGCCCTGCCGGGCCGGGAGTCGCTGGTAGCGGCGGTACGGCCGCAGGAGTCGGGGGAGCTGTACTTCGTCGCGACCGGGGACGGCGGGCACCATTTCTCGCGGACGCTGGAGGAGCACAACGCGGCCGTGAAGAGCTACCTCGAGCACCTTCGGAGCCAGCAGCAACGGTGAGCAGGGCACGGTTCATCTCCCTCGAGGGCATCGAAGGGGCGGGCAAGTCGACCGTGGGACGTCTGGTATGCGAGTGGCTCGCGAAGCGCTCCATTGCAGCTCGCCTCACGCGCGAGCCTGGCGGTACGCCGTTGGCCGAGAACGTTCGCAACATCGCGCTCTCTCACGGCCAGGAGCCCCTCGGCGCGGTCGCTGAGACGCTGCTGATGTTCGCGGCCCGAAGCATTCACGTGGAGAACCTCATCCGTCCCGCACTCGCGCGCGGAGAGTGGGTCGTTTGTGATCGCTTCACCGATGCCACGCGCGCCTACCAGGGGAGTGGCCGCGGCGTAGACCCGGCATTGATTGAAAGCCTCGCGAAGGCGGTCCACGCGGATCTGCAGCCGGATTGCACGCTGTTGCTGGACCTGCCCGTGCCTGTCGGGCTGGCGCGTGCGCGCGCTCGTTCGGGCGTGGCCAGCGATCGCTTCGAGGCGGAGGCGGAAGCCTTCTTCGAACGTGTGCGCGCCGGCTACCTGGAGATCGTGCGCCGTGAGCCCAACAGGGTGCGCGTGATCGATGCCTCCGTCCCCCTTGCCGAGGTGGAGCGGCAGGTCGGGGAAGTGCTCGCAACGCTGGTGGCCGCCGCATGACGCCCAGCTGGCTCAGCCACGAGACGGCGACGCTGGCGGCGGCTCATGCCGCCGATCGCTTGCCGCACGCTCTGCTGATTCATGAGGCGCCCGGCGCAGGCGGGGATTGGCTCGCCCTTTGGGCTGCTCGACTGGTTTTGTGTACGCAGCGGGAGCGGGCGCCTTGCGGTGAGTGCCTGAGCTGCCAGCGCGTCATGGCCGGGCAGCATCCGGATTTGATCACGCTGCGCCTGGTCGAGGAGTCGCAACAGATCCGCATCGAGCAGGTGCGGGAGTTGAGCGAGGAGCTGTCCCTCACCAGCCATCAGGGCAGCTACAAGGTCGGCGTGGTGTCGCCCGCCGATGCTCTGAATCGGTTCGCGGCGAACGCCTTGCTGAAAACCCTGGAGGAGCCGCCGCCGCGCACTCTGCTGGTGCTGGTCGCCACTCAGCCTTCGCGGTTACCGGCGACGATTCTGAGCCGCTGCCAGCGCATCCGGATCCGCGCCCCTGCCCGCAGCGAAGCCGTAGCGTGGCTGCAGGCAACCCGTGGAGCGGGCGTTTGGGATGCCGTGCTCGATGTGCTCGGGGAGGCCCCGATGTTGGCCGCCGGCGTAGACGCGCAGACCGTCGTCCAGACGGCCAAGGAGACCGGTCAGGCTCTGGAGGAGGCGGCCGCGGGAACGTCCGATCCGTTGGCCACGGCCGAGAAGTGGGCGCGCTCGGAGGTACCGCTGCGCTTGAGGTGCTTTGAGAACTGGCTCACGGAACGCATTCGAGAGCGCATCGGACAGGGGAGCCTTTTGACAGAAGTGCGCGCTGGCACCCACTTGCCAGCGCGCCGGGCAGATTTGAATATACGGCAGCTCTTTGAAGTGCTGGACGGGGTGCGGGAGCTGAAGTCCTCGCTGGACGCGCCGCTCAACCGGGGGTTGGCGCTGGAGAGCCTGTTGCGCCGGCTGGCCGCGCGAGGGCCTGCCGGAGTCACTCGCTGAAGGTTTTCAAGAACACGATACGAACCACATGAAACCAGGTGGGAACAAGCCGGGTCTGCTGACTCTGACGATCAAGGACAAGAGCGCCTTGTATCTGGCCTACATGCCGTTCGTGCGCAACGGCGGGCTGTTCATTCCGACCAACAGCAACTATCGCCTCGGAGATGAGGTGTTCATGCTGCTGAACCTGATGGGTGAGGATGAGAAGCTGCCCGTCGCCGGGCGCGTCATCTGGGTGACCCCCAAGGGTGCCCAGGGCAAGCGCACCGCCGGCATCGGCGTGCAGTTCAGCGAGCAGGACCGCGGGCAGACACAGAAGAAGATCGAGACCTACCTGGCAGGGGC
>DATNEN010000005.1:0-3874 GCA_035552975.1 Steroidobacteraceae bacterium
CAGGCCGCACGCCTGCGTCACGGAGGCCACCTTGTCGACCACCACGACGGTTCGCATGCCTATTGTATTCGTTGCCTGGTCCATGTCAGGTCCCTTGCGCGCGTTCGCCGGCGCGGCGATGAAACACACCGGTGAGCGACACGATCTTCGAGAACCCCAGGGCATCGGTCGCGGTCCATTCGCCTGCGGCTTCGCCGTAGACGCCCTTGGAGGCGGCCATCAGCGAGTAGGGCGATTCGACGCCTTCGATGAACAGCGAGCCGGGACGCAACAGGACGTTCACCTCTCCAGTGACCCGCTCCTGAGAAGACACGAGCAGCGCTTCGATGTCGCGGCAGACCGGGTCGAGCAGCTGTCCCTCGTGGACGAGATCGCCGTAGGGCTGCGCGACCAGCTCCTTGATCCTCTGCTGCCGCGGCGTGAGCACCAGCTTCTCCAGCTCGCGGTGCGCAGTCAGCAGCGTTTCGGCGGCAGGCGCTTCGAAGGCAACGCGGCCCTTGGTGCCGATGATGGTGTCGCCCAGGTGAATGCCCCGGCCGATACCGAACGGCGCAGCGAGCGCCTCCAGCGTCTCGATGGCGGCCACGGGCGAGAGCGCCTTGCCGTCGACTGCCACGGGACGGCCGCGCTCGAACGAGATGACGTGACGCTCGGGATTGCGCGGATGCGTGAACGCGTCGCGTGTGAGCACCCATGCGCTGTCCGGAATGCTTCCAGCGGAGGTCAGAGTCTCCTTGCCGCCGATCGTCACACCCCACAGGCCGCGGTTGATGGAGTATGCAGCGCCGAACGGCGGGACCGGGAGGTCGCGCTTCTGCAGATACTCCAACTCGTCCTGGCGCTTGAAGGCCTTGTCGCGTACGGGCGCGAGGACTTCGAGGTCGGGCGCCAGCGTGCGCAACGCAACTTCGAAGCGCACTTGGTCGTTGCCGGCTGCAGTGCAGCCGTGCGCAATCATGTTGGTGCCGAGCTGACGCGCCATGCGCGCGATCGTTTGCGCCTGCATGACGCGCTCCGCGCCTACGCACAGCGGGTACAACTGACCACGGCGCACGTTGCCCATGATCAGAAAGCGCAGAACCTGCTCGAAATAGTCCGCACGCGCATCGACCTGGTGATGCTCCACTGCGCCGAGGGCGCGCGCGCGCTCGGCGAGAGTGCGCGCAGCTGCGGCATCGATGCCGCCGGTGTCGACCGTGACGGTGATGACCGGGCGTGCATAGTTCTCGGCCACCCACGGCACGAGGAACGAGGTATCCAACCCGCCGGAATAGGCGAGGACGATGGGCTGGCCCATGATGGGCTTGGAGCCCGAGATTGATGGGGCGGCTGACATTTTTCCCTAGACTCGGAAGACGTTTTGCAGGCGGGCGACCAGAGAGTTCTGCGAGCGAGCGTTGATGGTGGCGATGAAAATAGTGTCGTCGCCGGAAATGGTTCCAGCCACTTCCGGCCAGGCGGCACGGTCGATCGCGACCGCGACGCTTTGCGCGGACCCGATCGTGGTTCGAAGCACGGTCAGCGTCGGGCCGGCACGCTTGATCCCTCGGACGAACTGCGTGAGGCCGCTGAAATCACCCTGGGCGCGTCCGATCTCATCCGGCGGCAGTACGTAGCGTCCGCTCGCCTTGAGCACGCCCAGATCGCGCAGATCCCGGCTGATGGAGGACTGCGTCACTTCGTGTCCCTCGCGCTTCAGCAGGTGCACCAGGTCGTCCTGCTTGCGCACCAGGCCATCGCGGAGGATACGCACGATGGCGTTGCGGCGGACGACTTGTTGGGCATCGGTCAGCACGGGGCGACTCGCAAGAGCATAAACTTGCACGTATTGTGCATATTCATGCAGCGGCGGTCAATGGGTTTGCCGGTGACCGTTTGGTGGAAACCTTGGCTCCGCTCGGAGGGCGGCCCGCAGGGCGTGGCGCTCGGGAGGCGCCGCGTCGGGGGGCGACCGGGGACGCTCATTTATCGATGGTGAAAACGAGATCCGCGCCGCGCGCCTGGCCGACCTCGGTCTTGACGGTCCAGTGGTCGCCCAGGGTGTAGCGCAGCTTGAAGGTGTTCAGCTGCTCGGTGAGGCTCACCCCGTAGCTGACATACAGCCGCGGCGAGAGAAACTTGCCGAGCACGAGGGAGGTCTCGTTGGTCAGATCCGTCTCCAGGCTGACGTCCTCGATGCCGATGCGGGAGCCGAGCTGTTGCGCCAGGATCGCGCCGCCCTGCGCCAGCGCTTCGCTGCCCGCACCCGCCGCCTTGGGGTTCTGCACCGACTCCAGCCCGCCGCCGGAGAGGATCAGGGAGACGATCTGCGATTGCGGCAGCGAGGGATCGGAGAAGAAGCTCATTCGCGGCTGCTGCAGAGTGCCGCGCACGTTGATACCCGCGGTGACATCGGGAAATTCCTTGACCGCGCGCAGATCGACGCCCGGATCCTGGATCGGGCCGCCGGTGAAGATGAGACGGCCGTGCTGGATGTCCAGCTTGCGCGCGTAGGCGATGTACTTGCCCTCCTCGATCGACAACTCGCCGGTGGCGCGCGTCACCTGGTCATAGCCGCTGCGCACGGTGATGTTGCCCCCGAGCCGGCCCGAGAGCCCCGAGGTGTCCAGGGTGACCTTGTCGCCCAGAGTGAGCGTGATGGTGCTCGTGACCTGGAAGCGCTTGTCCGGATCGGCCTGCGGGGCTCCGACGATGACCTCATCGGATGAGGGCAGCACGGCGCCCTTGAGATCGGCGGGCGCGATCTTCGCATACGGCACCTTGACGGCGCCGGTCACATCGATCTTGCGGCCTTCGATCCTGAAATTGAGGTTCGGCGAGGCGTTGATCTGCGCTTCCGGAATGTCTACGACCCGCAGGCCATCCCCTTGCAGCTTGAACGTTCCATAGGGCAAGGAGTCGCGCCACTCCAGGTGACCGCCCGCGGACGCACTCCCTTGCCCGATGTGTGTCGTGCCTTCGAAGTCCAGGCCGTTGTCCGACAGGCGCGCCTTGAACCCTACCTGCCGCAGCGCGAGGTTGACCTGGTAGAAATCGATTTCCCCGTTGGCGACCGTCAGCGTGCCGTCCACCCGCGGCGAGCCCAGCGTGCCACTGAAGTCGACGTCGGCATTCAAGGTGCCGGCGGCGCGATCCAGCTCCGGGACGTAGAGCGTCACCAATCCCAGGTCTCCCGTATGCGCATGCAGCTCGCCGCGCATGGGCATCTGCGCCCAGTTTTCCGTCGTGCGCTGTGCGCTGAGCGAGCCCTTGATCGTGCCCACTGAGCCAGCATCGAGCGCCACCTCCGCGCCGACCGTGGAGTGCGTGGCGTTCAAGGTGACGAGGCCGGAGCCGAGCGTCGTGTTCTCGACTTTGCCGCTGGACAACCGATGAATCAGGTGGGCATCGATCAGGTCCAGGCGCACGGTGCCTTCGGGCACCGCGGCTGCGCCGCCGAACATCTTGGCCGAGGCATTGATCCGGCCGGAGTATTCGACCGCAGGTGTGAGACCGGAGGTGAGTGTGCTCATCGGCAGATCGTTGGCGGTGACGGTCGTCAACCATTGCGCCGGCGTCCATTCTCCTTGCGCGCACAGGCTCGCGGGCGTTCCGGTGAGGCACATCGCATCCCCGCGCACGTGCTCCGCCGAGACCAGCACGCCGACCGGGTGCTGCAGCTCCAGGTGCAACGACTCGGTGCCGATGATGGTCAGCTTCTGCATCTCTCCGGTCCATACCCCGTGCGTGTAGGGGCCTCGGCCTTGTGCCGCGACGGACAGGCCCTTGGCTTGCGCGTCGAGGCGAATCGCGACGTTCGAGGCCGGCCCCTCCAAGGTGAAGTGCAGGCTGTCGAGAGTGCGATTGCGGAACTGGAGCTTCCGCAGCTGCAGTT
>DATNEN010000006.1:0-17481 GCA_035552975.1 Steroidobacteraceae bacterium
GCGGGCGCGTTCGGCTCGGCGCGCTTCAAGCTCAAGGGCATCGAGCAGAACCGCGCCGAATACGAACGGCTGATCGAGGTGTTCCGCGCACACGACATCGGCTATTTCTTCTACAACGGCGGCAACGACTCGATGGATACCGCGCTCAAGGTCTCGCAGATCGGCGAGGCGCTCGGCTATCCCATCACCTGCGTCGGCGTTCCGAAGACCGTCGACAACGATCTGCCACACACCGACTGCTGTCCGGGCTTCGGCTCAGTGGCCAAGTATGTCGCGGTCTCCACGCGCGAGGCCGGACTGGATGTCGCCTCGATGGCGCGCACCTCGACCAAGGTGTTCGTGCTGGAAGTCATGGGCCGGCACGCGGGCTGGATCGCCGCGGCAGGCGGCCTGGCGGGCCACAAGGCGGAGGAGCCCCCGCACCTCATCCTGTTCCCGGAAATCGCCTTCGAGCAGCAGAAATTCCTCGAGCGCGTCAAGCAGTGCGTGACGCAATATGGCTATTGCGTGATCGTCGTGTCCGAGGGCGCAGCCTATGCGGACGGGCGCTTCCTCGCCGATGCGGGCACGAAGGACGCTTTCGGCCACACCCAGCTCGGCGGTGTCGCCCCGCTCGTCGCCAACATGATCCGCGAAGCCCATTCTTTCAAGTATCACTGGGCGGTGGCGGACTACCTGCAGCGTGCGGCGCGCCACATCGCCTCCAAGGTCGACGTCGAGCAGGCCTATGCGGTCGGCAAGGCGGCCGTCGAGCTGGCCGTCAAGGGCGTCAACGCAGTGATGCCGACGATCGTGCGCAAGTCCTCCAAGCCGTACCGCTGGACGATCAGCCACGTGTCGCTGAGCGAGGTTGCCAACGTGGAGAAGAAGCTTCCGCGGGACTACATCACCGAGGACGGCTTCGGCATCACCGAAGCCTGCCGCCGCTACCTGCAGCCCCTGATCGGCGGAGAAGCCTACCCGCCGTACAAGGACGGCATGCCTCAGTACGTGCACATCAAGGGTGTCGCGGTGAAGCGCAAGCTCACCACGGACTTCAAGGTGTGAGGGGGGCCGGAGGCCCCGCCCAGCGTGGTATATTGCGCGGCCTTTTTGGGCGGACGCGATCCCTCAATGTCCCGTCCGGACCGACTCAGAAAGTAAGCTAATTACAACTCATTGATTTGAGGGAGGAACCATAGATGGATGCCACCAAGTGGCTGTGGCTCTCGATTGCAGCCGGCGTGCTCGCAGTCCTGTACGGCGTGTTCTCGATGATGTCGATTCTGCGCCTCCCGGCGGGCAATGCCCGCATGCAGGAGATCGCAGCGGCCATTCAGGCCGGAGCGCGTGCGTACCTCAATCGCCAGTACAGCACCATCCTGATCGTAGGCCTCATCCTGTTCGTAGTGCTCGGCTTCGGGCTATCCTCCTGGGCCACCGCGGGCGGATTTGCCATCGGGGCCATCCTGTCGGGACTCACCGGCTACATCGGCATGAATATCTCGGTTCGCGCCAACGTACGCACGGCCGAGGCGGCGACCAAGGGCCTGAACGCCGCTCTCTCGGTGGCGTTCCGCGGCGGTGCCATCACCGGCATGCTGGTGGTTGGGTTGGGGCTCATCGGAGTCGCGGGCTACTTCGCCCTGCTGCGGCCTTCGCTGCACGATGACGGCGCGCTGCGCGCTCTGGTCGGCCTGGCCTTCGGTGGCTCGCTCATCTCGATCTTCGCGCGCCTGGGTGGCGGTATCTTCACCAAGGGCGCGGACGTCGGCGCCGATCTGGTCGGCAAGGTGGAAGCCGGAATACCCGAGGACGATCCGCGCAACCCGGCCGTGATCGCCGACAACGTCGGCGACAACGTCGGTGACTGCGCCGGCATGGCCGCCGACCTGTTCGAGACCTACGCCGTCACCATCGTGGCGACCATGCTGCTCGGCGGCCTGCTGTTCGCCAACAGTGACAGCTCGACATCCGCGATCATCTATCCGCTCGCGCTCGGCGCGGCGTCGATCGTCTCCTCCATCATCGGTACGTTCTTCGTCTCGGCGAAGGCGGGCGGGAAGATCATGAACGCCCTCTACAAGGGCGTCATCGTCTCCGGCATCGTCTCGGCCGTCGCGTTCTACTTCATCACCAGGCAGCTGATGCCGGAACATGCGACCGACCTGTTCGGCTGCACGCTCGTGGGCCTCGGACTCACCGCCGCGCTTATCGTCATCACGGAGTACTACACGGCAACCGAGTACAGCCCGGTACGCAAAGTGGCTGCAGCCTCGCAGACCGGCCATGCCACCAACATCATCGCCGGCCTGGGCGTATCGATGAAGGCGACCTCCCTGCCGGTGATTGCCGTGTGCCTGGCCATCTGGGGCTCGTACGAGCTCGGCCAGCACATGCGCGACGGCCTGGGGCTCTACGGCATCGCGATCGCCGCGACCGCCATGTTGTCCATGACCGGGATGATCGTGGCGCTCGATGCGTACGGCCCGATCACCGACAACGCCGGCGGCATCGCCGAGATGGCTCACCTGCCCAAGGAGGTCCGCGATATCACCGACCCGCTCGATGCGGTCGGCAACACGACCAAGGCGGTCACCAAGGGGTACGCCATCGGCTCGGCGGGCCTGGCGGCGCTGGTGCTGTTTGCCGATTACACCCACAACCTGGAAGCGGCCGGCAAGATCGCCGAGTTCTCCTTGTCCGATCCGGCGGTCATCATCGGCCTGTTCATTGGCGGCCTGGTACCCTATCTGTTCGGCGCGATGGCGATGGAAGCCGTGGGCCGCGCCGCGGGCTCGGTCGTCAACGAGGTGCGCAGACAGTTCCGCGAGATCAAGGGGATCATGGACGGGTCGGGCAAGCCCGATTACTCGCGCGCGGTGGACCTGCTGACCCGAGCCGCGATCCGCGAGATGATCGTGCCGTCGCTCCTGCCGATTGTGGTGCCGATCATCCTGCTGTTCGCGCTGAACTGGCTCATGGGCCCGGGTGCGGGTATCCGCGCCTTGGGCGGGCTGCTGATCGGGACGATCGTGACCGGCCTCTTCGTGGCCATCTCGATGACCACCGGCGGGGGCGCCTGGGACAACGCCAAGAAGTACATCGAAGAAGGCCACTTCGGCGGCAAGGGATCCGACGCCCACAAGGCGGCTGTCACGGGCGACACGGTCGGCGATCCGTACAAGGACACGGCGGGCCCGGCAATCAATCCGCTCATCAAGATCATCAACATCGTCGCGCTGCTGCTGGTGACGGTGCTGTAAGAGCGCAATCCCGGCAAGGGATCGCGGGGCAAGCGGAGCGTCCGCAATCGACGACTGCGGGGCGGGTCCTGCCGGACCCGCCCCGCCTGTCTGCCGCGTGCTGAGCTAACCCGGGTAGAGGGCGCTCAGCAACCGGTGCAGCACGGCCGGCGTGGCCGGCTTCACTACGTGATGATCGATGCTGGCCTCGCGCGATCGCCGGCGATCGGCCTCGTGACCGAGTCCCGTCAGAGCAATGATCGTCGTCGAGGTCCCCTGAGGCATCGAGCGGATGCGGGCAGCCGCCTCCAGGCCGCTGAGCTCGGGCATGCTGATATCCATGAACACGACGGACGGCTGGACCTCGCGATACTTCTCCAGCGCCTCCCGCGGCCCATAGGCGGTGTGAACGTCGTGCCCCATCATCGATAGCATGAAAGCAACAGCATCGGCGGAGTCGGCCTGGTCGTCCACGACCAGTACCTTGAGCGGAACCTCGGCGCGAGGCAGCGCCTCCTCAGTCATCTCGGGCTCCCTTTGCGGATTGAGCATCGTCGATTCCAACGCGTGACCTGACTCAAGGTTGGCGTGGTAGCAAATTGTGTGCGCGCATCTGGCTCGGGGCTGTCGCGGAGATGCGACGGGTGGCTGCTGGCGGGGTGTGGGGTCTGTCGGGAGCGCTAGGCGCGGCCGCCGCGAGTTTCGGAAAGTACCGCGCTGACCAACTGATTCAGCCGTGCGCAGTACGCGGCGATAGGCGCGCCCGCTTCCGCCTGTTTGCCGGTGAGCGCGGTGCTGATGTCGACGAGGCGTCGCTCGATGCGACCGTCGACGGTCAACGACCGACACAACAATGCGCTGACGCACGCATTGATTTCAGCATCCAGCTCACGAGCATCGGCGCCGGCAATCTCGACGCCAGTGAGCTCTCGCGGGCATCCCGCGGCCATGTGTTCGCGCCATAACCGGGCAAGTTGCATAGCTGCACGTTGCCAGTTGGATCGGGTGCTCTTCATATCACGCCTTTGAGCGCCGCGCACCGTCATCAATTGTGAAGAGCGACCCACTGGTGTGGGCTCGCGCCCACACCTGCCTCCACCGAAGGGGGCCAAGGGCTTGAGGTACAAGTGAAATCCTGCGGCCCAGGACTGTTGCTCCGGGGGCGCGCAGCGCACGCAGCCCGCATGCGGTTGCGGTTGCGTTGGGTGGCCCCAGGCCCCACTGTGAGATCTACTTAAGTCGAGTCCGGAGCCTGCCATGCCAGAGAAGTCCGTCTCCGCCAGTCCCCCGGTCCAGAAGTCCGATGCACAGTGGCGCGAGGATCTCAGTCCCGAGCAATACCACGTGCTACGCGGGCACGGAACCGAGCGGGCGGGCACGAGTCCCCTGCTCGATGAGCATCGCTCAGGACAGTTCCAATGCGCCGCCTGCGGGCAATCGCTGTTCGACGCTCATACCAAGTTCGAGAGCGGCAGCGGCTGGCCGAGCTTCTACGAGCCCCTGCCGGGAGCCGTGGGGACGGAAGAGGACCGCAGCCATTTCGTGCGGCGCACCGAAGTCCACTGCTCCCGTTGTGGGGGACACCTCGGCCACGTGTTTCCGGACGGCCCGCAGCCCACCGGCCTTCGCTACTGCATGAATGGAGTGGCGCTGGGATTCAAGCCGCAGGGGAAGTGAGGATCGGCCTATGGACTAGGCAGCGAGGGATAGCGGCTGCGGCCGCCCCACTGCGTATCCCTGGACGTAATCGACGCCCATGCGGCGCACGGCATCCAGGGCGGCGGCGTCCTCGACCTGCTCGGCGATCACCTTGAAGTTCAAAGTGCGCGCAAGCTTGATCATGGCCGCCACCATGGCCTGGTTCACCGAGTCCGCCGCCAGGTTGCGCATGAAGGAGCCGTCGATCTTCAGGTAGTCCATCGGCAGGTTCTTCAGGTTCGAGAACGAGCCGACGCCGGAGCCGAAGTCATCCAGGGCGAACTGGCAACCCATGCCATGCAGCACGCCGACGAAGCGCCGTGCATGATCCAGGTTGGCGACCACCGCACTCTCGCTGATCTCGAAGCAGACCTGCGAGGGAGCGACCCCCGTGCTGTCGAGACACTCGACGACGAACTCCAGGAACTGCAGATCCCCGAGCGTCTCCCCGGAGATGTTGATGGCCACCCCGCGGTTGGCCGGAATCTGGATGGCGCCGCGCCCCAGCGCCGCGAGCGTCGTCTGCACGACCCAGCGATCCACCAGTCCCATGAGCCGGTAGCGCTCGGCGGCCCGCACGAACTCCGACGGCGGCACCTCGTGCCCCGCCTCATCCTGCAGGCGCACCAGCACCTCCATGGCCGGCCCGCTGCCGCCGTTGCCATAGGCGGGCACGATCGGTTGGTGGTAGAGCTGGAAGCGGTTCTCCTTCAGGGCCCCTTGCAGGCGCTGCAGCCACTGAATCTCCCCCGTGTGGCGCGCCAGCGCCTCATCCCGCGCGGAGTAGACCGCGACCCGACCCGAGCCCTGCTTCTTCGCGACGTAGCATGCGGAGTCGGCGGCCGCCAGCAATTCCTCGAGCGTGCCGCTCTCGCGCGAGATCTCGACCAGGCCGATGGAGACTCCGATGTTGAATATCTTGTCCTTCCAGACGAAGCGATAGTCGCCGACGGCGCGACAGACATCGTCGGCGATCTGCCGCGCCTTCTCCAGGGGGCAACCGATGAGCAACACGCCGAACTCATCGCCGCCCAGGCGGGCGACCGTATCGCTGTCGCGCACCGCGTCCCGCAGGACCTTGGCGACCTCGCGCAACATGCTGTCGCCGGCGAGATGGCCGCTCGTGTCGTTGACGACCTTGAAACGATCGAGGTCGAGACAACACAACACGTGTTGGCCTTCGCCGCGATGCCCGCTCTCGGTCGCCTCCTCCAGGCGCCGCTCGAACTCGCGGCGGTTGACGAGGCCGGTGAGCGCATCGTGCGTGGCCTGATACGACATCTGGCGCGCCAGCCCGCGCAGCTCGGTCACGTCGTGCAGCAGCAGCGCCGCGCCGATCACTTCCTTGGCCTCGTTGCGGATCGGCGATGCCGACAGCTCGATCGAGCGCTCGGCGCCGTTGCTGCGCGACAGCAGCAGAGCGCGGCGGCTCAGATTGACGGGCGCGCCGCTGGTGAGTGCCTGGCGGACCGGATCCGACAGCAGCCGCCGGTCCATCTCATCGACCAACCCGACCAGATCCTCCAGCGCCTTGCCGGTCGCCTGCTCGGCGGTGCTGCCGGTCATTCGTTCCGCGGCCGGATTCAGGTAGCTGATGCGTCCCTCCGCATCGGTGGTGATGATCGCCTCGGCCAGTGAGCTCAGGGCAAGCAGGCCCGCGTCAGGGCCTCGAGCATTGTGTGTCGGTGCCGCCGCCGGCTCGGGCTGTACCCGCAGCGCGGGCATGGTCTGTGTCGGGATGATCTCGACACCGGTCACCAGCAGCGCGGGGGCGCCTTCATAGTCGACGCTCGCGGAAGTGATCTCCAGCCGGCTCACCTGGCCCTGCACCCCGATCATGTCGATCTCATAGCGCTCGGCGGCGCTCTCGCCCGCGAGGCGGCGCGTGATGTTCTCGCTCACCAGCTCCGCATACTCCGGCGGCACGAGGTCGGCGAGCTTGCGCCCCACCAGGTCGACTCGATCGACCCCGACGAAACTGGCGAACTGGCGGTTGGCGTAGAGGATGACGTCACGGTGGATGAGCACCGCCTCATGAATACGCTCGCCGAGCTCCGCGAACAGCCGCGGCATCCCGGGATTGGCCTCCGTACGGGGGGCGGCGCGCGTCATCAGGTGGTTCACGGCGGTGACGAGCGCGGAGATCTCGGGGGTGTCCGATTGCAGCTCGACACGGCCCTCGAGCCGGCCGCCGATGGCGATGCGCTGCAACTGCTGCGATAGCTCTCCCACATTCCTCAAAGCGCCGCGCTGCAGGAAGTACAGGACGACGAGGACGCTCGCGATCAGTGCGAGCAGGAGGCACAGGAGCCCGAGAATCGACATAAAAAAAGTTCAAGGCCTCGAACGGTGAGCCCCGCTACGGCACTTTAGTTCGTCTTGTCGTGCCCGGGATGCGGATGGCCCCAGCATAGCTCAGGCGGGCCCACACTTTAGCGCGTATTTCACCATATCTGGTCGCAAGTCAGCTTGGCAGACGGCCGGAAAACCCGTAACTTCCTCCGCCGTTTCCGTGCGTCGCAATAAGTCCAATCGGCGCGCCATGAGCGACTCGAGGAGCGTGTCGACGATGTTGAACACCACCGCCCGCGAACAGATGATCGAGCAGCAGGTGCGCGCCTGGGACGTGCTCGATGCGCGCGTCCTGGAGCTGCTGCGCAAGGTGCCTCGCGAGCACTTCGTGCCGGAGGCCCAACGGGCATTCGCGTTCGCGGATATCGAGGTCCGCTTGCCGCACGGCCAGCACATGCTGCGCCCCAACGTGGTCGGACGCTTGTTGCAGGCGCTGGAGCTGACCGGGCGCGAGCGCGTGCTCGAGGTCGGCGCCGGATCCGGATTTGTCACCGCCTGCCTGGCGGGCACCGCGGCGCAGGTGCAGTCGCTCGAGGTCATTCCTGAGCTGGCCTCCCTGGCACGCGAGAATCTCGCTTCCCTGGGAATTCGCAACGCACAGGTCACCGCCGGCGACGGCCTGCAGCCGGATACGCGTACTCGCTACGGCGCGATTGCCGTGACCGGCTCCATGCCCGTGTACGAAAGCGCGCTTCAGGCGCAACTGGAGATCGGTGGCCGCCTGTTCGTCGTGGTTGGCGAGGGCCCCGCCATGGATGCCCGGCTCGTCCGCCGTACTTCGGAAGACGCATGGACAACCACGAGCTTGTTTGAGACGGTCATCGACCCATTGATCAACGCGCCACGCCCGCCGGGCTTCAGCTTCTGAAGCCCCGGGCAAGATAAAAGCGCATAAGCGACTGAAAGTTAAAGGGAAAGATATGAATCGTGTGGCCGTATCGGTGCTTCTGGCGCTTGGGCTCGCGAGCGCCGTCTCCGCCAAGGACCTGGTTGGCGTCTACGAGGACGCGACCCACAACGACCCCCAGATCCGGGCGGCGGACGCCAACCGGCTGGCCCAGCGGGAGGCGCGCCCCCAGGCGTGGGCGGCCCTGCTGCCGCAAATCAACGGCACAGGCTCGTGGACCAGGGATAAATCGAGCATTGCAGAGTCGAGCGCGCTGTTCAACCCCACGATCGTGCCGCCCACGCAGCTGGAGATTGACAGCAACACGACGAGCAAGAAGTACGGCGCGACCCTGCAGCAGACGGTGTTCTCCTGGGCGAGCCTGATGAGCCTGAAGGCGGCCGACAGCACGGTCGCCGAGGCAGAGGCGACCTACCACGCCGCCGAGCAGAACCTGATGATCCGCGTGGCCCAGGCCTACTTCACCGTGCTCACGGATGAGGACAATCTCGATGCGAACGAGGCCTCGCTGGAGGCTATCTCGCGGCAGCTCGACCAGGCCAACAAGCGCTTCGAGGTCGGCCTGATCGCCGTCACGGACGTCGAGGAGGCCAAGGCGGCGCACGACCGCGCCGCCGCGAACGTGATCGCAGCCAAGCGCGCCCTGGCCACTGCCAACGATCAGCTCGCTGAGATCACCGGGCAGAAATACGACTCGCTGGACAAGCCCGGGGACAACATGCCGCTCAACAACCCGGTGCCCGCGAGTGAGGACGCCTGGGTCACGACTTCCATGGACCAGAACCTGACGCTGGTGGCAAGTCGCCTGGCGGCCGATGTCGCGCGTGAAAACGTCCGTGTCGCCTTCGGAGGCCATCTCCCGACGATCAATTTCGTCGCCAGCCACACCCACTCCGATCAGAGTGGAGATGAGTCCTTTTTCGGGAGCCCGCCGATCTCCGCGCCTGAGACCGTGACCGATAACCAGTTCGGGTTTCAGATCAGTATTCCGATCTTCGCCGGCGGGGGCACGCAATCGAAGGTGCGCCAGGCGCAGTACGAGTGGATCGCGGCAAAGGAGACAGTCGTCCAGAACTCACGTGCCACCGAACGCTCGGCACGCGACGCGTACCTCGGAGTGATCAGCGGGATCGCGCAGGTCCAGGCGCTGCGGCAAGCGCTCGAGTCGGACCAGACGGCCCTCAAGGCCACGGAGGCCGGCTATGAGGTCGGCACCCGCACTTCCGTCGACGTGCTCAACGCACGGCAGACGCTCGTACAGGGGCAGACCGACTATGCGAGCAGCCGCTACAACTATCTGCTGAGCATCCTGCAGCTGCGCCAGGCGGCCGGCACGCTCAACCCGAAGGATCTGCAGGAAATCAACGGCTCTCTCAACGTGCCGGGCAAGACGACCCCCGCGCAACCGCTCGGCCCGGCGTCGAATTCCGGCATCACTGCGCCCGCGCCGCAAGACGTGCCGCCGGCGCCTCCGGTGAATCCAACGCCGGCGCAGCAACCCCCGGCCCAGACGCCGCCGACGCAGCAGCGCTGAGGAGCCCCGCAGGCTGCTCGTCCTGCCTATTGCTGTTGCAACAACGGATTGATCAATCCCAGCAGTTTCGCGAGCGCGCCGCGATTGCTGTCGATCGAAGCCTGTCCCGCCGCCCCGATGCGGCTGCGCTCATCCGGATCGGACAGCAATGCCGCGACGCGGCGCCCGAGCGTGCGAGCGTCGGGCACGACCTCCGCGGCACCCCGTGAAATCAACAGCTTCGCAATATCCTCGCTGTTGAAGTTATGCGGCCCGGTCAGGATCGGCACACCCAGGGCCGCCGGCTCCAGCAGGTTGTGTCCGCCGATGGGAAGCAGACTGCCGCCGACGAACGCGACATCCGCCGCCGCGTAGAAATCCAACAACTCGCCGAGCGTATCGACCAGCAGCACATCCGCCGTTCCCATACCCCTAACGATGCCATCGGCATCGGGAGCCGCGCGCGAACGCCGCATGAAGCGCACGCCCGCGCTCTCGATGACTCTGGCCACATCGTCGAAACGATTGGGGTGACGGGGCACGATGACGAGCAGGGCCCGGGGGTGAGGGCCGTGGATGAGCTTGTGAGCCTCGAGCACAGCCTCCTCTTCGCCGCGATGCGTGCTGCCGGCCACCCACACGGGCCTTCCCTGCGCGTATAGCTCCCGCAACCGCCGGCCCTGAGCGATAGTATTGGGAGGCACGGCGAAGTCGAACTTGATGTTGCCCGTCACGTGGGCCTTGTCGGGATCCGCGCCCATCTCCCTGAAGCGCTCGGCATCGCCGGGGGTTTGAGCAGCCACGACCGCTGCCTGCGACAACGCATCGCGGAACAGCCCGCCGAGTTTGCGGTAGCGGCCCACTGATTTCGCGGAGATGCGCGCGCTCGCCAATATGAGGGGCACGCGACGCCGGCCGCACTCGTGGTACATGTTGGGCCAGAGCTCGGTCTCGAAAATGACGGCCAGTCGCGGGTGTACCCGATCGAAGAAGCGTCGCACCGCGCCCGGCAGATCGAAAGGAACGTAGCGCACCCGGACGCCATCCTTGAAGAGCGCGCGGGCACGCGCCGCGCCGGTAGGCGTGAACGTAGTAACGATCAACGGCACGTCGGGGAAGTGTTGACGCAGCGAGCTCACCAGCGGGGCCGCCGCCTGCACTTCCCCCACTGACACCGCGTGGATCCACACGCCCGGCTTGTCCAGTCGCGGCCCGAAGCCGAAGCGCTCGCCGAAATTGCGCCAGTAGCTGCGATCCTTCAGCCCGCGGATCAGCATCAACAGCGACACGATGGGCGCCGCGAAGTAGACGGCGAGGATGTAGAGGAATCTCATCGCGGCGCTCGCCTCCTCAACACGCGGGCAACGCCTCAACTCTCCGGTTGCAGCGGCTGATCGCCCGAGCTCTGCCGGTAGCCATCCAGCAGTCCGTGCCAGTCGGATTCGCCGAAGCGATCCGCCGGCATGCCGTAAGCCACCTTCTCGAGCGAGCGCCGCAGCCGCACCAGATTGCTGTCGCGCCACAACCCCGACCGGCGCAGCTGGCAGCGATCGAAGTCGATCAGATACACCTTCGCTTCCTCGGTCAGCAGGATGTTGTGAGCATTCAGATCGGCGTGGCAGACGCCCAGGTCGTGGAACCGGCGGATGCAGCGGCCGACGGCAATCCACGTCAGGATCGAGAGCGCTCCCTTGGACAGGCACTCGGTGAGCGAGCCGACCGTCGGCAACCGCTCCGTGATGATGTCGCCCTTGTAGGTGCGGCCGCTGTGCTCGTAGCGTGCCGCTATCGGCGCGGGCACCGGCAGGCCGGCGCGGTGCAGCCGATAGGTGAGCTGCCACTCGGCGAACGGACGCGTGCTTTCCTCATCGCGCCACAGATACCGGTCCCCAGAAAAACGGGCGATCAGGCCCCCGCGGCGATAGTGGCGCAGGACCAGCCGCTTGCCGCTGGCGTTGATGTACAGCGCCGCGCCCCGGCCCCGCGGACGCCCCTCGACAGCCCCCTTGGCGTCCCAGTGATTCGGATCGAACCACGCCGGGCTGAAATTGCTCGCGCGGGACCCGTCATATAGCATGGCGCCGCCGCTGAGGGCGCTGTGCTTGACCTCGGAACCGAGCGACCACCGTCGGGCCATCTTTGACCTCTCCCCCTATGTTGCCGTTTGTCGAACCGCCGCGCAGTGTCTGTCTGCTGAGACTGTCGGCAATCGGCGATACCTGCCATGTCGTGCCGGTGGTACGAACGTTACAGCATGCGTGGCCGAACACGCAGCTCACGTGGATCATCGGCAAGGCCGAGTCGCGTTTGCTGACGCTCCTCGACGGGGTCGAGTTTATCACCGTGGACAAACGCGCCGGACTGCGCGCACGTCGGGCTCTTCGCACGCAGCTCGAGGGGCGCAGGTTCGATGCGCTCCTGCACATGCAGGTCTCCTTCCGATCCAGCCTGGTCGCGCGTCAGATTCCTGCCGACATCAAATTGGGGTTCGACCGCGCCCGCGCGCGCGAGCTGCAATGGCTGTTCACCAATGCACGCATTGCTGCCCGCTCGCGCGAGCACGTGCTCGACAGCTTTTTCGGATTCCTCCTCGCCCTCGGCATCAAGGAGCGCGCCTTGCGCTGGGACATCCCTCTTCCGGAGGCCGCGCTCGCCTACGCCCAACGGCTCATTCCCGATGAGCGTCCCACTCTGGTGATCAGTCCGTGCTCCAGCCATCCGCTGCGGAACTGGCGGCCGAAGCGCTATGCCGCGGTGGCGGACTACGCCGCACGCCGTCACGGCATGCGCGTCATCCTCGCAGGCGGACCCACCAAGCTGGAACGCAAGACGGGCGCGGCCATCGAGCGTGCCGCCAAATCATCCCTCATCAATCAAATCGGGCAAGACACCCTGCCGGAAATGCTGGGCCTGCTCAGCCGCGCGACGGTGCTGCTCTCGCCGGACTCCGGCCCGGCGCACATGGCCACGATGGTCAACACTCCGGTCATCGGGCTGTACGCCGCCACCAACCCGGCGCGCAGCGGGCCCTACCTGTCGCGGCTGTGGACGATCGACGCCTACCCGCAGGCCGCCCGGCGCTTCCGGCATCGCGCGCCCGAGAAGCTCCCCTGGACGCAGAAGATCGAGGAGCGCGGCGTCATGGACCTCATCGGCGTCGAGCAGGTCACCTCGAAGCTCGATGAGTTGTTACGATGGCGGGCATGAACGACATCCTGGTCCCCATCTCTCCCGGCGAGCTGCTGGACAAGATCACCATCCTGCGGATCAAGGCCCAGCGGATCGGCGATGCCGGCAAACGCGCGAACGTGCAGCTCGAGCTGGGTCTGCTGGAGGGAACGTGGCGCACGAGCGGCTGCGGCGCGGTGGATCTGTCGAGCGAGGAGCGGGCGCTGCAGGATGTGAACGAGCGCCTGTGGGTGGTGGAGGATCGTATTCGCGAGAAGGAGGCGGCGCACAGGTTCGATGAGGAGTTCATCGAGCTGGCGCGCTCGGTCTATGTCTCCAACGACGAGCGGGCGGCCATCAAGAAGCGCGTCAACCTGCGCCTGGGATCACGGATCGTCGAAGAGAAGTCATACCAACCTTATGGCGCCGCCGGCAAGCGCTAAAACCCTTTATCATCATCGGCTTGCGTGACCGCAGGCCCCTTCAGGGTGTACTCCGCTCCGCAATACGGACACTTCGCCCAGCCGATGTCCCGGATCGGCAGATACACGCGTGGATGTGAGTTCCAGAGGTACATCTCGGGCATGGGGCACGACAGAGGGAGGTCCTCGTGCGTCACGTCGTACTGGTTCTGGGCGTTGGGCTGAATGAGCGGCTTCGTCGCGACCATGGGGCGATTATAGCGTAAGCCCTTCCCTACCCGCCCATCGCCCGGCTCCAGATCAGCCGCACCGCCGCGCACTCGGTGGCAAACTCCGACGCCGGCACGATAGGTGGCGCCCCGGCGAGCGCCAGGTGGTGAGTGCGGGTGCGGTAGGCGCGATAGGCACCGGTGAGGACGTCCACCGTCTCCTGGGGGACCAGATCGGCTGAAGCGACGGACTCGAGCTGCCGTATGGTGTCAGAGAACATCGCAACCGGCGGATGCGTCCGCGCCCACTCGAGTGCCCAGTACTGCGCCAGGAACTCGATGTCGGCGACCCCGCCGGCATCCTGCTTGATGTCGAATTGTCCGTGCGCGGATTTCGACAGCTCCTTGCGCATCCGTTCGCGCATGTTGCGTACCTCGTCCCGCAGCGTGTCGTGCCGCACGTGCCGGCACAGGGTGTCCAGGCGTACGGCTTCGAACTCGGCACGCAGCTCCCGGGCACCGGCCACTGCGCGCGCATGCAGCAGCGCCTGGTGCTCCCATGTCCACGCCTCTTTCTGCTGGTATTCGGTAAACGCCAGGATGTTGGTGACGAGCATGCCGCCCTTGCCGCTGGGGCGCAGGCGCACGTCGACCTCGTACAGCCGGCCGGCAGCCGAGTGCATCGTCAGCAGATGCACGATCCTCTGCGCCAGCCGTACGAAGAACAGCTGGTTGTCGATGGGACGCGTACCGGAGGTTTCCTGGCGCTCCCCGCGGGAGTCGTGCAGGAACACCAGGTCGAGGTCCGAGGAATAGCTGAGCTCGATGCCGCCCAACTTGCCGTAGCCGACGGCACAGATCGACACCGGCCGCCGCTCGGCCCCTTCGCCGCACTCCGGAGTGCCGAACTGTTGGGTGATCTGATGCCAGCCGAGCTGCATCGCGCGCTCGAGAATCAGCTCCGCAATCTCCGTCAGCCGATCGCTGACCCGCATGACCGGCAAGCGGCCCGTCAGGTCGGCAACCGCGACCCTGAACAGCGCGGCGCTCTGGAAGTGGCGCAGCGCCTCGACCTGACGCTCCGGCTCATCTTCCTGCACGTGCGCCATCCGCAGCTCCAGCTCCTGCGCGAGATCCTTGCGGTCCGGCAGCTGCGCCAGATCGCCGAGAAGCTCATCCAACAGGATCGGCTGCGCAGCGATCTGGTTCGCGAGAAACTCGCCATGACCGCACAGCTCGACGAGCCTGGCGCGCGCCGCACGATTCTCATGCAGCAGCGCCAGGTAGGCCGAGCGCTGCCCGATCGCCTCGATGATGCGCAGAATGCGTCGCAGAACCGCCAGCTGCGAGTCGCCCGCGACGACGGCAATGTCCGTCAGGAGCACCGGCATCAAGGCCTGCAGACGTTTGCGTCCGGCCTCATCCAGGCGGCGAACCGCGGCAGAGTCGCGCAACTCCAGTAGCAACCGCGCCGTTTCCTGTGCGGCGGCAAAGCCTGCCCGCGCCAGCATCTCCTGCAGGGCGGGCATCTCCGGCGCGCTCTGCGACTCCCAGAAACGCCCCAGATCGATCTTCAGCGCCGCCGCCTGCTCCCCATCGTGGCCACCGAACACGACCAGCCGGAAATGGCGGCTCACGTTCAACCGATGCCGGTTCAACTCGCTCACCAGGCCGGGCCAGTCGGGCATCCCCATGGCGTGAGCGACGCGCTCGCGCGCCAGCGCATCGGTGGGGAGGCGATGCTCCTGAGTATCGGCGAGCATCTGCAGGCGGTTCTCCAGATCCCGCAGAAACACGTACGCGGCTCGCAGTTCCTGCGCGACCTCCTGCGGGAGCGAGCGGGCGCTCTCCAGAATCGCCAGCGCCCGCAGCAGCGACTGGGTCTGCAGCCGCTTGTCGCGACCCCCGCGGATCAGCTGAAATGCCTGGACGATGAACTCGATCTCCCGGATTCCTCCCGGTCCCAGCTTCACGTTGTCCGCCAACTCGCGACGCTCGACTTCGCGCTCGATGAGCGCCTTCATCTCGCGCAGACTCTCGAACACTCCGAAGTCGAGGTAGCGGCGGTACACGAACGGGCGGATGGCTGAGTTGTATAGCTCGGTGAAGCGCTCTCGTGCCGTGACCGCGCGCGCCTTCACATACGCGTAGCGCTCCCAGTCGCGCCCATGACGCGGGAGGTAGTCCTCGAAGGCAGCGAAGCTCGATACCAGCGGCCCGCTATCTCCGAACGGCCGCAACCGCATATCGACGCGCAGGACGAAACCGTCGTGAGTCGGGGCTTCCAGCAGCCTGATGATCCCCTGGCCGAGGCGCGTGAAGAACTCCTCGTTGGCAATCGAGCGCGCGCCGTCGGTCTCGCCGGCTTCCGGGAATAGCATGACGAGGTCGACATCCGAGGAGAAATTCAGCTCGCCGCCACCGAGCTTGCCCATCGCAATGATGAGGAGCGGCTGAGCGTGGCCGCCTTCCGACCGTGGCTCACCGTAGCGGGCAACGAGCAGCCCCCACGCATAGCGATACGCAAGGTCGATGGCGGCGTCCGCGAACGCGGACAGCTCCGCCAGCGTCTCCTCGAGAGTGGCCCAGCGCAGCAGATCTCGCCAGGCGATACGCACCAGCGCGCGATGACGCCAGCGGCGTAGCTCCGCCAGCATCTGTGCCTCATCCGGCGGCGTCTGTACGCCCATAGCGGGAGCCCGCGAGAGGATGTCGGCGGCCGAGAATGAGGATTGCAGATCGTAGCGGGAGAACAGGTCCTGCAGCAGCGCCGCGTCCCGAATGCAGGCCTGCGCAATGAACTCACTGCAGGAGAACACGAACGGAACGCTATCCCGTAGCGCGGCAGGGGCGCCGCGCAGCGCCGCCGCGGCCGTCGGATTCGCCTCCAGCGACTCGATCGCCCTGCGCAGGCTGTCTTGCAGCTCGACGCTCGCGAACGCGCCCCGGTCAGTTCCAGGCATTTCCGCCTAAGTCGTGAAACGCCGCGTTGTCCGCTCGCCGGCGCAGTCCCTTGAACGTCGAGGAGGCCGAGTACACCTGGGCGCCCTGCGAGGCGTCCACCGAGCCGCCGTCGCCTTCGATATCGCTGTTCTCGATGTGCACGTTGGCATTGCGCGCCACGACGCCCACGCCCTTCGCAGCGATACGACTGTTGGTGATGTGGATCTCGCAGCCGTCTTCGGCGCTCACCGCATCGCCGTCGAACTCGAGGTTGCGATTGTCGATCTGCAAAAAGCGATTGCCCTGACAGATGATCGGCTCATGCATACGCTCGAGGTTCGCGCTCGAGGCCGGCCCCGAGTTGGCCACGCGCCGCACCGCGGCGCCCTTGGGCTCGGCCGCCTTGATGGTGTAACCCGGCCCCGACGCCAGCACATGGCCCGGAGCGGCGCCCGAAGCCGATTCGCTGCGAGGCGGCTTGGCGCCTTGGGCGGCATCCGCCGCGACGACCTGTGGTTGCGCCGGTGTCGGCGTAGTTGCCGGCTCTCCTGGAGCAGCCGTCGTCCCCTCGTTCGGGGCTCCCGCAGCGGTGTCGTTCGCCGGTGGCGGAGAGGTCTCAGGCGGCGAAGGGGCCGGAGCGCTCGCGGTAGCAGGCGGCGCCGCCGTGTTCCCCTCCGCGCTCGCCGCTGTCGCGGCCGCCGCGGACGGCGGTCCAGCAACCACCTGGCTCAGCGGAACGACACGCAGCTCACCGGTGTCCTTCATGCGGATGGTGAACGTCGAGGCCTGAGCGTCTGAGGCGACCACCTCGATGCGCCCGTTGCGCTCGAGCGCTGCGCGCGCCCAACTCATCTCATCCTGTCCCGAGTTGAGCTTGGAGCAGGCCGCCAGCCCCAGCAGCGTCAGGGCGCCGAGGCAGGCAAGAGTTCTGGCCTTCATGATGGGGATCTCCTTGAGGCAGCGCGCGCGCATGACGAGCGTACCGCCTCACCATAATCCCCAACGGACCGGCACGCGGCAAGTTTTTACTTAATGCGTCCCCGGG
>DATNEN010000007.1:0-2692 GCA_035552975.1 Steroidobacteraceae bacterium
GCCGGGGACCTCGGGCTTGTCCGGCTGGCAGTTCCACGGATGCAGCTCCAGGGCGGCGATCTGGGCGACCGCGATCAGCCCTTCGACACGATCGATCTGCAGGTAGGCTTCGTGGTCCCCGGACACGCGGACCAGCTCGAGAAACTCGGAAGTGCCCGGCATGGCGTGGCGTTGGAAGAAGACCTGACCGCCCAGGCCATCCGGCGCGCGCACGATGGAGCAGGGGCGACCCTTGAGGTGGGGCAGCACCCATTCGCCGAGGGATTCGTAGTAACGCGCGAGGTCGAGCTTGGTGACAGGCTCGCCGTCGCCGGCGTCGGGCCACATGGCTTTATCAGGGTGCGAGATCGTCACGCCCATCACGATGGGCGAGCCTTTGTTGGTTGAGGTTCGGGCGGGATGCGAGGTGCCGCTGTTTGCGATGCCTCGAGCGGTGGCGCTACTCGCCTTGGCGCCGCGCCGACCACTTGCGCTACTCGTCCCCGGCCCGCGCTTGCCGCCACCGCGACTGGACCGCGCGCTGCTGTTCTTGGTCGATTTCGCGCGCGTTGCCACCTTCTCCTCCACGTCAGCGACCGGCTCCGCCTCTTCCATCGTGATTTCCTGGGGAGGCTTGTCCTCACGAAGCCCCTTGTACGCCCCCTGACGCACGTTGCCGTCCCCAGTCCAACCGGCGAATTCGATTTCGGCCACCAGTTTCGGCTTGACCCAATGAATGTCGGGCTCACTTCGCGGGGCATTCTCTCCACGGAAGGGGCTCGTCTCGCTGTGCAGCGGTGTCAGCTTGGCGAGCAGTGTCTTCACCTTCGACTGGCTGAACCCGGTTCCCACGCGGCCGACGGAGACAAAGCGGCCGCCGCGATGCACGCCCACGAGCAGCGAGCGAAGCTGGCCTTCGTTGGTCGTCCAACCGCCGATGATCACTTCCTGGCCGGCGCGGCATTTTGCTTTCGTCCAGAAGTCCGAGCGCGTCGATCTGTAGGTCGAGTCGAGGCGCTTGGAGACGATGCCCTCCAGTCCCATGTCACAGGCGGACTTCCAGACATCCGCGCCCTCGGCTTCGACGTGCGACACGTAGCGGATCCGTTGCTGTCCGGGCGCGGAGAGAGAATCGAGCAGATGCTTCAACCCCTGCTTGCGTTCCTCGAGCGGCCGGCTCCGCAGATCCTCACTTCCCAGGAACAGCAGGTCGAACGCGAACAGGATGAGTGCCGATTGGTTCTGCTCCGAGAGCGCCGCCTGCAGGCCAGAGAAGCTCGAGTGCCCCTGGGTGTCGAGCACCACGACCTCGCCATCGATCAGGCAGTCCGGCAGATCGGCGGCCGCCTGCGCGATCAGGGAGAACTTCGGTGTCCAGTCCAGCCCCTTGCGGGTCTTGAGGGTGGCCTCGCCATCGACGACGCGCAGCTGTACCCGGTAGCCATCGAGCTTCATCTCGTGGCCCCAGCCCTCTCCAGGCGGGGGCTTGTCGACCAGGCGGCAGAGTTGGGGGACGACGAAATCGGGGATTGCGCCAGGTTTCCCGGAGCGTGCAGGTTTCGACGCTCCGGCGGCGGGGCGCGCCCGCGGCGGTTTCACGGCGGCACGTGGCGCCGCCGGAGCGACCGCTTCACTGCGGTTCGAGTGCCACACGGCATTCGCCTTGGTCGCCGATTTCCCCTGCAGCATGAAAGGTTTCGGCGCCCGCCCGGTGCCTGCGGCAATTTCCGCCAGGCTGCGTCCCGATGCCACGGACCGATCCTCGGCCAGCAGCGCTTCGGCTTCCGCGAGCGGTCGCGCGCTGTCATCGCGATGCTTGATGAGCAGCCAGTTGGTCCGCTTGCCACCGAAGCGGTCGGATTTCATCCGCACCAGCACCCAGCTCCCGTGCAGGCGGTCCCCTTCGAGCTGGAATTTCAGCTCGCCGCCTCTGATCTGGTCTGAGGGCGACTCGTCGCCCTCGGGTATCCAGAAGCCGCGATCCCACAACTGCACCGTCCCGCCGCCGTACTCACCGCGAGGAATCGTCCCTTCGAAATCGCCATAGTCGAGCGGGTGATCTTCCACCTCGACGGCCAGACGCTTCTGTGCCGGATCGAGCGAGGGGCCGCGCGTGACGGCCCAGGATTTGAACACGCCATCCAGCTCCAGCCGCAGGTCGTAGTGCAGGCGCCGGGCGGCGTGCTTCTGAATGACAAAGCGCAGCTGTTTCGAGCGTGCAACGCTCTGGCGTCCGCTGGGCTCGGGGGTCTTGCTGAAATCCCGCTCGGCTCGATACGTCGATAGCTTTCGCGACGGCATATACCCCACCCGGCGCAACCGCCGTGCCGGGATTCTGCGCCGGCCGTTCACCTTTCTCTAGCGCTGCCTTGACGGTATCCAGCGCGGGAAGTACTGATTCATGTCAACAGGGAAACAGGGACCTGGTTCGTATGGGCGCTCATAGCACACCGAGGCGGAGTCCGACGGTTCGGCTGTGGACCGTCAAACGCAGCATGGCCGCACTGTCGATTCTCCTGATAGCGCCGCTGCGGCCGCATGCGGTGACTCTGGCAGAGGCCGGCGAGGCGCACACCTGCGTCACGAGCGATGCCGCTTTCAATGGGCCGGGTCCGTATCTTCCCGGCGTCACCGTGGGCCGCGAAGGTGAACACGTACGCCTGTATCGCGTTCATCCGAGCGAATGTGGGTCCGCTGAGGCGAGCGCCTGCAA
>DATNEN010000008.1:0-4477 GCA_035552975.1 Steroidobacteraceae bacterium
CGCCGCAGGGGCGGGGGCAGTCACATGGGCAGCCGCCGCCGCAGGGACAGGGGCAGTCGCAAGGGCAGCCGCCACCGCAGGGACAGGGGAAGTCGCAAGGGCAACCGCCGCCGCAGGTGCAGCTGGCTCAGGCTTCGGCGCAGAATTCCGCGGGTGGCCCTCCGCCGCCGGCGCAGCAGAGCGGGCCGTCGGCGAATGCCGCAGTAGGTGCGGAGGCGTCTGGTCAAAGGGGGCCCGGACAGATGAGCGCGGAGGATGCTCGCGCGTTGTTGGACTCGGCCAAATCGGAGGAACGCCATTCACTTCCGGTGCCCTCGGGGCCGCGGGACCCCGACCAGCCGGACAAGCCGTTCAAGAACTGGTGATGCGAATTCTTAATAACGCCCGGCAGGGCGGCCCGGAGGGCGAGGCGCGTCGGCGCCGCCGAGTAGTTCTGTCCCTACATTGGAGCCGGTGGGTCATCGCAGCGTTGGGACTGCTAGCCCCGTTTGCGGAGGCGAACGCGGCGGGCGATCCCGCACTGGCTTATGAAACCGTCGAGCCTGCACGCATCAAGCTGGGCGAAACGGCGACCATTCGCGTTACGAGCCTCGACGGCTACCTGGAGGACTTCCACCTTCCGAGCGTCCCCGGACTGACATTCCAACTGCTCGGGCGCTCGCAGGGGTATGAGTTCATCGGCGGGCGAACGAGCCCCACATGGTACGTGCTGATCCGCGTCACGCCGCAGACAGTGGGCATTTTCAGCATTCCCGGGCTCACTCCGAAGTCACCCACCGTCGGTCTGGAGGTGTACAAGGACCAACCGCCCAACCCTTACGTCTGGCACCACCAGGGGCCCGCCGCCACCGCACCGGCACCGCTGTCGAAGGCTCCGGTCCCGAAGGGTATCCAGCTCAAAGCCGGCGGCGCTGCTTTCGCCGAGCTGGTGGTGCCGGAGCGCTCGCTGTACGTGGGCGAAACCGTGCCGGTCGATATCGAGCTGGGGATACGGCCTGGAGTCGTGAAGTCGATCAATGGGCCGCCCGCCCTCAGCGGCGGTGACTTCACACTCAACAATCTCTCGAAGCAGCCGCTGCGCCGTGAGCAGTTGATCGCAGACAGCACCTTCCTCGTCCTGACGTGGCACAGCGCGCTCGCGGCGGTGAAGCCGGGGGATTTCACCTTATCGGTGGAAACACCTCTCACCGTCACGCTCGATGCGCGATCGGACGTGGATCGGGAATTGAGCGCCATGATGGGTTGGCCGTTCGCGAAAAGCATGTCCCGCAGCAGCGCACCCAAGGATATGAAGATCGCGAGTCCCTCCTCGGAGCTCAAGGTCCTGCCGCTCCCTACGCGAGGAAGGCCCGGTGACTTCAGCGGCGCCGTCGGCGACTTCGAGGTGTCCAGCGATGTTGCGCCCACCCGGGTGGCCGCGGGAGACCCGCTCACTCTGCATCTGCGTGTCAGCGGCGTCGGGAACTTCGATCGCGTCGATTCAGCGATGCTGGAGCATCTGGATCATTGGAAGACCTACCCGCCGAAATCCTCCTTCAAGGCGAGTGACGCGGCGCAGACGCACGGCGAGAAGGTGTTCGAGCAGCCGCTGATCGCCGAGCTTCCCGGAGAACAGACGATTCCGGCGCTCGAATTCAGTTACTTCAACCCGAGGACGCAGCAGTACGAGCGGGCGCACACCCAACCCATCAAAGTCATGGTCGCCGCATCGCTGGCCGACAGCTCGCCTGGCGTATCGACCACGAACGGCGCGCACGGGGGCGCATTTGCGCAGAGTCTGCGCCCCGACCACCGGCGGCCGCGACCCTCGGTGAGCGAGTTGCGACCGCTCTACTTCCAGTCCTCGTTTCTGACTGTTCCAGCGACCCTCGCGTTGATTCTGGCGGTGAGCTGGTTCGCGGTACGACCTGAGCCCCGACGCGCCAACGACAAAGCGGCGAGGCGCGCGCTAGCGCAGTTGGAGACGGCAGCGCGATCAGGCGATTCCGCGTCATTTTTCACGGAGGCGCGCAGCACACTCTTACAGACGTTCGCGAATCGGTGGGGGATGCCTCCCGATCAGATCACCTCGACGGAGTTGAAAGCACGGCTGGGCGCCGCGAGCGAGGACATCGAGCGGCTGTTTGCGCTCGCTGACGAGGCGCAGTATTCGCACCAGGCACCCGACGGCAAGGACTTTCAACGTTGGCTGGGCCTGGTTCGCGGCCAGCTCGCTGGTGAGGCTCAATAGATGCGCGGGCTGAGGATGGCGCTGCTGCTGGCAGGTCTCGCCCTGTATGGTGGGCCGAGCTTCTCGCAAGCACCGCATCGACGGTACTCGGCGGATGACCTTTACAACGTGGCGAACTCATACGCGCGCGCCGGCAAGCCGGGCCTGGCGGTGCTCAACTATGAGCGGGCCGCGCTGTTGGCTCCGGAGGATGCGGATATCCGCGCCAATCTTGACTACGTGCGCGCGGCGGCACATGTACCTGTACAGACCCGCAGCCGCCTGGCCCGGATCGCCGAGGCCACAAGCCCTGCAGTGGCGGCCTGGATGGGCGTACTGGGACTTGCGCTCGTCGGGGTTGGCGTGGTCGCGGGAAAGATGACGTCGCGGGCTCGACTGGCGCGAGCATGCGGCATCCTGGCCGGCTGCGCATTGGTCGCGTTGACCGTTTCCAACGCGATGCTGCAATGGCGGCGGATGCACGAGGCCGTCATCCTCGTCAATCAGACGCCGGCGCGCGTTGCCCCTGTGCCCATGGGCGACACGGCTTTTGTATTGCCTGAGGCGGAAACGGTGACCCTGACGGCGGAGCACGAGGACTTCGTGCTCGTTCGTACGCGCGGCGGCCGCTCGGGGTGGGTGGCGCGAGCGAATGTTGGCGCTGTAATGCCCTTGGGAGCGGTCGACTAGAGCCAAGGGGCTACTTGCGGATGAGGAGGTCGAGGCCGGGCTGGTAGAAGGCGGGGTGAATCTGCGGGCCATGCGAGCGCAGAAAGGACTCGAACCGACGGGACTTCGACACCAGCCACTTGGTGCGAATCGCGAGGCTCTTCTCCCGCGCGTACAGATTCAGGGCGCTCACTACGTTGAGCGAGCCCGTCGGGCCCAGAGCGAGATCGAATTCGTGAAAGCTGACACCCCGGCCGCGACGAGCGAAGTCATGTTTCGCGGCCTCGTCGTGGCTGGAGGAGGCGTACATGCTCATGAACCGGCGCTGGCTGTGGGGAGCGTAGTCGATGGCCAGATCATCGGGAAGCCAATGGAAGAACGGCAGGCCGGAGGTGTGCTCGTCGAACCACCACAGGCGATTGGGCGTTTCCACGACGCACCATAGGCCCCCGGGGTTGAGCATGTCCCAGGTACTTTTCATCGCTGGCACCCTCTCCGCATAGGTCAGGTGTTCCAGCGTCGCGAAAAAGATGATCAAGTCGAATCGGCCGGGCGGAAAATGCTCGTGCACGTCAGTCGCGTTCGCACAGAGGAATTCGGCCTGCAGGCCCTGGATCCGGCAGCGCTCCCGCGCAACCAGGAGATTGCCTTCATTGACGTCCACGCCGACGACTTCGCAACCCTGCTCAGCCAGGGCGGCGGTCGATGCGCCGGTTCCGCAGCCGATCTCGAGGATCCTGCAGCCCTCGAGCGGCAGGGCTGAGGCGAGCCACGGGATCACGAGCCGCCGGGTGGCGATGGCCCGACCGATGACATGGTCGGCCATGTCGCTTCGGCCTTCGGGGCTGGCCAGGTACTCCTCGGGAGTCGCTGCGAAATAATTCAGCGGCTGGCTGAAATAGTGGCGGCGCAGGGCCTCCTCCAGCTCCTTGCGCGCGGAATCGGAGAGCGGGCGCTGTCTGGCTGCAATCTCGGGCGGGACCAGGGAATCGAAGACCGCATCTCTCAATCGCTTCCTGAGGCTCAAGGCGCTCTCCCCTGCCGTCCGCAGCTCCACCGGAAATCCAGCACTGATGCTCGTAGCGTGGCTTTGCCCGGGCCATCAACGCATGAAGCTCGGCACAGATCCCTCGATCCCGTGAATTGCCCAGCTACTGCTCGGTTCGCCCGGCACTCCGGCGAGAGGAAAACTTTAGTAATCAGTCATTTGCGGCGCCCCGCCTGCCAGCAAAATGAACCTTCCCCGGGGGCTCGTAGCACTCCGGTCTGCCTCGGTGATTCGCCTGAGTCGTCATTGGCGGCGGCGGGTTGAGGAGCTGGCCATCGTCGGCCACAGCATGGGCGGGCCGGTCGCACCGGGACGGAATGTTCCTCATCCCAACTGCCGGCGCCAGATGCCAGGTGATTGGCCGAACTGGCGTTTGAAAGCACGACTGAACGCTTCTTCGGACTCGTAGCCAACCGCAGACGCAATTTGCGCCATGCTGCCGCGTCCTTCACGCAGGTGTTGGGCCGCCACCTGCATGCGCCAAAGAGTCAGGTAGTGCATCGGTGGCTGTCCGAGCAATGAAGTGAACCGCTCCGCAAATGCCGAACGTG
>DATNEN010000009.1:0-28051 GCA_035552975.1 Steroidobacteraceae bacterium
GAACACCATCACGCAGATCACCCAGGAGACCGGCGAGGCGGATCTCACCGGCAGTCTGCTCGACATGCCCTTCGGCGCCGGCCGCCTGCGCTTCGCCGTGGGCGCCGATTTCCGTTCCGACGATTTCAACTTCAATCCCGACTCGGGCTTCAACGCCAACCAGGCCTATGCCAACGTCCTGCAGAACATCATCATGCCGGTGGGCGTGCAGGGCGGGACGACCGTCAAGGAAGGCTACGTCGAGTTCTCCGTCCCGGTCCTGAAGGACAAGCCGTTCGCGAAGTCGCTCGAGATCGATCCGGGGTACCGCTACTCGCGCTATAACACCGGCACCGGCGGTATCAGCACCTTCAAGCTGATGGGCGACTGGGCGGTCACCGACTGGATCAAGTTCCGCGGCGGTCTGGAGGTGGCCAACCGTGCACCGAACATCGCCGAGCTGTTCACTCCGCCGGGCAGCTCGCAGATCACGGGCATCAGCGGCACCATCACGCCCGATCCCTGCGCCTACTTCTCCGTGACGCCGAGCTGGGGCAACGTACCGAGCAATCCGAACCGTTACAACATGCAGGAGCTGTGTCAGTACCTGATGATCCGGCAGGGCAACACCGGCCAGTACATGGTGCCGGGTGCGAGTGCCAACACCTACAACTACACGGTGTTCGGACCGGCGCCCTTCACCGGTGCGTTCCCGTTCTCGATCGCCATCATCCAGGGCAATCCGAACCTCAAATCCGAGACCGCGCGGACGACGACCCTGGGCACCGTCATCAAGTCGCCCTTCGATGCGGCCCTGATCTCGCACCTGCAACTGTCGGTGGACTGGTACCGGATCATGCTCAAGGATGCGATCGCCGTCGCCGACTACAACGCCGTGTACCAGCAGTGTCTGGATGCGCAGTTCAACCCGCTGATCGGCGCTGCGGCGGGTTCGCACACCGGTGCCGAGCTGTTCGCGGCGTCCCCGGCCTGCCAGTACATCAACCGTGAGACCAACGCCGGGGATCCCTGGGGAGCGGGTCGCAACTACCAGGCGCCGTACATCAACGAGGGCGGCATCAAGTCCGAAGGCGTCGATACGGAGCTGGACTGGTCCGTACGTCCCTCGGACATAGGAGCCCCCATCCCGGGCAGCTTCTCGATGAACATCCTCGCCAGCTACCTGAAGGAGTACGCGGTCCAGACGTTCGCCGGCCAGCCGTTCGTCGATTACACCGGCACTACCGTGAACTCCTCGTTCCGGTACAAGCTGTACACGAACTTCTCCTACACCCTGGGACGTGCGTCGGTGGGCTTCCGCTGGCAGCACCTGCCCTACATCGGTCCGGGACCGGGCAGCGTCAGCACTCTGCAGGGCGCCAATAACTATAACGAGGTGGACGCGTTCGGCCACTGGGCGCTGACCGACGCCATCGATGTGCGGTTGGGTGTCGATAACCTGCTCAATGCCTCGCCGAATACCGTAGGCGCGGTGACGGGCGTCAACAACAACAAAGGCACCACCCTGCTCGACTACGACAACATCGGGCGCCGCTTCTATGTCGGCGTGCGGGCCAAGTTCTAGGGGTCACGGGCCCCCCGGGCCAGGCGGCTCGGGGGGCTTCCCTCCGGATGTCCGTTTTTGACCGCCTGGCGTCCGGGGCTCCGCTGGCGCCGGGCCGGGGGCCCGCGCCATGATGTGTCCGTTCCAGGCCACATCGGAGCCCTCCCATGAAGCAGGCATTGCTGGTCATCGACGTGCAGGAGTCCTTTCGTCACCGCCCGTACTGGAATGCGAGTGAAGTCGGCGCCTTCATCGCCAACGTCCAGGGCCTGATCGATCGCTGCCGTGCCCGGGGCGTGCCGGTGCTGCAGATCTTCCATCAGGAGCTCAGCGCCGATGCCGCGGACCCGTTCACGGCACAGTCCGGATTCGTTCGCACCCTGACCGGGCTGTCGCTCGCGCCCGCTGAGGTGTTCCACAAGCACGTGCACTCCGCGCTGTTCGGCAAGGCGGCCGACGGCACGACGCTCGAAGCATGGCTGCGCCAGCGTGGGATTCAGGAGGTCCTGATAACGGGGATCCGCACCGAGCAGTGCTGCGAGACGACGGCCCGGCATGCTTCTGACTCGGGATTCAGTGTTCGCTACGTGACGGATGCGACGCTGACCTTCCCGATGACCTCCAGGTCGGGACGTTCGTTCTCGACGGCGGAGTTGCGCGAGCGTACCGAGCTCGTGCTGGACGGACGCTTTGCGCGCATCGTCGGCACCGCCGCAGCGCTGGGGTGAGGCAGGAGGCGTGCAGCCATGAAAGACGTGCTGTTTGCGGTGTTGCCGGGTCTGGTGCTGCTGGATCTGGCGGGCCCCGCCGAGGCCTTTCGCGTGGCCGAGCGCAAAGTCCCAGGCAGCTATCGCCTCCGGTTCGTCGCGCCGGTCGACACGGTACAGACCGCCATCGGGCTGCAAGTCGGCGCGCTCGAGCCCCTGCCGCGCAGCGTCGATCCGGACTCGCTCGTCGTGCTCACAGGCGTTGCCGGAAAGGCGGTCGATCTGACCGAGCCCTGCACGGCACGCCTGGTGAGCTGGCTGCAGTCAGGTGCCGTGGGCCAGGCGGTCCTGGTCTGCGTGTGTGCCGGAAGCGTCCTGGCAGGCAAGGCTGGCCTGCTCTCCGGGCGGGAATGCACCACCCATCATTCGCATCTGCAGGAGTTGAAAGAGGTTGCCCCGCAAGCGCGCGTGCACGACAACCGCATCTTCGTCGAAGACGGCACCGTGCTCACCAGCGCAGGGGTGACCGCAGGACTGGATCTCGCACTGCACGTCATTGCCCGTCAGCTTGGGCCGCGGGTCGCGGCGGATGTTGCGCGCGACCTCGTGGTGTACATGCGCCGCTCGGGCGCGGATCCGGCGCTCTCTCCGTGGGTACTGCATCGCAACCATCTGCATCCGGCGGTTCATCGAGTTCAGGATGCCGTCAACCGGCGGCCCGCGGCGTCCTGGACTTCGCGGGAGTTGTCGGCGGTCGCCTGTACCAGTGCCCGCAACCTGGCACGGTTGTTCTCCGAGCACGCCCGTTGCTCACCGCTCGACTACGTGCAGCTGATCCGGTTCGCGGTGGCCAAGGAACTGGTGGCGCAGAGCCGGCTCGATATCGAGCGGGTCGCCGTCAAGGCGGGGTTTCGTTCGGCTCAGCAGTTGCGCCGCGTGTGGGCACGATGGGAGTCACGCCCGCCCAGCCTCTTCAGGTCACTTCAGGCTTGAGCGAGCTGCTGCGCCCGGGCTCCAGGGAGGACAGCAGCAGACGCAGCGTCTCCGGAGCGACCGGCTTGACCAGGTGGTGATCGAATCCGGCTCTGCGAGAGCGCCGCCGGTCCTCTTCCTGGCCGTAGCCCGTCACGGCCACCAGCACGGCGCGCGCCGTTTCGGGCCTCTCTCGCAGTCGCCCGGCGACCTCATAGCCGTCCATGCCCGGAAGACCGATGTCCAGGAATATCACCTGGGGCCAGTAATCGAGGCTGGCTTCGATCGCCCGGGGTCCGTCGAAGGCGCGTTTGACTTGGTGGCCCCACAGCTCCATGAGGATGGCCATGCTCTCTGCGGCGTCCCTGTTGTCGTCCACGACCACGACGCGCAACCGTTGCCTGGGCTCCTCGCTGCCGTCAGGGTCCTGCAACGGGCGTGCGGCTACGTTTAGTGCCGAGTCACGCGGCAGGCGCACGACGAATTCGCTGCCGCGATCGATGCCTTCGCTATGGGCGGCGACCGTCCCGCCATGCAACGCAACAATCTTCTGCACGAGCGTCAAGCCGACGCCGAGGCCGCCTTCGGCACGGTCCAGCGAGCGTTGACCCTGGGTGAACAGGTCGAACACTCTCGGCACCAGCTCGCGTGGCATGCCGCTTCCGGTGTCACGCACCCGGATGACTACACTGCCATTTTCGGCGTTTACCGTGACGTCGATGTGGCCACCCTGCGGCGTGTACTTCGCTGCATTGTTCAGCAGGTTGACCATCACCTGAGTCAGCCGAGTCAGGTCCCCACTGACCATCACAGGGTGCTCGGGCAATGACAGATGCAAAGAGTGCTGCCGGGTGTCGATCAGCGGTCGGCTCAGCTCCAGGGCTCGGGCCACGGGGACTGCGATATCCATCGGAGCATGCGAGAGCGCAATCCGTCCGGACGTAATTCGACCCACATCCATCAGATCGTCGACGAGTCGCGTGAGATGCTGCACCTGCCTGGCAATGACGTCGCTGGTCTGCTGCACCACCGGATCGCTGGTGTTGCGCATACGCAGAATGTCGACGGAAGTCATCAACGGAGCGAGCGGATTGCGCAGCTCGTGTGACAGCATCGCGAGGAAGGTGTAAGCGCTCTCGTGAGACTGTTCCAGCGCTGCAACGCGATTGCGTTCGGTCAAGTCGCGCGTGACCGTGGCGAAGCCGCGCAGGCGTCCCTCGCGGTTATGGAGTGCTGAGAGGGTCATGTCGGCCCAGAAGCGGGTGCCGTTCTTGCGAATCAGCCATCCTTCCGTCTCGACGTTCCCGTTCTGAGTCGCCAGCGCCATGTGCTGTTGCGGCAGGCCGATGTCGGCGCTCTCGGGGGGGTAGAAGGAAGAGAAGTGCCGCCCCATGATCTCCGCAGCGGTGTATCCCGCGAGACGCTGGGCGCCGAGATTCCAACTGGCCACGAGACCTTCCGGGTCCAGCATGAACAATGCGTGGTCCTTCACTTCCTCCACGAGGAGGCGGAAGCGCTCTTCGCTGAGGCGGAGACTTTCCTCATGACGGCGCCGCTCGGTGAGGTCGCGCGTGATCTTGAGGAAGCCGTGCAGCTCGCCGGAAGGATCGCGCAAGGCAGTGATGACGACACTTGCCCAGAAACGGCTGCCATCCTTGCGCAGCCGCCAGCCTTCATCCTCGAGCCGTCCCTGGCCCGCGGCGATCTTCAGCTCCTGGTCGGGCCAGCCGGCGGCGATGGCTTGCGGCTCGTAGAAGCAGGAGAAGTGTCGGCCGAGGATCTCGGGGGCCTGGTAGCCCTTGATGTTCTGCGCACCCTCATTCCAGCTGGTGACGTGGCCGGTCCGATCGAGAGTGAAGATGGCGTAGTCCCTCACACCCGAGATCAGCTGCTGGAAGTGCCAACGCTCGTCCCCCTGCGCTGCCTTCTTCTGCTCGGTCGTCCCCGACACGGCGCCTCGCTCTAGGAAACCTTGAGGATGGCCAGCTCATTGCGCCCACGCGAATCCCGGGCGCCCCGAAACATGCCCTGGGTGCTGAAGTCCATCACGATGTGTCCCCCTGAGTCGATTCCGATAATGCCACCTTGGCCCCCCAGGCGGCGGAGTATCCCGTGTAGCATTTCCCGTGCCGCTTCCTCCAGGCTCAGCCCGCGGTATTCGACGGCCGCGCAGATATGGTAGGCGGCTACGGCCCGGATGAAGAACTCGCCGTGACCGGTGGCCGAGACGGCGCAGACACCATTCTTCGCGTAGGTACCCGCCCCGATGATAGGGGAGTCGCCGACGCGCCCCTGGCGCTTGTTGGTCATGCCGCCGGTGGAGGTCGCCGCGGCCAGATCGCCCTTGCCATCGAGGGCCACGGCGCCAACGGTGCCGTGCGAGGGGATCAGATCCGACACGCGCTCGCCGCGCTGCTCGCTCTCGAGCTGTTGCAGTCTTTCCGCCGTACGGAAGTAGGAGTTCGGCACCAGCTCCAGCCCTTCCTCCAAGGCAAATTCCTCCGCCCCCGCACCCACCAGGAGCACGTGGCGCGACTTCTCCATGACTCGCCGGGCGAGGTCCACTGGGTTTCTGACATGACGCACCGAAGCCACGGCGCCGGCGCGCTGCGTGCTTCCTTCCATGACCGCGGCATCCAGCTCGGCCGCACCGTCACGCGTCAAGGCCGCGCCGCGGCCTGCGTTGAACAGCGGGTCGTTCTCGAGGATGCGTACCGCAGTCGTGACGGCATCGAGACTCGCGCCGCCGCTCTCCAGCACTTGATGCCCGGCATCCAGGGCCAGCTGCAGGGCCGCCCGGAATTGTTTGTCCCGCTCGGGGGTGAGCGCCTGTGCCGGAATCGGACCGGCTCCGCCGTGGATGGCCAGGGCATGCATGGGGGGGTCCTTACGCGCTTCGCGCGAACTACTCAGGGGGATTCGCGCTTCGCGCGAACCCCCTACGGTTTATAAAAAAGACATCGTGCCAGGCTTGAATGGCTCTGTACCACCGCGGGTCGTCAACTGCCGTTATGATCGGGTCTCTCACGATCCTGGGACTCATCGGCCATGGCACGGCGGATACACCGACTCCTGGTGGCCAATCGCGGCGAAATCGCAATTCGAGTCATGCGCGCGGCCAGCGAGCTGGGGCTGGCGACGGTGGCGATCTACTCGCAGGAGGATCGCTTCTCGCTGCACCGGACCAAGTCGGATGAAGCGTACCTCGTCGGCCGCCATCGTGGCCCGGTCGAGGCCTATCTGGATATCCCGGACATTCTGCGGATCGCACGCGAGGCGCACGTCGATGCGATTCACCCCGGCTACGGATTCCTGGCCGAGAACCCCCAGTTCGCCCGAGCTTGCGCCGCCGCCGGCATTCTCTTCATCGGCCCCTCGCCCGAAACCATGGAGAGTCTGGGCAACAAGGTGGCCGCCCGGAACCTGGCGATCGCCGCGGGCGTGCCTGTCATGCCCGCGACTCCGCCCCTGCCGGTGGATATCCGGCAATGCATGAGGCTCGCGCACGGCATAGGTTATCCGGTGATGCTCAAGGCCAGCTGGGGTGGAGGCGGCCGGGGCATGCGCATCGTCGCCAGCGATGCGCAGCTCGCTGAGCTTCTGCCGGTCGCGCGCCGCGAGTCGCAGGCGGCCTTCGGCAACGACGAGGTCTACCTCGAGAAGCTCGTCAGCCGCGCCCGTCACATCGAGGTGCAGATCCTGGGTGACCGTCATGGGGAGCTGGTCCACCTGTTCGAACGCGACTGCACGGTGCAACGGCGTAACCAGAAAGTGGTGGAGCGCGCGCCGGCTGTCTTTCTGTCCGACCAGCAACGGGTCGAGCTGTGCGCGGCTGCGCTGAAGATTGGACGTGCGGCCCGCTATGTGAATGCGGGTACGGTGGAGTTCCTGCAGGATGCAGACACCGGCAAGTTCTACTTCATCGAGGTCAATCCGCGCATCCAGGTAGAGCACACGGTCACCGAGTGCGTCACGGGCATCGATCTCGTCAAGGCGCAGATCCGGATCGCCGAGGGTGCGCAGCTCGGCACCCCCGAGAGCGGCGTTCCTCCTCAGGCTGACATCCGCATCGGTGCGCACGCGCTGCAATGCAGGGTCACTACGGAGGATCCGGAGAACAACTTCATCCCGGACTACGGCCGGATGAGCGCCTACCGCAGTCCTGCGGGGTTCGGAATCCGCCTGGACGCCGGCACCGCCTACGCAGGCGCCTTCATCACCCGCTCCTACGACTCGCTGCTGGTGAAAGTGACCTCGTGGTCGCCGACGCCGGAGGAGACCATCGCGCGCATGCACCGCGCGTTGTGGGAGTTCCGCATCCGCGGCGTCGTGACCAATCTGCGATTTCTGGATCAGCTCATTACGCATCCGCGCTTCGCTCGGGGAGATTACACCACCCGCTTCATAGACGAGACTCCCGAGCTTTTCCGTTGGCCGCGCAAGCGAGATCGCGCGACGCGCATCCTCACCTTCCTGGCCGACACCATCGTGAACGGCAATGTCGAGACTCGCGGCCGCAGCCGCCCCGGGACCTTCAGCCTCCCGGAGCTTCCCGGCACCACCCCCGGCGCGCCGCCGGCCGGGACCAGGCAGAAGCTCGATGAGCTCGGACCGAAGGCCTTTGCTGGCTGGATGGCGCGGCAACAGCGCGTGCTGCTGACCGACACCACGATGCGGGACGCGCATCAGTCGTTGCTGGCCACACGGGTACGGTCGATCGACCTCACGGCGATTGCACCGTACTACTCGACCCTGGTCCCGGAGCTCTTCTCGATGGAGTGCTGGGGCGGAGCGACGTTCGACGTGGCGATGCGGTTTCTGCACGAGGATCCATGGCACCGTCTCACGCTGCTGCGCGAAGCGATGCCGAATCTGCTCCTGCAGATGCTGCTGCGCTCGGCAAACGCCGTCGGCTACACCAACTATCCGGACAACGTCGTGCGGTTCTTCGTCGCTCGCGCGGCAGAGCGCGGCATCGACCTGTTCCGCATCTTCGACTCGCTCAACTGGACCGACAACATGCGCGTGGCCATCGACGCCGTATTGGAATCGGGCAAGCTGTGCGAAGCTGCGATCTGTTACACCGGCAACCTGAGCGATCCGCACGAGAACAAGTACACCCTGAACTATTACGTGCAGCTGGCACGAGAGCTCGAGGCAGCCGGAACGCACATCCTCGGCATCAAGGACATGGCCGGACTATGCCGCCCGCGTGCGGCCTACGCACTGGTGAAGGCCCTGAAGGAAGAGGTGGGCCTGCCGATTCACTTCCACACCCATGACACGAGCGGTATCGCGGCGGCGAGTGTGCTCGCGGCCGTGGATGCGGGCGCCGACGCAGTTGACGGCGCGATCGATGCGATGAGCGGCCTTACGTCGCAGCCGAACCTGGGGTCCATCGTCGAGGCGCTGCGATTCGGGCCACGCGATCCTGGGGTCGATCCCGCGAAGCTGCGTATGCTGTCCGCTTATTGGGAGCAGACGCGCAAGCTGTACGGGGC
Organism: Steroidobacteraceae bacterium; assembly: GCA_035552975.1. Lineage (GTDB taxonomy): Bacteria > Pseudomonadota > Gammaproteobacteria > Steroidobacterales > Steroidobacteraceae > 13-2-20CM-66-19. The sequence continues at coordinate 8,724 of DATNEN010000009.1, forward strand.
GTTCGAGAGCGACATCCGCTCGGGTGCGTCCGAGGTCTACGTACACGGCATGCCCGGTGGGCAGTACACAAACCTGCGAGAGCAGGCGCGCGCACTCGGCATCGGAGATGCCCGCTGGCCCGAAGTCGCGCAGGCGTACGCCGACGTCAACCTCATGTTCGGGGACATCGTCAAAGTCACCCCGACCTCGAAAGTTGTGGGCGACCTCGCCCTGATGATGGTGACGAGCGGGCTGACGCCCCAGCAGGTGCTCGATCCGCGCACCGACGTGGCGTTTCCGGAGTCGGTCGTGCAGTTGTTTCGGGGAGATCTCGGCCAACCCAATGGCGGATTCCCCGCGCAGCTGCAGAGCAAAGTGCTCAACGGCCAGCGAGCGTTCACCGAGCGCCCGGGGGCACGTCTGCCGCCGACCGACCTGGAGGCGGCGCGCGAGCAGATGCGGCAGGCCGCGTCCTGGCGGCAGGTGACCGACGACGACCTGGCTTCCTATCTGATGTATCCGAAGGTGTGGCTCGACTACGCGCAACACCGCAAACAGTACGGCGATGTGGGCATGCTGCCCACGCCGGTCTTCTTCTACGGCATGGAGACGGGGCAGGAGATCAGCGTCGACCTGGAACGGGGCAAGACCCTGATCGTCCGTTTCATAGCCGTGAGCGACGTCCACGAGGATGGGACCAAGACAGTATTCTTCGAGCTCAACGGCCAGCCGCGTGAAGTGCGCGTGGCGGACCGCAGCCAGGTGGCCCGGTCCCCGCCGCAGCGCAAGGCCGAGCCCGGAAATCCGCAGCACGTGGGTGCGCCGATGCCTGGGACCGTGGCTACGATCAGCGCCGCCGTGGGACGAAAAGTCGCGCGCGGCGACGTGCTCGCGACCCTGGAAGCGATGAAGATGGAAACGGCCGTGCGCGCAGAAATCGACGGCGAAGTGGCTGAGGTGCTCGCGCGTCCGGGTCAGCAGGTGGACGCCAAGGACCTGCTCGTCGTTCTCGCGTAGGCGTCACGTGCCCGCGCGGCAACCGCGAGGATCACACTCAAAAAAGCCAACATCGCGAGGTCGATCCGACCCCCGCCGCCGCCACCGCCACCATCGGAGCTGGTTGCCGCTGCTGTGGGGGCGGACACGGCAGGAGCCGCGACGGTGATATTCGCGGTGACCGTGCCCGAATCGTTGGCGGTGTTGGAATCGTTCGAGGAGCTCACCGCAAACGAAACGGCGGCCGACCCGGCCGACGTTGCCGTCAACTGCAGATCGATATCGCGCGTTTCCCCTGGTGGGAGCGAGCCGATGGAGCAAGTGAGAGTGCCGGCGGCCTGAGTGCAGGCGTTGCCCGCAACCGTCGCCGATTGCAGCGTGAGATTGGCGGGGATCGTGACGGTTGTCGACACGTCGGTCGAGGCATCGTCACCCAGAGCGCTCACTGACAATGTCACGGTGAACGGCGAGTTGATGCCTGCGCCTATCATCGTGTTCGCGGCCGTCACGGACACGTCGGGCGGATAATACCGGGTGAGACACTGCGCGCTTTGGATGCGTGCCTGAATCTGCTGCAGGCTGCAGTTCGAGAACTGATTGCTCCCATTGATCATGGGCGACATCAGATACGTCTGCGGCGTGCTCGCGCAGGGGCCCGGTACACCGTCGTGCGGCGCGTTGAAGTTGTGCCCCAGCTCGTGCGCCGCGATCAGCGCGGACATGGTCGTCGAGTGCCAGCCCTCGGAGAGCCCTGCCGATGTGGCGCCATTGCAGAGGGCTCCCTGGTACGAGATACCCACGATGTCACCGTCCAGATTGCGACCGGTCATCAGGTGAGTGACGCCGAGGCTGCTCTGCGAGGCGTTGCTGCCCCGATAGGTGCGAAGTTGGCTCAGCAGATCGTTCGGCACGGTGCTCGTGAACGGCTCATTCGGTGTGCTGATCACCGTCACCGGGGCGAGCGCGATCTTCACTCCGACCTGGCTCGAGAAGATGCCGTCGACGATGTTCATGCGCGCGATGATCGCGCCCTGTGGATCGGCGAAGGCCTGTGAGAATTCGTAGTCCGCGACCACTCCGGTCATCAGCCGCCGGCTGGGGTATTGCGTAGCCGCGGCGTTCAAGTCCGCAGCGATGGCCTCGAATACCTGGACAGCGGAGAGGCGCTTCGACGAGGGGGAGTCGGCGGTCGCGCCGGTCGTCGCAGTGCCGGGTGCCGGGGGGCTGCCGCCGTCCGCGGGGCTGCCGTCCGCGTTGACGGTTGCGCAGAATCCGGTGCCCACCGTCATGAGCGTATCGGCGAGCCGATACATCACCGGCGCCGTGGCCGAGTCGGAGTGCGGTTGAACCAACGCCTCCCCGACGTCACCGACCGGCTCGATGGCGTAGAGCTCCTGGCCATCGAACAGCATGCCGCGCCAACCCGCGCGCGTACGCGTGATCCTCACCCATGAGCCCGGCAGGCCATCGAGGGTTCCCGCCAACGGCTGGATGTCCGGGCGCGTGCCGGGAACGGCGGCCTGGATGCTGGCGTTCGGCCGCAGGCTGAGCTCGAACTGTTTGCCGAAGGCGGCGAGGCTCAGGTGCTGCCGGCCTGCGCCGAGCGTGCGTGCCTCGATCTGAATCGCTTCGTGGTTGAGGACCTTGTACGGTGCAGCGGCGAGCGCCTCATTCGCCATCGACACGCAAGCCAAAAAGAGCAGGGCAACACCCAGCAGCGGGTGGCGCGACCGATTTGACATTGACCCCCATCCCCGCACCCTTGCCGGGCACGGTGCGGCGTGTTTGTAGTTGGGCCGCTGGTGTGAATCCTGACACACAGGGGCAGGGTGCCGATGTGAGCTTGCTCACGTCGCGATGCGCGGTCCCATGGATGGGCCGAGTTTGATTAGACAGAATCCTTCAGCGCGATGGCGGGGTCGGCCAGCTTGTCGGGATGCGGGTGGGCGCGCGCGGCGATGAGCTTGCGGGCGGCCATCTGGTCCTTCGGATGGTTGATCGTGTCGATCGCCACCAGCTCACCGGCGCGCAGGTAGCACGCGCTGAAGCTACGGCCGGCAGGGTCGCCGCGCGTGATGACGGTGTCGTGCTCCTGGCACAGGCCGACGATCACCAGTTTCAGATCGAACTGGTCGGACCAGAACCACGGGACTTTGTCGTGCACCGTGGGAATGCCGATCAGATTCAAGGCGGCGCTGGTGCCCTGCTCGAACGCGTTGTCGACTGACTCCAGGCGTACGCGCAGGCCATAGTGCAGATTGGTATGGCTGGTGCAGTCGCCTGCGGCGTAGATATCCGGATCGGATGTGCGGCAGTGAGTGTCCACGACGATACCGTTGGAGCACTCCAGACCCGAGGCAACCGCGAGCTCATCGACGGCGACGACTCCGACACCGATGACCGCCAGGTCGGCGGCATGCTCCGTGCCGTCCTCGGTGATCACCGACCGCACGCGACCGTCCGCGTCCCCGGTGAGCGCCCGCACCCGGGCGTTGCACAGGATGCGGACCCCGCGACGGGTGTGCTGGTCCGTAAAGAACGCCGAGATCTCCGAGCACGTCACCCGGCTCATGACGCGATCCGCCATCTCCAGGACGGTCGCCTCGAGGCCCAGCTCCCGGGCCGTCGCAGCGACCTCCAGGCCGATGTAGCCTCCACCCACCACGACCAGGCGGCGACCGGGGGCCATGTCGGCACGGATACGGTCGACATCCTCGAGCGTACGCAGGTAGTGCACCCCCTGCAGATCCGCTCCGGGGGCCCTCAGACGCCGCGGAGTGCTGCCGGTTGCCAGCAACAGCCCGTCGTACGCAATCGTGGAGCCGTCGTCGACCCGGACGCGATGCTCGTGCCGCGAGATCTCCACGACGCGGCGTCCGGTGCGAAGCTCGACTCCGTGATCCGTATAAAAGTGGGCGGGTCGAATCAAGAGCCGCTCACGCTCGAGTGCGCCTGCCAGATACTTTTTCGAGAGGGGCGGGCGCTGGTAGGCCACGTAGGGCTCGTCGCCGACGACGACCAGCTTCCCCGTAAAGCCTTTGCGGCGTAGTGTATCGACGGCCTGGACGGCTGCCTGGCCGGCCCCCACGATCACGATTTGCTCGCGCATCAGACGGAGCATAGCGCACCAGCGAGATGCACCACGATGGGAAGGCGCGCAGACGGCCCGCGCTAGAATGGTGCACGGTCCTGAAGGTACGGTGCGTCTTTTGCGCGCAAATTTCGTGATTTGCCGGTAAGTCGAGCGTGGCATGAAAGCTGCAAACCCGTCTTTGGCCGCAGTCATATAAATAACGCCCTGGAAACTCCGACGGAGAGTTCGCACACATGAAACTGGTCACCGCGATCATCAAGCCATTCAAGCTCGACGACGTGCGCGCTGCGCTGTCCGATATCGGCGTTTCGGGCATGACCGTCACCGAGGTCAAGGGATTCGGGCGGCAGAGGGGCCACACGGAGCTCTACCGGGGCGCCGAATACGTCGTGGACTTCGTCCCGAAGACCCGTATCGAAGTCGCCGTCCGGGGCGATCTCGCCGACCAGGTGGTCGAGGCCATTCTCAAATCCGCCAAGACGGGCAAGGTCGGTGACGGCAAGATCTTCATCACCGACATCGACCGCGTGATCCGTATTCGAACGGGCGAAACCGACGACGCCGCCCTCTGAGGCACCCCTCGCCGGGGGTTCCCGAGGACCCCACCGCCCGGCCCCGGGTCCGCGCGTTCCCACGCGCGGGCCCTAAAGTCCGTATCATGCAGCCATGCCAAGAGCCATCCGCTTCCACGAGTACGGCGGTCCCGAGGTGTTGCGCTTCGAGGAGATCGAAGTCGGCAAGCCCGCGGCGGACGAGGTACAGATCCGCCACACCGCGATAGGCCTCAATTACATCGACGTCTACGACCGAACCGGACTGTATCCCGGGGAGTTGCCGAGCGGCCTGGGTCGGGAGGCCGCGGGAGTGATCACGGCGGTCGGTCGCAAGGTTCGTGGGTTCCGCGTCGGTGACCGCGTCGCCTACGTGCATCCGAAGCCGGGCGCGTACAGTGAGTTGCGTAACGTCCCGCTCGAGCGGCTCGTCAAAGTACCCAAGGGCATTTCCGACGAACAGGCGGCCGCCCTGATGCTGAAGGGGTTGACCGCTCAATACCTGCTGCGCCGCACTTACAAGGTCCAGCGGGGAGAGAGCATTCTCGTCCACGCCGCCGCCGGGGGTGTCGGGCTGCTGCTGTGCCAGTGGGCGAAGGCCCTCGGCGCCAAGGTCATCGGCGTCGTCGGTAGTGAGGCGAAGGCAGAGCTTGCCCGCAAGCACGGCTGTAAGCACGTGCTGATCCTTGGGCGCGACGAGTTGGTTCCGAGCGTGCGAAAGCTCACCAAGGGCGAGGGTGTCGCGGCGGTTTACGACGCCGTGGGCAAGGATACTTTCTTCGAGTCACTGGATTGCCTGCGTCTACGGGGAATGCTGGTCTCCTATGGCAACGCCTCCGGACCGCCCCCGCCGGTGAGTCCGCTCGAGCTCGGCAAGCGAGGCTCCCTGTACCTCACGCGTCCTACCTTGTTCCATTACATCACCCGGCGCGCGGATCTGGACGCCGCGGCACGCGAGTTGTTCGGAGTGGTGAAGAACAAGACTGTCCGCATCCGGATCGGCCAGACCTATCCGCTGGCCGAGGTGGCCGAAGCGCACCGGGACCTCGAAGGCCGCAGGACGACGGGATCGACCCTGCTCGTGCCCTGAGGCCTGCGGGCTACAGTGCTGTCCGCGGGAGAGCACCTCCCTGGCGACGCGCCCGGCGCGCGACGCGTCCTCCCCGGGGCGCGCCCGGCGCGCGACGCGTCCTCCCGGGGGCACGCTTCACCCGCAGCCCAACGTGCATTGCGCCGGCTCACGCACGCCGGTCAACAGCGAGGCGCCCGGCCAGGCTCGCGATCACAATGGCGAGCTCTTCGGGCTCGACCGGCTTGGCGATGTGATTCTGGTAGCCGGATTGAAGTGCCCGCAGACGATCCTGCGGCGAGGTGTACCCCGTGACAGCCACGGCGGGAGTCAGGCCGCCGAACTCCGGATCCAGGGCGCGCACCTGCTCGATCAGGGCAAAGCCATCCATGCCCGGCATTCCAAGGTCCGCCAACAGCACGTGCGGACGCCGCTCGAACAGCATTGACAGCGCCGAGTGACCGCTGTCCGCAAGCGCCACCTCCGCGCCGAAGTCCTGGAGAATGCGACTCATGAGCTCGCGTGCCTCGATCTCGTCATCGACCACCAGGATCCGCACGCCCGCCAGTGTTGCCGCGACCGCCCGCCCTATGGGGGCATCGACAGCGATGGATGAGGCGGCCGAGCTCGCGCGCAGGGGCAGATGGATCACGAATCGCGCTCCGGCTCCTTCGCCCTCGCTGTGCGCCTCGACCGACCCGGCGTGCAGCTCGACCAGGTGGCGCACGATCGCCAGGCCCAGACCCAGGCCGCCGTGGCGCCGGCTGATCGAGCCGTCCTCCTGCCGGAAGCGATCGAACACATGCGGCAGGAACTCTGCCTTGATGCCCTGACCGCTGTCCTGCACGCTGATCTGCGCCATCTTGCCCGTACGCGTCAGAGATACTTCGACTCGACCGCCGGAAGCGGTGAACTTGATGGCGTTGGACAGCAGGTTGCACACGACTTGCTGCAGGCGAGCGAAGTCTCCGTGCACCAGGCCGGTCCGGGTATCGAGCTGCGGCACGAGAGTCAGGCCCTTCGTCTGTGCGGCCGGCAGCATGGCATCCAGCGCAGCCTCGACGACGCGCCGCGGGTCGACGCTCACCAGCTCCAGGGAGACCTTGCCCGTCACGATACGGGAGGCGTCCAGCAGATCCTCGATCAAACGCTTCTGGCTGCGCGCGTTGCGCTCGATGGTCTCCAGAGCCCGCGCCTGAGTGGGCTCATCCAGCTGACGCGTCCGCAGCAGCGTGATCCAACCGAAGATCGCGTTCAGGGGCGTGCGCAGCTCGTGCGACATGGTCGCCAGGAATTCGTCCTTCAGCCGGCTGAGGCCCTCGGCTTCCACCCGCAGCACCTTTTCGCGCTCGAGCGTCTCCTCGCGCTCGGCCTGCGCGCGGCGGCGCCGGACGATCTCGGCTTCGAGGCGCTCGTTGGTGCTTTGCAGCTCGCGGGTCCGCTCGGCGACACGCGACTCGAGCTCCTGGTTGGCGAGGGATAAGGCGGCGTGCGCGCGAAACAGCTCCACGAACACACGCACTTTGGTACGCAGTACCGGGGCAATCACCGGCGAGAGGATGTAGTCGACGGCACCCAGCTCGTAGCCGCGGACGGTCTGCATCTCATCGGCGTAGGCCGTGATGAAGATGATCGGCGTATTGCGGCCGTTGCGGTGCTTGCGGATCAGACTCGCCGTCTCCAGGCCGTCGATGTCCGGCATGTTGACATCGAGCAGGATGACGGCGAACTCGGTACGCAGCACGCACTTCAGGGCCTCGGTGCCGGAGCTCGCGGTGACCAGGTCCGCGTCGATGTCCTCCAGCAGGCTGCTGTACACCAGCCGCTTTTCCGGCAAATCGTCGACGATGAGGATCTGGGCACGGGTCATTGACAAAGGTCCATTCCGTTCAACAGGGTTTGGATCGGACGCCGAGCGCTCTCGGCCGCCAACCTCGATGGACCACCCGTATTGTTGTGCCGTGCATTTTAAGGGTACCGCGCGAGATCGGGCAACGGCACCGGCGGCGCCCGCGCTGCAGGGCTGAGCGTCAGCGCACGACGCGCAGCTGCCTGGCGTTGCGTCCGATCCCCAGCGCCCCGCTGCGCACGACCTCCAACAGCTCACCGTTCTGCGCCAGGTCCGCGATGAATGCGTTGACTTCGGCCTCGCTCGCGGTCAACTCGACGATGAACCCGTCGAGCGCCGGATCGAGCACCCGGCCGCCGGTGCGTACGACATAACCTCGGACCGCGTCCGTCCTGTCCGGCCGCACTTTCAGCTTCAACAGAACGAGCTCACGCTCGAGATGCTCGCCGCGTGTCATGTCCTCGACGCTGACGACGTCCACCAGCTTGTTGAGCTGATTGGCGATCTGCTGAATGACCCCTTCGGAGCCTTTGGTGACCAGCGTCAGGCGCGATACCGTCGGGTCATCCGTGGGCGCCACCGAAAGGGACTCGATGTTGTAGCCGCGAGTGGAAAACAGGCCGGCGACGCGGGTCAGGGCACCCGCTTCGTTCTGCAGCAGAATCGCAATGATATGACGCATGGACTCTTGAGTAGTTCACTACTGGCACGAGGATAAAGGATTCCCCGGCCGGGCGGGGGGCTGTGGCAGCGGCCGCACGGCTCGTCAGCCCAGCCCGTTGGGGCTGACGGGCAGGTCCTGTCTGGCTCCAATGACCGAATCCCGCGGCTTCGCGGGCGTTCCGGGTGCCATTTTGCACCGCGGACGCGAGCTGCTAGTCTCGGGGGGCTACCAGCCCTTTTTCGAGAGCGACCCCCCAAATGAGCGACACGGTGATCCAGCCCCGTCCTGCCGGACATCCGCTTACCGGCCAGCGGATGACGGGTGCGCGGATGATCATGCAAGTGCTCGCCGACGAGGGCGTGTCCGCCATTTTCGGCTATAGCGGCGGCGCCATCCTGCCCACCTATGACGCCGTGTTTCTGTTCAACGAGCAGCAGAACGCCGCCGGCGAGCCGCAGATTCCGTTGATTGTGCCTGCCAACGAGCAGGGCGCGGCATTCATGGCGGCGGGCTACGCCCGCGCCACCGGTCGTGTCGGGGTGTGCCTGGTGACCTCCGGCCCGGGGGCGACGAATACCGTGACGCCGGTGCGCGATTGCATGGCGGACTCGATTCCCATCGTCGTGATCTGCGGCCAGGTCGCAACGGCGGCGATCGGCACCGACGCGTTCCAGGAAGCCCCCGTACCCTCCATCATGGGCGCGGTCGCCAAGCACATTTTCCTGGTGACCGACCCCACCAAGCTGGAAGCGACCCTGCGCACGGCCTTCGAGATCGCAAGAAGCGGCCGCCCGGGCCCGGTGGTCGTCGACGTGCCCAAAGACGTGCAGAACTGGGAAGGCGTATTCCAGGGCGGGGGCATGCTGCCCATCCCCGGTTATCGGCGCCGCATGAACGAGCTGGCCGACCGCGTCCTCGAGCCCCACGAGATCGGCCGGTTCTTCGAGATGCTCAGCCAGTCCAAGCGGCCGCTCATCTACGCCGGCGGCGGCGTGATCAGCTCCAACGCCGCGGGCGTGCTGCGCGAGTTCGCCGCCACCTTTGGCATCCCGGTCGTCACCACCTTGATGGGCATCGGCGCCGTCGACACGACGCAGGCGCTCTCGATGCGCATGCTGGGCATGCACGGCACTGCGTTCGCCAACTATGCCGTCGACGATTGCGATTTTCTGATTGCCGCCGGCGCGCGCTTCGACGATCGGGTTGCGGGTGTCCCTGCCAAGTTTGCAAGGAACGCCCAGTGGATCGCGCACTTCGACATCGATCGCGCCGAGGTCAACAAGGTCAAGCGCGCACACTGGAGCCATGTGGGCCTGCTCGGAGAGGCTCTGCAGGCGCTCACCGAGTACGGCCGGCGCGAGCAGATCCGCCCGGACTTCGGCTTGTGGCACGCGCATCTGGCCGAGCTGAAGCGCGTGTACGCGATGAACTACGATCGCAACAGCGAGCTCATTCAACCCTACTACGTCATCGAAGAGATCAATCGGCACGCCGGCGGCGAGGCCATCATCAGCACCGGCGTCGGGCAGCACCAGATGTGGGCGGCCCAGTACTGCGACTTCCGCCATCCGCGCTGCTGGCTGACCTCCGGGAGCATGGGCACCATGGGATTCGGCCTGCCGGCGGCGATCGGCGCGCAGATCGCCAATCCGCGCCGCCGCGTCATCGACATCGATGGCGACTCCAGCATCCGCATGAATATCGGCGAGCTGGAGACCGTCACCACCTACTCCCTGCCCATCAAGGTCGTGGTGCTCAACAACTTCGGCGACGGCATGGTCAAGCAGTGGCAGAAGCTCTTCCACAAGGGCCGCCTGTCCGCGAGCGATCGCTCGCTGCACAAGAAGGACTTCATCAAGACCGCGCAGGCGGATGGCTTCCGCTATGCCGTGCGCCTGGACCGTAAGCAGGACGTGCCGCGCGTCATCGAGGAGTTCATGAAGTTCGACGGGCCCGCCTTCCTCGAAGTGATGATCGATCCGGATGCCGGCGTCTATCCCATGGTCGGGCCGGGGCAGTCGTACGAGAACATGATCACCGGGGACTTTATCCCTTCCCGGCATAAGGTGGATGTGAAACCACCGGGTGCCTCGGAGATGTTCTAGCCGGGATGCGTGCGGCGCCCGCGCTGCGGGCGCCACCTCATTCCCGGTACTCTTTGCCCCCCGCCCCGGCAAGCCCTCACCCGCGAGAACCGCAATGAAGTACCTGCACACCATGGTCCGAGTCACCGACGTCGACGCTTCCCTGAGCTTCTACACGCAAGCGCTCGGACTGAAAGAGGTCAAGAGACACGAAGTGCCGCAGGGCCGTTTCACACTGATCTTCCTCGCCGCCCCCGGCGACGAATCGGCGCAGATCGAGCTGACATATAACTGGGACCCGGAGCCCTACGGGAGCGGACGCAACTTCGGTCACGTGGCCTATGGCGTCGACGATATCTACGCGACCTGTCAGCGGCTGATGGACCACGGAGTGACCATCAACCGTCCGCCGAGGGACGGGCGGATGGCCTTCGTGCGCTCGCCCGACAACATCTCCGTCGAGCTGTTGCAGAACGGCGCGGCATTGGCGCCCGCCGAGCCCTGGAAGTCGATGCCCAACGTGGGTGTCTGGTGATGCAGCGGCGTCTGCTGGATACCCACTCAGTACGGCCGGCGGCAGGGAATCACGCGAGCTCAGTCGGAAGATGCGGCACTCAGGGACACGAGGAGTTGTCCGTCGCGCAGTTGGCTGTGTAATGGCGTCGTCGGCAGGACGGCCGCCAGCGCCTGGTCCGGGCTCAACCCGGAAATGGACCCGCTGAGTATCACGCGGGCCGCTTCCGCCTGCGTGGCCGCATCAGCGTAGACGACATCGCGACCCAACTCGCGCGCCACCCAGGTCAGAAACTCAGCGACCGAATGCCCATCGATGTCGAAAGCCGGAGCGGTTGCCGCAACCCAGTGCCAGCGCTCGTCATAGGGTGAGAGGGCGCTGCGCACCACCGTCCCCGCGGAGGACACCGTCATCTGCTCGCCCGCGGCGGCGCGATGCATCGCCCCCGTGCTCGTGTCGAGCTCGACGCTGCCCTCGCGGACGGCGATTTGGACCTCGGAGGAGCCGATCACCCGCGCTTCATACTGCGTGCCGAGGTGATGCACCGCCCCCGCCGCAGTCTCCACCAGCAGCCCCGGCCCCTGCGAGCCGGTCGGCTCCCCCGAATCCACATAGACGGCGCCCCGGGAGAGCGAGATCCGCCCTGGGCTCAGGAGCGTGACCTGCGTGTCGCGGTCGAGCCGAACCGACACTCGGCCAGCGAGCGACAGCGCCAGACGACCGGTCGCGGAGGTGGCGAGCGTCTCACCGGCAAACAGCGCCTGCCCCAGGCCCACGGCCCCCCAACTGCGCAGCCGGCCCTCCTTCCCCTGCACGGACCCCACGGTAAAGCGGACCTCAGCCATGCGTTCGCCCGACCCCAGCAGCACAGGCCTGGCGGCCCACAGCCCGAGCGCCGCGCACACGGCGGCAGCAGCCAACGACAGGCCTATCCGGCGCCGGCGGTTTCGCTGAGCGATGACCTCGCGCCACTGCGCTTCGACGGCGGCCCGTATGGCCTGCGCCACATCCTCCGGAGGGCCCGAACGACGGCCCGCGTTGCGCAACACGCCACTCAAGTCGCGCTCTGCGTTCTCCTCGGTGATCATGGCTCAGCCCTCCAGAGCGGCGGCGAGCTCTGCCGCGGTTGAGCCGAACACCCTCTCCAGGGCATCGCGGAATGCGAGCCGGGCCCGCGCCAGCAGCGATTGCGCGGCCGCGTGCCCGATCCCCAGACGAGCCCCGATCTCCTCGACCGAATGACCTTCGATGTACTTCCACTCGAGCGCGTCGCCATAGCGCGCCGGCAGCCGATCCAGCACCGCCTGCACCAGCCTGCCGACTTCCGCGCGGCCATAGGTCTTGACCAGGTCGTACTCATCGGGCGCCTCGAGAGACTCGATGGCGGCGCGCAGCTCGGGCTGGTCGTCGATGAGCGTGACGTGATCGGCGTAGCGGCGGTGAGCGCGGAGGTAGTCGACGACTTCTCGCCGACAGATCTGGCACAGCCAGGTGAAAATGGCCGCATCCCCACGGAACAGGGCCAACTTGCGCATGGCCTTGCTCAAGGTCGCCTGGACGACCTCCCGGGTGGCCTCGGCGTCCCGGCCGAGCCGCGGCAGGGCAAAGCGGTAGAGCCGGGCGAAATGCCCCTCGAAGAACGCATCGAAAGCCCGCTGGTCCCCGGCGAGCATGCGTCGGATGAGCTCGGATTCGTCGGCCAAAGGGCGATCCACAGTGAAGTCAGGCTATTCGATTGGGACGAGGGCAGCAGCATAAACCAATCGTCTCGAGTGCTAGCATCCGCGGCCATGCAGCGCGCGATGAGGGGGGCGGCACTTTTTTTCGTCTGCGCCCTGTCGTGGGCGGGAGCATCCGAGGCCGTGGAGCGGGGACAACCCCTCGCCCAGGCTCTGGAGGAGCTGCGCCGTTCCGGCCTGGAGGTGATCTTCAGCTCGGCGCTCGTAGGTGCGCAGCTCACTGTCAACGTCGATCCCGGAACGGGCACTCCCGAGGAGATTGCGCGCCGGATCCTGGCGCCCTATGGACTAGGCCTCGAGGCAGTGCGTGCCCAGAACGCGCAGCCGGAGCTGTTCTCGGTCGTCAGCCTGCCCCCGAAGCCAGCCGTGCCGCCACCGGCGGAGGCCGGCAAACCTGTCACTCCTGCAGCCAAGCCGCCCGAGGCGCCCTCATCGCAATCCGCGGAGGTCGATGTCTACGCCAGCCGCTACGGTGTCGATCAGACGCAAATGGGACCGCAGCCCTCAACGGATATCTCGCGTCAGAGCCTGGAGGCGATGCCGGGGTTGTTTCAGGATGCGATGCGCGCCGCTCGCTACCTGCCGGGAGTGACTACGAGCGCCATTTCGGTGCGGCCGCATATACGCGGGGGTCGCGAGGACGAGGTCGCGACGTACTTCGACGGCGTGCCGCTGTTCGAGCCCTACCATTACAAAGACATCCAGGGGCTGCTCGGGTCGCTCGACCCCGAGACGATCTCACGCATGGATTTCTTCAGCGGCGTGTTTCCGGCGCGCTTCGGCAACCGCCTGTCGGGTGTGCTCGACATGCAGCCACGCACCTGGGACGGCGAGAACTACTACGCGCTCAGCCAGAGCGTGTTGTTTTCCGAGGCGCTGACGCAGGGCAAGCTCAGCTCCAGCCCCCTGCAGTGGCTGGGGGTCGTACGCATCGGCGTCGTGGACTTCATCTCCGATCTGCTGGATCGCACCGAAGTAGACCCCGACTTTCTGGACGCGCTCGGACGGGTCCAGTACGACCTCAGCGACGTGATGAGTGTGGCGGCCGGGTACCTGGTGCTCGACGATGACCTGAAGGGCAATTTCAACTCCAGTGTGGGCCAGAGGATCCCGGGAACCGGTCTGTCCTCGACCGAGCAGGCGCTTATCAGCTACCGCGACGCCACCGCGTGGTTGGGCTGGACGTTCACGCCTTTGCAGGACACCACGCTGCACGCAACGCTGTCGCGGACGGAACGTCACACGCACCGCTTTGGGACGCTGGACCGCGTCGGCAGCGCGAATGGCAGCATGGAGGACACGCGTCATTTCGGTACCACCGCCTTTCGCCTCGAGACGAGCGGCCGCATCAGCGATCGCTGGGGGTTGGTGAGCGGGTTCGAGTGGTACGACTACGAAGCGCAATACCGGTACACGGCCAATGCGCTGTTCAATCCGCAGCTCGCAGAAGCGTTCGGGCGGCCAACCACCCTGAACACCCAGACCCGCCTGGACCTGGACGGCCAGGCCTATGCCACCTATATGTCCGTGCTCTGGGGGATCACACCCCATCTGTCTGCCGACGCCGGCATGCGTTGGGACGGAGAACGGTATGGGCTCGCGTTTCGCGGCAACCAGGTCTCTCCACGGGTGGGCCTCCAATACCAGTACGATCCGGCGACCGTGCTGCGCGCCAGCTGGGGGCGGTTGTCCCAGACCCAGCGCCCGGACGAGCTGCAGGTGGATGATGGCGACGACGTATTCCACCGCGCGGAGTTCGCGATGCAGACCGTCATCGGCCTGGAGCGTCAGCTCTCGCCAGCCGTGCAGCTGCACGTCGAGGCCTTCGACAAGCGCATCGAAAACCCTCGTCCGCGTTACGAGAATCTGCTGGACCCGATCGCTTTGCTTCCGGAGATCGAAGTCGATCGGATGCTGATCCAGGCATCGAGCGCCCGCGCCGTCGGCACTGAAGTCAGCCTGAGGTGGCAGGCGACACCCGCCTGGTCGGGGTGGGCGAACTACAGCTGGTCCGAAGCCACTGACGTCATCAACGGCGTCACCGTGCCCCGGAGCTGGGACCAGAAGCATGCAGCCGCCATCGGCATTGCCTGGCGCCAGGCGCCCTGGCTGTGGTCTTCGGACGCCACCTGGCATACCGGTTGGGGTCGCAACCGGCTTTACGCCACGAGCCTCGAGCCCCCCCAGCTCGCCCTGTTCCCGTTGAACGTCCGCAAGTGGCCGGCGTACTTCTCGTTGGACTCCCGACTGACCTGGGCGCATCCCATTCGACTCGGAGCGCTGGAGCTGTTCGGCGAAGTCGACAATCTCACCAATCATGCCAACCCCTGCTGCATCGACGTGCAGTTCGCCGGCAATACCTCCCGGCCGCTCCTCGAGCGGACCACCTCGGTCTGGCTCCCGCGCTTCGCTCTCGTCGGCGCCACCTGGAAGCTTCCGTAGCACCTTCCGGCTCACGCTGCAAACGACTCGCCGCGCGCGATTCAACAGTCATGGAAGTGGAACGCGCGCCGGTGCAGAATGTCGCGCATCCTGCTTTGGAGGTAAGTGCGCAGAGTGCACTTCCTCCAGCGCTTGCACTTGCCAAAAAGGGCCGAAAAAAAAGGGGAATTCTCGCCATGAGCAACGCGGATATTCGGGGACGCTTCATATGGCACGAGTTGATGACGACGGATACGGATGCCGCCGGTGCCTTCTACTCGAGAGTGATGCCGTGGAAGACCCAGCCCTCGGGAATGCCCGGCTACACCTTGTGGGTCATGGGCAAGGCCCGGGCGGGCGGCCTCATGGCTCTGCCCGAGCAGGGCTCCGGGCCGCACTGGCTCACCTATATCGGTACCCCGAGCGTCGATTCGACCCTGGAAGGCGTTCAGCGCCTCGGGGGTAAGGTCATCAAGGGCGGCACCGATATTCCCAACGTAGGCCGGTACGCCGTGGTCAGCGATCCCCAGGGCGTAACGTTCGCGCTATACACCCCAGCCCCCGGGTCGGCTGACGGCGCCAACGTAGGGGGTGGCGCGGCCCTTGGCGCGTACTCCTGGCACGAGCTGGCGACGACGGACGTGAATGCCGCCGTCGGCTTCTATACCGAGCTGTTTGGCTGGGAGAAGGGGCCCACTCACCCCATGGGCGGTGACGTCGGTGACTATCAGCTGATCACCCAGGGAGGGCAGCAGATCGGCGGGATGTACAAGTCCTCCCCCGCCTCGATGCCCCCGAGCTGGTTGACCTACGTGAATGTGGCCGACATCGACAAGGCCGCCAATGCGGTCAAGGGCGGCGGCGGCCGCCTCCTCAACGGCCCGATGCAGGTGCCCGGGGGCAGCTGGATCGCTCAGGCCACGGACCCGCAGGGTGGCATGTTCGCGGTGATCGAGGTCGCCCCCATGCCGGCCGCCGAGCAGCCGGCGCAACCGGCGAAAGCCGCCGCACCCAAGCCGGCCCAGCCGAACGCGGCGCCTCCGAAACCCGCGGCTCCCAAGCCTGCTCCGGCGCCGAAGCCGGCAGCGCCTGCGTCCGCCGCCGTGAGCGCGCCAGCTTCCAGGCCCGCGGCCGCGGCCAAACCCGCAGCGGCTCCCAAGCCGGCTGCTGCACCCAAGCCGGCCGCGGCTGCCAAGAAGGCGGCTGCCAAGAAGGCGGCAGGCAAGAAGGCGGCAGGCAAGAAGGCGCCTGCGAAGAAGACCGCTGCGAAGGCGGCGAAGAAAAAGGCAGCGAAGAAAAAGGCAGCCAAGCCTGCGGCCAAGCGGGCAGCCGCCAGGCGGGGGAAGAAGGCCGCCGGCGCGCGGCGGGGCAAGGCCAAAGGAAAGGCCAAGCGTGCCGCGAAGTCGAAGGGCAAGCGCCGCTGAAGAGCTGATCCAAAGCGGCTTCATCAGGACGATGAAGCCGCTTTCCTGCCGATTCCGACGAACCTAACGCCTATTGAGCCGCGGCTTCCTCGGCCGCCTTGCGGTTCGCAGCGTCCTGTTGCATCGCTGCGTCCACCTGCTGCTGCACGCGCGCTTCCGTTTCCTTGCCCTGCTTTGCCTGTTCCGCCGCCGAGGTTGCGGCGGTGGCCCCTGCTGCGCCGACCTCTGCGAGCCCACAGCCGGCCAGCAGCAACGCCAGCGCCAGCGGGATGAGTACTTTGAGCATGCTACCTCGCGTGATTGGCGACGCTCCGCTTTGGCGCCGCTCCGCTTTCCGCCGATTGCTCCGCAATTGGCGACGCTTCGCGTTCCGCCGATGCCCTGCGGCATTGAAGCGACGACGCGAGGCAATCTACGCCTTCGCCCCGCAAGCGCAACGAAACGGTGCACGCTTCGTGACGCGCTGCTTATGGCCGGCCCTTGGCGGAAGGCAGTATGCTGCGGCCGCGCCAGGTCCGGATATGCAGGAGGCGTCCGGCGGTGCGCGGGCCAAAACCGGAGTGAGCATGGCCAAGGCAAGCATGACGAACAAGATTCCCGCCGCGCAGCCCCGGGTGCGTCGCGGCTACTTCGAGTGTCGCTACGGACAGCTGCACGTACACAACGCAATCCCACCGGGGGGCGGATTCGAAGAGGGCACTTCGCTCCTGTGCCTGCACCGAACGCCGCTGTCCGGGCGCCTGTTCGGGCGGTTCCTGGCATTGGCCGGCCGCGACCGCTCGGTGTATGCACCCGACACGCCCGGCTTTGGCGATTCGGACGGCCCCTCGGCCCGCCCGACGATCGCCGACTATGCCGGTGCGATCGGCGATTTCCTGGATTCCATGCGCTTCCGGCAGATCGACGTGCTGGGCTACCAGATGGGAGCCCTGCTGGCGGCGGAGCTGGCGATCGCCCGTCCGCAGCAGATCCGCCGTGTCGTGCTGGTGTCCGTACCCGCACTCAACGACACCGACCGCGAGTCGTTTCGGCAGGTCCAGGCGCCCTCGGCGGCAGTATCGGACGGAAGTCACCTGATGTCCGAGTGGCAGCGGGTGCGTGACTCCTATGGGCCCGGGGTCCCTCCCGAGGTCGCGGCAAACGCCTTTGCCGAACGGCTGCGCAGCGGTACGCATGGCGCCTGGGCCGTCAGCGCGATGGTCCAGTACGCCGCGCGGGAGCGGCTGGGGCTCGTGACCCAACCGAGCCTGGTGCTGCGACCCAAAGACACTTTGTGGGAAGCCACCCAGCGGGTTCGCGAGCTGCTTCCCAAGGCACGACTGATGGATCTGCCCGAGCAGGGGCAGGCATTGTTCGAGCTCTCACCCGAGACTGTTGTCGAAGCGATGAAGGATTTCCTGCGCGGCTGAGAGCGGCTGGCGAGGAATGCACTGCCGCGATGCAGCACTGCCGCGCTCGGGGCTGCGCTGGCTTATGTCAGCAGGTTCCATGAATTTCCTCACACATTTGCCTGCCACGGGAGCGCACCCGGTGCGGTGGCGCTAAACTGTCCCGGACGGAATTCTTTTTCGGGAGCGCGCCAAGAATAAGGACTCGACCCCGGTTGAGGGTTGGCAAGCCTATGCTCGTGTCGGCGAACGCCGCTCGAGGTATCGCGCGAGGAGACTCGATGAACGTGCAGCACCACTCGACATCCAATGACGTGGATCTCGACTCGACGGCCGAGCTTCCGGTGCTGGAGCTCGCCGCGGTCCCGGATCACGAGCTGGCCGAAGAGCGGCTCACCAGCACCGACACCTGGATCATTCCGCCTCCGACCCTTCGAGTCGCGACCGATGCGGACACCAAGGAAGTGCGCCTGCTCCCTGGCGTCGCCGAGTCGAGTGATGCGCGTGCCAACGCTTCTCTCCGTGACGCACGCTCCGAGCTGGAAACCAACCTGCGGGCATTGTCCGCGAATCTTGGCGACGTAGAGGATCGGCTCAAGCGCAAGGTCGAGCAGCTGGCCGAGAACGAGCGTGCGCTCGAGGAAGTTCGGGCTCAGCGTGCAACAGCCGAACAGCGCATCGGCCAACTGGAGCAGCAATTGCTGCAGGCGCACGCTGCGACGGCGGAGGCCACAGCCTCGGTCGCCGACCTCCAGCGTTCGCTGCAGCAAAAGACGGCTGCCTTGGAACAGTCAGCACGCGATGCAGCCACGGCGTTGGAGCGCTCACAGCAGGAACGTGTCGCGTCCGCCGAGACGGAACGCACGCGGGACCAGGCCATGGCCGCCCAGATCGCCGAGCACACGCGAATTCTCGCGAGCGTGCAGCTCGAGTTGGATCAGACCCGGGCTCGCGCAACGAGCTATCTAGAGACGCTGCAATCGCAGGAAGGCCGCCGCACCCTTTTCGAGAACATCTTCTCCGGCCTGCTGTCGGACGTCGATGCAGGGGAGTCGCGCGCGATCCGTGTGGAACGAGACCTTGGCGTGGCGACGGCGCGCATTCAAGAGCTCGAATCGGAATTGAGTCAGCGCGTGCAGCGAATTGCCCGCCTCGAGAAGGACGTCAACACGTTTGCTGCTTCTCTCGCCCAGCGCGACAAGCAACTGCTCGAGTCGGAGCAGGTTACCGCAGAGCTGCGCGGCAACGTGGCCGCGCTGAACGAGACCGTGAAAACGGGCGCGGACCTCATTCACAAGCTGGAGGAAGCGGCCGCGCGCCACGCGGATTCAGCCTCCAATCGCGATGGCGAGCTGGTGCGGACGGTCCGCGAGCGGGATCAGTTGCGAGCGAGCGTAACCTCACTGGAGTCCGCCATCGCCACGGCAACCAAGCTGCGCGATGAGCAGGAGAAAGGCGCGCTGGAAGCGCGGAGCCGGTGCGAGGAGCTCGAGACGCAAGCGGTTGCGCAAGGCAAGCGGGTCGATCAGCTGCAGTTGGAGCTGCAGTCCGTGCG
>DATNEN010000010.1:0-29560 GCA_035552975.1 Steroidobacteraceae bacterium
CGCTGCGAGGCTGGACAGGGTGGCCACGCCCATGCACAGAACGAACATCGCCAGCCCCTTCGGCACCGTGCGCAGCTTGTAGAATTGCTCGAAGAAGCTCGCCACGAACCCCTGCCCCGCCGCAGTACCGTGGTCCCCGCCTGAGCTCACGATCGCGAGCCACAGGACGCAGGCCGAGCCCATGACGAGCAGCCTGCCGGCACTGGCCCGCAGCCACTCCGAGCGCGAGGCGTCCGGGCGACCCATGAGGGTCATGAACGGAAACGCCAGAGCGACATCCGCGCGAATGGTCATCGCGACAAAGAACATGACGAACGAGCACGCGGCGACCATAACCCTCTGCCGCACCCCGAATCCCGGATCATCCAGGAAGCTCAACAGCCAGCCGCCGGCCAGCAGCACGGCGAACCCCGGCAGTTGCGGATGACCGCTCGTTCCCAGGTCAAGAAACACAGGGCTGAACGCGAACAGCACACACGCGAGAAATGCCCGGCTCGCCCCAAAGAGCCTCGCCAGATACAGCCCCAGCATCGCGACGGCGATCACCGCCGATGCAAAACCCACGTAGTTGATGACGCCGATCAGCGCGGACGAGCTCACCAGCACCGCGTGCGGCAACAGGTGATACAGCCCCTGGTAGTACCCGAAGCTGACCAGATAGTTATAGTGATAGCCGGCGTCCGCCTGCAGGCCCGAGGAGGCGCCGTAGACCCACGCCAGAGCCATTCTCTCCAGGTCGGGCTCGCCCAGAACATCCTGGAACACGAACGGAAAGACGAGCAACGCGTACAGCGCCGGCGGCACGATCAGCAGCCAGCGCCGCGCCTCCAGCGAGCGCACCGTCAACCGTTCGTGTGCGAGCGTGCTCAGGTGGGGGGACCTCAGATTGCATGGGTGTGCGCGGCGTCGCGCTCGTGCTCCTCCGCCATCGCGACCGTCGCCGGCACACTCGTTTCCATCGACGGCTCGTGCGGGTAACGGATCACGGCCTCGATCTGGTAGTCCTTGATGTCGCGAGCGTGAGTGAAGATGATCAGCTCACCCAGCAGACCCAGCGCAAAGAGCTGCATGCCCAGCACCACCAGGAGCGACGACAACAGCAGCGCCGGGCGATCGGCGAGCGGGTGCAGGAACACCAGGCGGTCGATGGCGAGCCAGGCGACGAGCACGGCTCCGATGACGAAGGTCGACGCGCCGACCATTCCGAAGAAGCGCAACGGCTTCTTCGTGAAACGCACGAGGAAGAATACCGTGAAGATATCCAACACCCGGTGCACGTAGTCGCGCACCGGGTAGCCGCGGTCGTAGCGATCGCGTGGCGATTGCCGCAGATCCACCTCGACCACCCGAAAGCCCTGGCGATTCGCCAGGACCGGCAGGAAGCGATGCTGGTCGCCGTAAAGCGAGATCTCCTCCAGCACGCGGCGCCTCATCGCCCGCGCGCCGCAACCCAGATCGTGGAAGGCCTGTCCGGTCACCGACGCAATCATCCGGTGAAAGGCGTTGCGGCGCAGCACCTCGAACCGGCTGCCCACGCGCGGCCAGCGGCGGCCGATTGCCAGGTCGCTCGAGGCGAGCCCTAGCACCAGCTTGGCGACCTCGCTGCCCTCGACCTGGTGGTAGGCCGGCAAGGTGACGATCGTCTCCCCTTGCGCCCGCTGAAATCCGGCCATGAGCGCCGTGGCCTCGCCGAACGGCCGGGTGAGACTGATGACCGTGACGTTGCCGCCGCTCCCGATCGGACCCAGCAACCGCTGCACGCTGGCGGCGATGGCGGGTTTGGGCCCGTCCAGCACGATGATGAATTCGTAGGGCATGCCGAGCGTATCGAGCCCGGCGCGGTATTCACCGACCAGGGCGGCAATGTCCTGCGCATGACGGCTGCCTACCGGCATGATCACGGACAGACAGGGACTGGAAGTCAGGCGGACGGCATTCGTCATGGACGTGGGCTCACGCTAGTAGAGGACACGGGGCCGGTCATGCGCGGCACCGCCAACCGCTCGGCGGATGGCCTCCCGGTCAAGCTGGAGAACTCGTGCTCGCGCAGATCGCCGAGCTTGTACACCAGCTCTCCCAGCGCACCGCTCGCCATCAGCACGATGGCGGAGCTCAGGAAGATGACGCCGGACCCCGCAATCGGCAGTGACAGCATTCCTGTGGAAAGGAAATGGGCCATCGTCCAGCCAAAGGCGACCGTCGCCACGGCGAGCATCGGCACCGTGAGCAGGCTGAACCACAGCAGCGGCCGAGCCGTGAAAGAGGCGACAGTCTTGATCACCATCAGATCCAGCAGCACCTTGTAGATGCGCGACAGGCCATATTTGGATTTTCCGAAACGCCGCGCGTGGTGGCGGACTTTGATCTCCGCAATCTTCGGTCCCGCGATGGAGGCCATCGCGGGGATGAAGCGGTGCATTTCCGAGTACAGCGGAATCTTCTTGATCAGGCAGGCTCGATAGGCCTTCAGCGAGCAGCCGTTGTCGCGGATCGGCACTCCGGTCACCTTGGCGATCAGACGGTTGGCAATGCGCGAGGGGATCTTGCGCGAGAGCAGCTTGTCCTGGCGGTCATGGCGCCAGCCGACCACGATGTCGTACCCCGCATCGATCTGCTGCAGCAGGTTGCCGATGTCCGCCGGATCGTTCTGCAGATCGCCATCCATGGTCACGATCACTTCCCCGCTCGCCTGGGCGATGCCCGCGGCCATGGCTGGTGTCTGCCCGTAGTTGCGGCGGAACTTCACCAGTACTACACGCGGATCGGCGCGCGCGATCTCATCGACGAGCGCCACGGTCTTATCGGTGCTGCCATCATCGACAAACACGATCTCGAACGTCACGCCCAGCGGCTCGACGGCGCTGACGATCGTCGCGTGCATGGGGCGGACGCTGTCCTCCTCGTTGAACAGCGGCACAACGATGGATATGTCCGGACTCATGCGTCGACCTGGGCTTGACTAGTAATAAGGGCTGTCGTTGCGCTCGGTGGAACGGTTCAGGACGACGCCCATGAGATTGAGCTCCGCGAGCACTTCCTTCGCATTGGCGAGAGTTCGCCTGGCCGTCTGCCCCTGGGAGACGACCAGCAGGAAACTATCGACGCGCGGGGCGAAGGCCAGCACGTCGTCCGTGACCATCAGGGGCGGCAGGTCGTACACCACGACACGCCGCGGCGACTGACTCTCCAGCGCGTTGACGAAGTCCGCCATGCGCGGTGAGCTCAACAGCTCCGAGGAGCTTTCGACCGAGGTCGCGTTCGGAATGACCGCGAGGCGCTTCACGCCGATGTCGTAGACGATCTGCTCGAGCTCGACCTGCCCGGTGAGGTAATCGGTGAGGCCGTGCTCGTAGGTCATTCCCAGATAGCTGCCCAGCTGCGGGCGCTGCAGGTCCAGATCGACCAGGGTGACCCACGTGTTGACGTCCTGCGCGAGCGCCAGCGCCAGATTGACAGCCGTGAGGCTCTTGCCCTCGCCGGCCGCAGTGCCGGTAATTCCGAGCGTGGCCCAGTTGTTCGCCGACAGTCGCCGCAGGACCCGCGTGCGCAGGATCTTGTAGGCACGCGAGATGGCTACGTCGTGCACGCGCAGCAGAATGTGGTTGCGCTCCATCGCCTCCGGATCCACCGGCGCGGAGCGGTACTGCGGCGTGAACACATCCTGTGGTGCAGCTCCGGGGGGTGGCTGCGGGACTCCCAGATTGTGAGGCCGGGCGGCGCGTTGCATGGGCGGCGCCAGACCGCCCGGCATGCCGGGAACGCGCTCGCGGCGCATGACTTCCTCAATTAGGCTCATGAGAGTTCCTTTAGTAGAAATTCCGAACGGCCACGACCAGCGCGATGCTACCGATGGCGACGCAACTGGTGAGCATCGCGACCTGCCACCGCTGCTTCCTTGCGGAGAACGCATCCCGGATCTCCGGAATGACGCCCAGCGGCGAGAGATTCAGCACGCGACGCACATCGCGACTGCCGCGAATGCTCTGATCGACGCTTTCGCGGAACACCACCGCCGTGAGACCGAGAAGCATCGCAAGTGCCAGTCCCACTACGCCGATCGCGATGCGCTTCGGCTTGGATGGCTTGGACGGAAGCGCCGGGGCCTGCACGAGGCGCAGCTCGTCGCTGCGGCCGCTGGCAATGGCCGCGCTGGAGAGCTCGGCGTCCATCTGGCTCTTCTGCAGCTGGTCGTACTGCGTATGCGCCAGCTCCAGATCGCGCGTGAGGGTCTTGTACTCGCGCTCCACCTGCGGAGTCGCCTCCACACGGTGCTGCATCTGCTCGAGCTTGGTGCGCAGCTCGCTCTCGCGCCGCTGCAGGCCTGAGATCTGCGTATCCACGGCGTTGACCTGGGTCTTCAGCTGCACCACCGCCGGGCTGCCGACCGGATTGCCCGCGTTGGTCTCACCGGCCGCGATGCGCGTCTCGAGCGTCTTGATCTGGCGTTCGATCCGTTTGACGTCGGGGTGATCTTCGCTGTAGCGCTGGCGAGCCTGCGCCAGGATCGCCTTCTGCGCCTGCAGCTGCGCCGGGAGCGACAGGCTATCCACCGCGCCGCCGCCGGCTCTGAGGGCATCGATCTGCCGGCGCAGCGCGATCATGTCAGGGTGATTCTCGTCGTAGGTGGCCAGCTTCCTGTTGTATTCGGCCTGCAGCTGGCCGAGCATCCCCTCGTCCTGGCCGGCGTTCTTCGCCTGCGCCAGCTGCTGCGCGAGGAAGATCTTGTCCTGCTGCAGCGAGCGCACCTGCTGGCTGACGTCATCCAGGTCGCGCTGGGTGCGATCGAGCAGGTTGAGGTTGAGATCGGTCAGCTCCGGAAGCTGGCCGAAATTCTTCGCTTTGAACTGCGCCAGCCGTGCCTCCGCCTGCGCGATCTGACTGCGGTACTTCTCGGTCTCGCTGTTGTAGAAGGCGGTCGCCGCCTTGGCGCGGACCTGCAGATTGGAGCGGCTCGCCAGCATGAACGCATCGGTGAGCCAGGCGGCGACCTTCTGCGCCTGCACCGGATCGCGGCTGTTGTACGACACGGTGAATGCGGAGATGATCTCGCGCTCGCGGCCGGTATCCGGATCCAGCACCGGCACCCTGACGGTCTCGACGCTGGCCTTGCGGATGATGGTCTGGATGGCATCGTCGCGCTCCTGCCCCGGCTCGATCAGGCTCGGCATCTGGTCGAGCAGCTTGTTGAGCGTCGTCGGACTCATCACCGAGGCGGACAG
The DNA here is from genome assembly GCA_035552975.1 of Steroidobacteraceae bacterium. Lineage (GTDB taxonomy): Bacteria > Pseudomonadota > Gammaproteobacteria > Steroidobacterales > Steroidobacteraceae > 13-2-20CM-66-19. Next base: position 5,220 of record DATNEN010000010.1, read on the forward strand.
GCTGTTGACGTACTCGTCCATGTATTCCTTCTCGCGCCGCGCGCGATCTCCCTGGTCCTTGTCGGTCGGGAGCGCGCCGGAGACGGTCGCGTTGGCGAAGGTGATGAGCCCGGTGGAGACGAAGATGCTCGGCATGCCGATCGCCAGCGCCAGCGCACAGGCGACGATCGGGACGGCCACGATGGCGAGCAGCATGCGCCGCCGCTTCAGGGCCGCGAGGTAGTCCGAGAACTCGGGAGTGAGGTTTTGTGCGGTATCGCTCATTGCGGTCTTCCGATGTCGACGGGCAGTTTGTTCAGGTCCGGCACGGGCTCGAAGCGGCTCAGCGGCTGGTAGATGATCGACAGCGTCACGGCGTTGGAGGCCGCATGCGTCTCGCCCTGGAACCTCTGCCAGATGTAGTCATACTCGCCGGCGAGCCGGTAGCTGCGCGTCAGCTGGTATGAAAGTCCGGTCGTTGCGGCGACGTAGTCATCTCCCTGGATGGAAGCCGGGCCGCCGACGGCACCGCGCAGGCGCAGCAAGCGTGCGCCGACGAAGCCCGACAGGCGCGGCTCGAAAGCATGGATCACGCGGAATCTGACTTCGCTGTGGTTTTCCACCTGGCCGGCCGAGCTGGGCTCCACGCCGCGCAGCGCATCGAGCACGAACTGGGTGATCTGGTATGTCCAGGTCACGCCGGCGCCGCCGGTGATGCTGGTGTTACTGACATTCCCGCCGTTGGCGCTGGCCTGGGATCGCAACGCTCCGAGCCGCACGTAGTACTGGATGATCTGCGTCGGGTGGAACTGCAACTCCGCCTGCCCGCCGAATCCGTCGGTGCCCTGGGAGCCGACCGGATCGTAGCGCGTACCGATGAGGCTCCCGACGAAGGTGGTCTGCTGGGAGATGTCGTACCCCAGACCCGCCTGGAACCGATAGTTCTGGAATCCGACCTGCTCGAAGAGATTCTTGTCGTAGGCGACGTGGACGTAGTCGGCATCCAGGTGCAGGTGATAGCGGGGCGTGAAGTCGTAGGTGAAGGTCGGCGCCACGTTCTCCAGCTCGCGGCGGTTGAGGGCGCTGACGCGCCCGCTGCCGGTCCCCACGATCTGGCCGAGCCCCACACCGGCGAAGCCGGCCGGAAGCAGCTCCGAGAAGATGACCTCTTCGTTGGCGTATTGCGCGGTGATCCCGTACTGGGATTTCAGAGTCTTGGAGTTGGCCTTCAGATCCAGGTAGCCGTTGGTCGAGTCATCGGTCGTGTCGTTCGGAAAGTAGTTGGAGGTGATCCGCGGCACGAGCGCGATCTCGGACCTTTGCGTCAGCAGCCGCATGCCGAGGGAAGCATCCAGCATCGGACCGTAGGCCTGCACCTTGTCGGGGGTCCCCTCCTGGGCGAGCCGGTAGTTGTCGTTGTACAACGCACTCAGCTCGATGCGGGGATTGAAATCCCAGTTGGACGAATGGGCCACCTGTGTGCCCCCGAGCGCCGTACTCGCCAGTAGTGCGGCCGACGCGGCGCGCACCTTGGCTTGAACCACCTTCGCCGCGCGCTGCTTGTCCGGCTCGGTGGAGGCTCCCGCCCTACGGGACGACGACAACATCGCCGGCCTGCAGCGTGATGTTCTGGTCCAGGTTCTTGCCGCGCACCACATCGGTGTAACGGAACGGCAGCGCCTGCTGCTGCCCGGTGTCGGTGCGGCGCAGGATCATGATGTCCCCGAGAGCGGCAAAGGGTGTCGTGCCCCCGGCCATGCTGAGCGCCTGCATCACGTCAACCTTCGGGTTGACGACGAAGTCGCCAGGCTTGTTCACCTGGCCGATCACATAAACCTTGTTTCCCTTGATCTCCTGGATGGAGACGGTCACGACCGGATCGGAGATGTACTTGCGCAGCTTCTCGGTGAGCATCTGCTGCAGCTCCTGCACGGTCTTGCCGCGGGCATCCATCTGTCCGGCCAACGGGAAGGAGAACATGCCATCCGGCCGCACCAGCACTCCCGGGGGTCCGCCACCGGGGGCGGCAGGCCCGGACAGGTCCGGCTCCTTCCAGACGGAGATCGACAGGATGTCGCCTGGCTTGACCGTATAGGCGGCCTCAGGGCTGCCCGCGCGGGCCACAGCCGGCGGCGCCGCCGCAGCGGACACGGAACCGGCGAAGGGCAGAACGAAGAGAATCCCGCACGATAATAGGTGGGGAAGTCGCAAGCGCATTTTGGGGGTCCTCCAGATTCTTCTCGCAAGCACCGCGTGGGAGTTCTTGATCCGCGCACGCTCCGCCTGTCGGCCAAGCTTGGAGCAAGCGGCGTACCTGAGCCCCCGCCTAGGCGGGCGCCTGCCCCTCGCGGGTACAGGCGCCCCCACAGTGAGGCAATCCGCCCTCGCGCAGAGCTGGTAGCAAGGAACGGGGCTGCGGGGACAGACGGTGCGGAACGTTTCGCTCGCGCCTGCGTTCATCCGTTGCGCGGCCGGTGCTCGCACCCGTGCGGCGCTCCCGTGGCCAGCTGGTCCGGGGTTTGCTCAGTCTTGCGCTGCAATGCCGCCTTCAGTCGCACACGTACAGCCGATCCGCCGCCCCCTGAGTGATGCTCGCGACCGCAGGACCTCGCCGAGCGTCTGTTTCGTCGGCCTGCGCAATCTCCCCGTGCTTGCGCAGGAATACGCCGAACATGGCGCCGGCGGCGCAGAGGTGCAGCAAACGCTGCTCGCGAGAGCGCTCGCGCAGCGCGGTGTGCGTGTGTCGATGATTGTCGGCGATTACGGACAGTCTGACGGCGCGAGCTGGGACGGCATCAAAACTTACAAAGCGAGCGCTCCCGAGGAAGGAATTCCGCTCCTGCGCTTCATTCATCCGCGCTGGACGAAGCTCTGGTCCGCCCTGCGGCGGGCCGACGCAGACATTTATTACGCGAGCTGCGCGGGCGCGACCCTCGGACAGGTCGCGCTGTTCACGCGCCTGCAGCGACGCAAGCTCGTGTTTCGAGTCGCGAGCGACACCGACTGCGACCCCGACGCACTGCTGGTGCGCTACTGGCGCGACAAGATGCTCTACCGGTACGGCTTACAACGCGCCGATATCGTCCTTGCACAAACTCCGCACCAACAACAATGCCTCGCACGCAACTTCGGCCGCGCCAGTCGCGTAGTGGCGTCACTCACCGAGACCACGCGCACCGCCAAGGGATTCGCGGAACGCGATATCGGCGCACTCTGGGTCGGTAACATCCGCGCACTGAAGCGCCCGCAGCTGCTGCTGCAGCTCGCACGCAGCCTCCCCGAGATCTCCTTTCATATGGTCGGCGGCCCGATGAAGAGTCATGAGGCGCTATTCACGGCGGTGCGCACCGAAGCGCAGAGCGTGCCGAATGTGAGCTTCCACGGAGCGGTCCCCTATCATGCGGTCGGCGAGCTGTTCGGTCGGGCACGCGTGCTGGTCGGCACTTCCGAGATCGAAGGGTTCCCGAACACCTATCTGCAGGCGTGGGCGCGCGGCACACCGGTCGTCGCGTTCCTGGATCCACAACAGCTGCTGTCGCGCAACGCCCTCGGACACGCAGTCACGAGCTCGAGGGACATGCAGGCCGCCGTGCAGACGCTGTGCACGAACGCGCACGCGTGGGAGCCCGTAAGCCGGCGCTGCCGGCAGTACATGGAAGAGCAGCCCGCTGCGGCCCAGATGCTCGAGCCCTATCTGCAGGCGTTGCTTAGCCTGCAGCCACCGCCCCCCACCACCACGGCCCCCTTGCAGAGATGAGTCCTCATGGCAGCGACGCTTGAGCGAGCCCGACCCGCCACTTGCCGGAGCATCCTGATGGTCGGCACCGACCTGGATGGCAAGGGCGGCATCCGCGCTGCGATCCGCGGGCTGGTGGACGTCGGGCTGTTCCAACGCTTCAACGTCACCTATGTCGCCACGCATCGCTATGGAAGCCTCTGGGGCAAGATGACTTCCGCGCTCGGCGGCTGGCTCAAGGTGGCCTACTACCTGTGCAGGCTGGATGCGCCGTTGGTGCACGTCCAGGCCTCCTGCCGTGCCTCCTTCTGGCGCAAGTCGGTCGTGTGTTTCATGGCTCGCGTGGCGCGACGGCCCTATATCCTGCACGTGCACAGCGGAGAGTTCATCGACTTCTATCGCTCCGAGTGCGGACCCCTCGGCCGCTACATGATCCGCCGGGTCTTTGCGAACGCACGGCTGGTCATCGCGCTGTCAGAGCCCTGGCGGGAGCGCTTGCTCGAGATATGCCCCGCGGCGAATGTCGACGTGCTGAGCAACAGCGTGGCACTCCCCGATGCGGCGACGACGGGCGCTGCAGAAGCCGCACCGCAAGCACCGACGCTTCTGTATCTCGGGTTCATCAAGCACGCCAAGGGCACCGACGATCTGGTGAGGGCGTTCGCACGCATCGCCGGCAAGTTCCCCACGCTCGAGCTGCTGTGCGGCGGCACCGGCTCGCTGGAAGAGATGCGCCAGCTGGCGGCCAGTCTCGGCGTCGGCGACCGCGTCAGTTTTCCCGGCTGGCTCGGCCCGGAGCGCAAGCGCGAAGCGATGCGCAACGCCACGATTTTCATCCTGCCCTCCTATGCCGAGGGCATGCCGATGTCGCTGATGGAAGCGATGGCGTGGGGCTTGCCGACCATCGCCACTCCCGTCGGCGGCATTCTGCAAATGGTGACTCATCAGAAGAACGGCTGGCTGGTCCCGCCGGGGGACATCGACGCGCTTGCCGCCGCCATCGCGCGCTTGTTGAGCGACGCCCGGCTGCGCGAGCAGCTCGGCGCCGCCGCGCGCCACACCGTCGAGACCGGCTTCACGCGGGAGGCCGCTCTCGCCCGATTGAGCCAGATCTATCGACGCTGCGGCATCGAATCACGTGCCTGAGGAAAGAGACTTGAAACAGATCGCCCAATACCAAGACGGACGACTGGAGCTCCAGGACGTCCCGCCGCCCACCGCACCGCCAGGAGGCATCCTCGTCCGGCTCACTCACTCGGTCATCAGCGTGGGCACCGAGAAAATGAAGGTCGAGCAGGCGCGTATGAACCTGCTGCAGAAAGCGCGCGCGCGGCCCGATCAGGTGCGCAAGGTCCTCGACACCGCACGCACGCTTGGTTGGCGTGCCGCAATCGAGAAGGTCCGCAGCCGTCTCGAGCTACCCAGCCCCCTGGGCTACAGCGCCGCGGGTATCGTCGAGCAGGTGCACCCTGACAACACGCGTTACGCCGTCGGCGATCGTGTCGCCGTAGGCGGTGCGGAGTGTGCCTTCCACGCAGAGCTCGCCGCCGTCCCGGACATGCTCGCCGCCCGCATACCCGAGGGCGTCGAGAACTGGCAGGCAGCGTATACGACCGTCGCGTCCATCTCGATGCAGGTCGTGCGGCAACTGCAGCCGACACTCGGTGAGCGGGTCATGGTCGTCGGCCAGGGGCTGATCGGGTTGCTGGTCACAGCTTTGCTGCATGCGAGCGGTGCACGCGTCATGGCGTTGGACGTGGCGCCCGCGCGGCGCAAGTTCGCGCTGGCCATGGGCGCTGAACGGGTCGTCATCGCCGGTGACCAGGATCTCAGGCACGAGGTCCGCCAGTGGACCGAGGGTTATGGGGTCGACGCAGCGGTACTGGCCACCGCCTCCGCCAGCAACCTGCCCACCGAGCAGTCGCTGGATGCGCTGCGCGATCGCGGCCGCCTGATCGTCGTGGGCAAGACGAAGGTCGATTTGCCCTGGGAGCTCGCCTACGCGAAGGAAATCGATGTGCGCTTCTCGCGCAGCTACGGCGCAGGACGCTACGACCCCGCGTACGAGTGGGCAGGTGCCGACTACCCCATCGGCTATGTGCGTTGGACCGAGCAGCGCAATTTCGACGCCTGCCTGCAGCTGATGAAGACCGGCCAGCTCGATCTGGCGCCGATCACGACGCGGCGCGCGCCTTTCAGTCAGGCACTGGAAATCTATCAACAATTGCTGGGCCCGAGCGGCGCCTCCGAAGCAGGCGTGGTGCTCGAGTACGCCAGCCCTGCCCGCAGCGCGGCACCGAAGCTGTCGCTCATCGCAACGCCCGCGGGAGCAGCGGCATCCAGCCCCGCCGAGCCGCCCCGAAAGACGGCGCCGCCGGCAAAGCCCGTTCCGGCGCGCAAGCTGGACCACGCCGTCGGCCGTCTGGATGTGATTGGCGCCGGCAACTTCGCCCGCACCATGCTGCTGCCGCACCTGAAGGGGCTCGTTCCGCTCGGCACGGTCGTGAACAACACTGCCTTGAGCGCGAACCATGCGCGCAAGAAGTTCGGATTCGCTCAGGCGATCACCGACCACCATCCGGTGCTTGCCGATCAGGCGGACGCCGCCGTGCTCATCGCGACACGTCACAATCTGCACGCTCCCCTGGTGAATGCCGCACTGGCTGCACACCGGCATGTTTTCGTGGAGAAGCCCTTGTGCCTGCGGCCGCAGGAGCTGCGCGAGATCGAGTCTTCGCTGAAGGCCAGCCGCGGCACCCTCCAGGTCGGATTCAACCGTCGCTTCGCCGGCGCCGCAACGCACTTGCATTCGCTGCTGCGGGCCACTCCCGGCCCCAAGACGGTGAGCTTCCGCGTCATGGCCGGAGCGCTCGATCCAGGCAGCTGGTACGCAAACCATGCCGAGAGCGGCGGGCGGGTGCTGGGTGAGGCCTGCCATTTTTTCGACTTCCTGAGCTACCTGATCGATGCGCCGCCGCTGCTCGTCACTGCGCAGACGGTGTGGCCTGCGACCGGCCGCCTGCCCTTTCCGGACAGCGTCACTGCGCAAGTGGAGTTCGCCGATGGCTCCAGTGGGCAGCTGGTGTATTCCGCCGAGGGCGACAGCTCCTGGCCGAAAGAGACCTGCACGGTGTTCGGCGCAGGGCTGGCCGCGGAAATCGTCAATTTCCAGAAGCTGACGGTGTCGCAGCGCAGGCGCCGCACGAGCAAGGACTTCAAGGGCAAGGGTCACGCCGAGCAGATGGCCGCTTGGGCCCGGTTCCTGCGGGGCGAGGCCCCCCATCCCTTTCCGTTCCAGCAGATCCGCACCTCGATGCAGCTCACCTTCGCCGCCCTGGAGTCCATCCAACACGGGCGCGCCGTGGAGATGGGAGGCGAATGAACGCTCGCCCAGGACTGCTGTTCATCGTCAGCTCCCTCAACGTCGGCGGGGCGGAGAAGCAGGTGATCACGCTGCTGAACCGTCTGGACACGAGCCGCTTCCGGCTGCACCTCGCGTATCTGTCGCCCGCAGACGGCCTCTTGCCACAATTGCAGACCGACAAGCTCGATGCGCTGGTGTGCTGCGACGTGCGCCGCGGGATCGAGCGCCGGGCAGTGCGCAAGTTGCGGGACCTCATAGCCGACCGCTCCATAGACGTCATCGTGTGCACGAACATGTACTCGATGCTGTACGGAATGCTGGCGCGTGCCGGCGCGGCGACCCGGCCAAAGCTGGTGACTGTGTTCCACACTACGCTGCTGCGCACGTACAAAGACAAGCTGCAGATGTTGTTCTACCGTCAGCTGTTCGGGCGTTGCGATCTGCTGATCTACGTGTGCGAGAACCAGCGGCAGTTCTGGCGCGAGCGCGGCATACGCCCGCTCTCGGACTCGGTGGTTCACAACGGCATCGAGGTTGAGACTTACGAGGACCGAAGCACTGCGGAACAGCGACTGCAGCTCCGCCACACGCTGGGCTTCGCGCCGGACGACTACGTCGTGGGGCTGTGTTCCGGGCTGCGGCCGGAGAAGGCCCACAGCGATCTGCTCATGGCGCTCGCGCGGCTGCGGGCGCAGGGAGTTTCGGCCAAGGGCCTGTTCATCGGCGATGGCCCGGAACGTGACGCGCTGGAGTCGATGATGGCTTCGCTCGATCTCGCGCCGCACGTGCGCATCACCGGCGTCCAGGCGGACGTGCGACCGTATGTCGCCTGCTGCGACGTCATGACCCTGGTCTCCCGGTCCGAGACCTTCTCTCTGGCGGCGCTGGAGTCGATGTCACTGGCAAAGCCCATGGTCATGAGCGATGTCGGCGGCGCCTCCGAGCAGGTCGTACACGGACAGAACGGGTTCCTGTTCGAGCCCGGTGACATCGACTCACTGGTGATGCACCTGCAGAGCCTCACCTCCGATGCGTTGCGGGCGCGCATGGGCCGCGCGGCAGCGCATCGGGTGCGCCAGCTCTATACGTCCGAAGGGATGAAGGATCGCTTCACCGAACGTGTGATCGAGCTGCTCGGCCCGGGTGAGCTGCGGCGTCCCGCGTGGCTGTCGCATTACGGCGGAAGATGACGGTCAGGCCGACACGGCCGTGGCTCGCACCAGGAGTAACAGCGTCATGATGAGCGTACAACTCGCCAAATCCTTCATGCGGATGCGGGAAGTCGTCCCGGCCTCTCCGGAGGGGGGCGTCGGGGAGCTTCAGGAAGTCTTCCGTCACCGCGTATTCCTCGAGGGGACGGACACCGATCGCAAGTCGATCATGCTGGAGTCCTCGCGCAGCAAGTACGAGTCGGAGCTCGCATACCCGTGGGATCACTACTTCGGTACCGATCTGATGCCGCTGCTCAGCGGCAAGGTGGCCCTGGACCTCGGCTGCTTCACCGGCGGACGCAGCATCGCCTGGTTCGAGCGCTACCGCCTGCGCTTCATCCACGGTATCGATGTCGCCCCGGAATACATCGAGGCTGCGACCCAGTTCGCCGCTCTGCGCGGCATTCCCTCCCGCTATCACCTTGCAACCGGTGAAGCGCTGCCCTTCGAGGACGGCGAGCTCGATGCCGTGCTGTCGTTCGACGTATTCGAGCATGTGCAGAGCGTGCAGCAGACCCTGCAGGAGTGTCATCGGATCCTCAAGCGGGGCGGCCGGCTGTTTGTGGTGTTTCCCAGCTACTTCCATCCAACGGAGCACCATCTCTCCCTCGCCACGCGGCTGCCTTGCATCCACTACCTCTTCAGCGGCAAGACCCTCGTGCGCGCCTACCACGAGATTCTCCAGGAGCGCGGCGCGGATGCCGGCTGGTACCGGCGCAGCTCGCCGCAGCTGGAACGCTGGGAGAGGGGCAACACCATCAACGGGACGACGCTGGCGAAATTCCGGCGGTTGATCCGCCCCAGCGACTGGAACATCCGTCTGCACAGCGCACGGCCGATCGGCAGCATCGGCCGCAACGCCGCGAAGCTGCGTGCCGCGGCGTTGCTTTCACCGGCCTTCGGACTGGCGGCGCGCGTGCCCGGCCTGCAGGAGATCTTCCTGCACCGGATCACCTACATCCTGGAGAAGACGTAACGGCCCGGAGACCCGCAAAGCGAGCCCCCGGGCCGGCGGACCATCACGTCCCCGCGGTGAGCTTCTGCGGCGCCGCCGGGCGCTTCACCGGATTCTTGCGCATCAGGATGATGCCATCGCGGTCTTTGAGTGTGACGGTGGTGACGGTCTGGCCGTTGTTGATGGCGGGGTCCTGGGTTCCCTGCAGCTTCACGTAGGAGGTCTCCAGGGTCACCGTCTGGTTGCCATTGCCTTTCGGGTTCACCAGCACGATGCCGTTGTCGAAGTCGCGGCGCCAGACGCCCTGCTTCCAGGCAGCGGTGGGGATCGCCTGGGCCTGGCCGAGCTTGGCGTCGAACTCATCGAACCACACCACGCCGTGATAGCTGGTCGCGGTATTGGTGAACGAGTAATAGCCGTCATTCAGCAGTGTCGAGCCGAGCCCGTAGCGCATGGACTGGTAATCCGTCGGATCGCCCCACTGGTTGAGGATGATGAGCTTCGGCTCCGCGACGGCGGCCATGATGGCGTTGTACTGCTTCATCATCACCTGCCAACCGGCCCAGCCCTCCACCGACCAGGACTTGCCGATGGCTCCTTCCATCACTCCGCCGTCGACCATGTTGACATAGCCGGCGGGAATGGCGGCTCCGGAAGCGGCCCACTCGGTGATGTTGCCGATCTGGAACTTGCCCGGCGCGAGCGACCTGGCGAGCTGGTAGTAGCGCTGGTAGCCGGCCTGGAACGCGCTGAGCGCCTTCGGATCGGTCGGCTGCAGGATCGTGCCGTTGCGCTGCCAGTCCCCGGCTGCCGGCGGGTTCACCGCCGTGTTATCCATGAAGATGCCGTCCGCGGCGGGGTTCGGCGTCAGGTTGGTGTTGACGAAAAAGCGCGTGATGTAGTCGACCGCATTGTTGCCCGAGGAATCCTTCGGCGCCCACTGGGTGATGTTGATCTCGCCGAAGCGCGTGTCGTGCGGCGTCAGCACGTGCAGGCTGAGGCTCTTATCCGAGTACAGCCACCATTTCATGGAGGTGACTTTCGTGCGCAGCGGCGCGAACGCGTCGTTGGCCTGGGCGACTCCCAGGCAGTCCAGCATCGCATACAGGAACAGCAGCGTGTTCGGATTCTTCGCCTTGATCGCCTGCAGGGAGGTATTCAGCGGCTTGCCGCCGGGGGCGAGCCCCGGATACATCCCCAGGATCGAGACGTCCTGCCTGGCGATCTGCGCCTGGTAAGTCGGATCATCGAAGTTCATCGGGCTGCCGATGTCGATGCCCCCGATGCGCGGAAAGGGCGGCTTGGTGAAGGCCGAGGCACTCGTGCCGGCCACGAGCAGCGCGCCGGCGGCCAACGCGACGGTGAGCTTTCGAAGAGTAGTAAGAGGCATCATTCCCCCGAACAAGAGTAGCAGCTCGACGACATTGTCGAGGTGCGCGCGGGCCCGCGAAGACCCGAACCCCTGCGTAGGGTCGTCCGCTCTTCAGTAACCCCGAAACAGGGCGGACGTTCGATGCCTCCGATCCCGCATTCGTTGCAGCCGGCAGCCGGTGCGCACAAGCTACCCACCGAGACTGCTCTCGCTAGGTGACGGATTGGAGTGCGAATCCATTTTCCGTCACTGCGGTTCGATGACCGCGTCCACGTCTGCAACGAAAGGCCGCCCTGAGGCGACCGCCGCTATTTTTACTACTCGCATATGAAGGTCAAGAGCGTAGCCGTCGCTTTCGAGACACAAATCCCATTCCCTCGCGTGAATGTCTGCTCACACAGACAGCTCGACGTCTGGGTTCGCAGACAGGCGGCGTGCCGGCGCGCTTGAAGTCCTCCAGCCACGACTGAAACATCAGCACACCCCACAGGTGAAACGACCAGCTCATCTGGCCTCTCTGGTGCTGCTCCCAGCGCCGCTGGACGATGTCGCAGGCCAGATAGCCCTGTTGCCGCAGCTTCGCGGGCGCCAGCAGGGCAGCGGCCCATTCTTTGAGCTCACCCCGCAGCCACCTGTCCAGCGGAATGGCAAAACCGCTCTTGGGTCGATCGAAGAGCGCACGAGGCACCTGTCGTTCGAGCAACGTCCGCAGTATCCACTTCCCTTTCCCGTCGCGAAGTTGCAGTGCGATGGGAATGCGCCACGCTGCAGCAGCAACGCCCGGGTCGAGCAAGGGCACACGCGTCTCCAGAGAGACCGCCATCGCCGCTCTATCGACTTTCACGAGAATGTCATCAGGCAGATAGCGGCGCGTATCTGCATGCATCATGTGGGCGATCGGATCCGCGCCCGCATCCTCAGGTCCCTGCGAGGCCACCGCGGCGTGGTCGCTCACGCCGAGCACAACGCCCGTGGAGGGCTGCCAGAACGATGTCATTGCATCGTAGAGCTCCGGCAGAGAGCGGGCGCCGAACGCGCGTGCGCGCTCCTGCACTCTCTCGGCGACCTGGCGCCGACCCTGCAGGTGCGCAACGACTCTGTAGGGCGCGGTAGCGGCCCCAAGAGCCCAGCCCGGCAAGGATTCGAGAGCTCGCGCAGTCAGGCTGCGCACTCCGGAGGGCACGCGCTGCATGCGGCGCCAGCGGTTGCGAACCTCCAGATAGCGCGGATATCCGCCGAAGAGCTCATCGCCGGCATCACCGGACAATGCGACTGTCACCTCGCGGCGCGCGAGCTGCGCAACCAGATAGGTCGGGATCTGCGAGGAATCCGCAAAAGGCTCGTCGTAGATCCGTGCGAGCCGCGGGATGACCTGCAGAGCATCACGGGAGGTCACAATGAGCTCGGTGTGGCGCGTTCCGAGGTGTTCGGCCACGCGCCGCGCAAATGGCGCTTCGTTGAACGACTCCTCCTCGAAACCGATAGAGAACGTACGTACGGGCTGGCTGGCAGCGCGCTGCATGTAGCTGACGACGAGGGAGGAGTCGATGCCTCCGGAAAGGAAGGCGCCCACGGGCACATCCGCGACCATCTGCAGCCGGACAGCCTCCTGGAGCGCGGCATCGACCTGATCCAGTGCTTCGCCCTCGTTCGGCGCAGCGCCTCCCGAGCGGTCGAGTACGACTGAAGAAGGCCGCCAGTATTCCTCCTCCAGCACGCGCAGGTTGCCCCGCTCGGCGCTGACCCGTAACGTGCAACCCGGGCGCAGCTTGCGGATGCCTTCGAAGATCGACAGGGGTGCCGGAACATAGTCGCGCTGCAGATACAGCGCCAGCGCATTGCGATCGATGTCCGCGTTCCAGGCGCTGTGATGGCGCAATGCCTTCAGCTCCGACCCGAAGATCAGCTTGCGCGCCGCACCGCTGCCCAGCTCACCGTAATAGAGCGGCTTTTCCCCGAAGCGGTCGCGCGCCAGCCACAGCACCTGCTCAGCCTCATCCCACAGAGCGAAGGCGAGCATGGCGCGACAGCGACGCAAGGCGCCATGCACACCCCATCGCTCCACCGCAGCGAGCAGCACCTCGGTGTCGCTTTCGCTGCGGAAGGAGAATCCGCACGCGGCGAGCTCCGCACGCAACTCGCGATAATTGTAGACCTCACCGTTGAAGGTGATGGTGAAACGCCCGCTATGCGAGCGCATGGGCTGCGACCCGAGCGGCGACAGATCGATGATGGCGAGCCGACGATGGCAGAAAGCGATGCCCGCCTCGGCATCGATCCATTGGCCCTCCCCGTCCGGCCCGCGATGTGCGAGCGCCGCGGCCATTCTTCCCAAGTCGGCCTGCGCGGCGCCCGGCAGGAAGCCGCCCGGCTGGAAGAATCCCGCGATGCCGCACATGCTCAGCGCGCGCCGTGGGCGGAAGGCAGATGCGCCGGCTCTCGACCTCGCGGCAACCCCGGCGATGCGGTCACGAGTGTCGGCTCGGCTGCCCGCTGCGTCGCCTTCTCCGCAATGATCTTCGCGGCAACGCTCAGCGACATGCCGATGTACATCCAGATGTAGGGCCAGGGCTTGGACAGGTTCGTGAACAGGATGTTGACTGCCACGCCGAGCACTCCAAACACCACGGCGATCATGAAGGGCCGCATTTCCGCCGAGGCGAGCAGCGCGGCGCGGCTCGCCGTCGTCACGCTCTGGTAGAGGATCGTGATGAAAGCCACCACCCCAACCACCCCCAGATCGAACCACAGGTCCAGATAATAGTTGTGGGTCGCATACACAAAGCGCGTCTCATACACGTTCCAGCCGAATCCGCTGAGAAAGCTGACCGGCGTGTCGATCATGTGCTGGAGGGTGTTCGTCCAGACGCTCGTGCGTCCGGAGGACACCTCGCTCATGTCGATGGAGGTGGACGCACCCAACAGCCGATCTCCGATGACATCACCGACGTTGGGCACGATCAGGGTGACCAGGATCGACACCACCAGCGCGCCGATCAGGCCCGTCACCAGCCAGGACGCGACCCGGGACAGGGGGAGGAAGCGCCTGCACACGAAGGCCGCGGCGCCATACCCCAGCACGACGGCGACGTACGAGCCGCGCGAGACCGTGAGAACCAGCACCGCGAGCGTCGACAACACCCCCGCATACCACCACAGCCGTGCCGGCCCGCGGCTCGCCGTTGCAACGGCGACCATTGCTGGCAGCAGGCCCACCAGCAATGCTCCGGTCTCGTTCGCATGACCGAACATCCCGAACACACGATCGGCCTCGGCGCCCTCCTGTCCGACCCGCACTCCGAAGTGAGTGAGCCCGATGACATCCGTGAGTGTCAGGATGCTCGACAGGCCGATCGCGGAGACCAGCGTCTTGAGCAGCAACTTGAAATCGGCCTCGTTCCGCACTGCGTAGAATATCGTGAAACAGAACAGGGCCATGTCGTACAGCTGCGACTTCAGCAGCATCCCCGACTCTTTGACGTCGTACGCAGTCCAGTGAACGATGAAGCAGCACGTCGCATAGCTGAGCGTGGCGTACCCGAGCCAGACGGCGAACGCAGCCTGCAGCATCGGCAGGCGCGGGCGCGACTGGTTGCCCGACAGGGCGAGCCGGAAGAACATCGCCAGTGCGATGACGTACAGCACGGCATTCTTGGGGCTCAGCCCGGGCCCGAGGCTCATGTCGTTGCCCAGGATGTCCGCCGCCGCGAGCACCGAGATCAACAGGATGAATAGCCAGCGCATGCTCAGACCTTTCCTGTGGTGTGTTGGGGGAGCAGCCGCTTCAGCCACTCCAGCAGGGCGAGAGCCTCGGGGACGCGCAACAGCAGCAGCAGCAGCGCGAAGGCGGCCAGGTAGGTCGCCGAGCCCAGAATCACGCCGGCGAACCCGAGCAGTTCCGTCCAGATGGGGCTCACGATGAAAGCGGCAGCGGTGAGCGCCGCGAGCGCGGTCTTACCCATGCTCGTGAACGGCAGGATGTCACGCAATCCGACACGGTACGCCTGCATCGTACGCCAGCACAGCCACCCGGCGTCCACCCAGACCGCGATCACCAGCGCGATCATCGCCCCGGCAACACCGGCAATCGGGATCAACGCCAGCAGGGCAATGCCGCAGGTTGCGAGCGCCGCCACGTTGCTCTCCACTAGCGGTCGCGTGCGGTTGATGGCGCGCAGCGCCGGGGCGAAGTCGAAGCATTCCCGGACCACGACCAGCATGTAGAGCTGCATCACGAGCGCCGCTTCGCGGTAGCTCGCACCGAACACCGTGACGATCAGCGGCTGTGCGTATCTGCCGACGATCACCACCACGGGGAACAGAAAGATGGTGTTGATGACGGTCGCCCGCTTCCACAGCCTCAAAGGGCTCTCGCGCGATTGCCGGTCCTTGCGCACCATCTCCGGCAGCACCACGCTCGAGATCGAATTGCGCACCGTCGTGATGATCGGCTCGCCGAAGCGCCCGATGGTGTACTGCGCCAGCGAGATCGGGCCGAGCATCCTGGCGACGGCGAGACTGCTCAGATTTCGGCTGAACATGCCCAGCAGCGTAGCCGCGCCCGAAGGGATGCAGTAATGCAGCTGCTCCCGCCAGGGATCTGCCAGCGGTGGCTCCTTCCGGCTGCGATCGTACACAACGAACGCCACGGCGGCGCCTGCCAGACGAATGGCCTCGAGCGTCACGAGTGACCAGATGATCGTCCGCACGTCGTGCGTGAGAGCCGCAGCACTGACCGAGACGGAGACGCGGATCGTCAGCCGAGTGGCGGAGTACAGGAAGAGCCGGCCGGGCTGGCGGTTGGCCAGCCAGAAGTACTCCCAGAAATCGACGTTGACGGAGAACATCGTGTACGCCACGAGCGGCCACAGATAGCCATTGACGACGCTTCCGTGGGCGAGCGTATCGATGGCAATCAGCACAACCATCACGAGCGAACTGGTGCAGAACGTGAGCACGACAGTCTGGCGGGCGATTCGCCAGGGACTGTGCGCATTCGCTGGGATGCAATACAGGACGCTGTCGTTGATCGCGAATACGGCCAGGGCCTGCAGGATCGAGGCGTACAGCAGGAACTCGCGATACCGACCGAAGGCCTCTACGTCCAGCAGGCGCACCAGCAGCACCGGGCTGATCAGCATCAGGCCATAGTTCGCCAGGCGCGAGAGAGTCAGGATGGCAGTGCGGTTGCCGATGGACATGCGTTACCTGCGCACCGCCAGAGTGTCCTGCGCCGGCGGAGGATCCGCCTTCCAGACCTCCGTCACCCCGTCGCGTCCCCGGTAGACGACCTTGAACGGCGCGGACTTCAGCTCCTCGGCAATGCCGAATGCGCGCATGAGCTTGCGCCCGTCCTCCTGGTTCTCGCCGCTGCCGATGACGTAGACGGCGCCCCTTCCCGGCTGATGCAGCAGCGCCTTCAGATCCGCTCCTGTACCGATCATCGGTGTGTTGGTGTAGAAGTCGAGCCAGCGGTTGCCCACGCGGTGCAGATAGACTTCCCCGACCTGCTTGTTCACGAGCCAGTAGTCGACGTGCCCGAGGTAGTAAGTCTGCTGCAGAACGTCTTCGGCCACGATGATATCCCGCGGGCCGGGGTGGACCGACTCGATGAATTGTGCCGCGCCCTTGTGGTCCGGATGGTTGGTGTAGCCTGAGTCGACGGTGTGCGTCACGCGCACCGGATTGACCACCAGCAGACCCACGACCAGGGCAGCAGCGCCACTGGCAACGGGCCTCGCGGCCGGTGTACCCAGCCACGCTAGCACGCGAGGCGCTGCCCACTGCGCCATCGCAAACGCTCCTACCAACAGCGGCAGCGACTGCGCCTCGGCATACCGTTGTGCAATGTCCCATCGCATGAAGCCGATCATGATCAGCGGGAGCCACACTCCCAGCAAAACGAGCAGGACGAAGTCCGGGACGCGGCGTCGATGGGCCAGCTGCCACAGGCCCATGACCAGACTGGCCGCAGCGAGCACCCCCGCAGCGGGCGAGCTCTCTGCAAGAGCGATGAACGGCCACACGCTCGGCCACCCCAGCATCAGGCCGACGATCTGTCGCGGCGTGCCGGCGGCGTGAGTGTAGAGATACGCTGCCTGCAGCGCGGCCAGCACTGCACTCGCCAGCAGAAGCGTTGCGAGACGCGCAAGCGACACCCCGCCCTCACGCCGTGCGATGACCAGAGCTGCGACGACGAGTATCGCTGCAAGATGGTAGTGCAGTGACAACTCGCAGAGCAGACCCGCTCCGAGCAACACCACGGCGACGGTCATCGTCGCAGTGAGCCCCGGACCCCTCGATGCGCGTGGCTGGGGTCTGCTCTCCGGCTGCTCCCGCCACGCGCCGGTGGCGGATGCCCGCACTACCGCGTCACCCACCGCTTCCATGCTCCGCTGCAGCATGAACCACGCGAACAGAAGCGCCGGCACTGCCGCTGCAACCAGCCACAGCCAACCGATGTGAGGAATCAGCGCAGCGCGAGGGCCGTTGCCCTCGGGACCGGCGTCCGCGGCAACGTCCTGCGGATACGATGCCGCGATCCAGCGATCGATGAGATAGAACCCGGCCACGATGACCGCGAACGCGATCAGTCCTGCCCACAGGCGCCGGCGATCTCCGTGCAGCAACGCCGGAATCAGCACGATGAAGGCGGCGAACACCGCGAGCGTGTGGAACTGCAGGCCGATCAGCATCACCGTCACGGCCGCCAGCAGATAGCCGCCCTTTTGCGTCCGCTCCCACTGGAATACCAGCGTCATGAAGCCGGCGACACTGGTCACGAGGAACACGTACATCCGTGCCGTCTGCGCATCTTCGATGAAATCCGGCAGGAGCGCGACGGCCGCCGTCAACGCCAGATTCCAGGCTGGGCTCAGAAACCGGCGTCCGGCCGTCCAGGTGAGCAGAATCAGCAGCACCCCACACAGCACGGAGGGCAGCCGCAGCGCCCACTCGGACTGCCCGAAGGCCTCGACGGAAGCCGCCATGAGATACAGCTGGCCCACGGCGCGGGCGTAGTACATGCCGCTCGGCATCCGGGGCGTCCCGTACTCGACCAGATGCATGGTCGGCAGGGCCATCGTCTTCTCATCGCCGTGCAACCCGACAGTGCCGAGGCCCCAGAAGCGAACGAGCGCTCCCAGAGCCAGGATGAGAACGACGCCAAGCGCGAGCAGCGCGGGGCGCCGGCTCAGGCGTGCCCGTGGATCGCGCAGCTCGAAGAGACTTGCGCAGGACGTTAGGAATTTGTCGACCATGATAGGTCCGACTCGGTCAGTACGCTTTCTCGTCGCGCAGCAGCTTCACCGCGGTGAGGAACAGGATTTTCATATCCAGCAGCGGCGACCAGCGCCGCAGGTATTCCAGGTCGTAGTTGACTCGCGCCTGCATGTCCTCCACCTGGGCGGTCTCACCGCGGCACCCGTTGATCTGTGCCAGGCCCGTGATTCCCGGCGGCACTTTGTGGCGGATCATGTAGCCCTTGATGAGCTTGCGATACTCCTCGTTGTGAGCCACCGCGTGCGGTCTCGGACCCACCAGGCTCATGTGTCCCTGCAGGACGTTGAGCAGCTGCGGGAGCTCATCCAGAGAATAGCGGCGCATGAACCGGCCCACACGCGTGATCCGCCGGTCTTCCTTGGTCGCCTGAACGATGCGCGGGCCGTCCTCGACCACCGTCATCGTGCGGAACTTATAGATGACGATCTCGCGGCCATCCAGACCGTAGCGCCGCTGCCTGAAGATCACCGGCCCCGGCGAGCTCATCCGCACGAGCATCGACAACACGAGCATCAGCGGAGTGGCGATCAGCAGCATCGCGGCTGCAAGAACGATGTCGCTGACGCGTTTGACGACACCCCGATAACCGTAGAAGGGCGTCTCGCAAAGGGCCACCACCGGGATGCCGAGCATCTCTCCGGTCCGGGATTGGATCAGATCGAAGGCGAACAGATCCGGAACGTAGTAGACGGATGCAGTGGTATCACGCAGCTCGTCGAGAAGTTGCAGCACGCGCTGGATATGTCGGACCGGCAGCGCGACGAACACGACATCGATGCCACGATGCTTAACGTAAGCCGCCAGATCGGGCAGCTTGCCCAGCAGGCGCATGTTCGCCGACAGGCCCAGGCGCACGGCATTGCGATCGTCAAAGAAACCTTCGACCCGCATGCCCATGAAATCGCGATCCGCAGCGATGCGCTGCGCCAGCGAGATGCTCACATCGTTGCATCCGACGAACGCGACTCGCCGCACCATCGAGGGGTCGTACATGAGCCGTCGCATCAGCTCGTGCAGGAACAGCTTGGCAAGGATGAGCAGCGCCGGAGTGAGGATGATCCAGGGCACGACGACGCGCCGTGAGAAGCCCTGGGAGTTCTTCGTCACAAATCCGACCGCGAGCAGAATGCCCACGATGATCGACCACCGCACCACCACTCCGATTGCCAACGGCAGAGTTGGCGGCAGGAGCTGCGCGGATTCCGCCGGGCGGCCGCGTGGCAGCAGCAGTGACAACATCGATACGAGGATCGAAAGCACCACGTAGAAGCCCGAAAAGGGCACGTCGAAAATGACGCACTGCCCGTACAGGAGGCCGACTGCGACCGCCGGAGGCACGAGGGCGTCGAGCAGAGTAAGGAGGGCTACGGAGAACCCTCTGGTGAACGTGATCGGCTCAGTCATGCTAAGGCGTGCAACCCATGAGCCCCCCGGGCTCGCTGGTCGTAATGGCAGCAAGCATCGCTCCCGTGACGAAGCGGAAGCTCGGCTGCGCGCGTGACGCTCAGCGCGCTCTACGAGGCACGCAGAAATGGAGTCTGTTTTCTGACAGCCGCGCGTGCGCGAGCGGGCGTCCTGCGTGCGTCATCTTTGTCGCGGCCTTGCGACCCGCATTATCTCTTGTCTAATCATCGTGTTAGTTCGCTATCGAGGCGGCTGGTAACGGTCACTGTCGGTCGGGAACGACAAAGAACCGTCACGCCTGCCTCTGCTGAGTTCCCGTTCCAGATGGGAACTACTGTGTTTTCATGCCCTTATGATTTCTGGCACGCGCGTTGCACCGGTCCGGCCGTTGATAAAAGGCAAACCCGTTGAAAGACGGGGGCGCAAAACTTCCGGTCTAACGGCGCGAGGCCCATGACAGCGGGGTTGCCGGGGCGGTCATCCGTCTCGTCAGGAACTGTGGGTCATCCCGCTGCTCCCAAACCCTGCTCGAGTTGTGACGACTTCGCTCCCCGATGGACCGGGTTGATCGGGGTCGCACAATTCGGGGGTTTTGATGACTAGAGCCAAACGGGGGTTTGGATCTGCGCGGATTGCTTTGGTCGGAGCGATCGTAGCTGCCAGCGTAGTATTGAGTGGATGTAACGGGGGCAACGATGCCGCGACGGCTGCCAGCGCCACTGGCACCGCGAGCGGCACGCCAACCGCCACAGCGGGCAACTCTGCCGCCCCGACGACTGCGGGTCCCACGCTTGAGGGAACGGCCATCACGACGGCCACTGTCGGCACCGCCTACAGCTTTCAGCCAAAAGCCAGCGGCGCCGACAGCACTGTCCTCTCGTTCAGCGTCACGAACAAGCCCGCCTGGGCGGTGTTCAATACCGCCACCGGGCAGTTGAGCGGTACGCCCTCAGGGTCCGATGTAGGCAAATTCGCCGGCATTCAGATCAGCGCGAGCGACGGCACGCATTCCGCCTCGCTCCCGCCGTTCACCATTGCCGTCTCCGCCCCCGCCGCCGGCGCCTCGAGCGTGAGTCTCACCTGGCAGGCACCGACTGAAAACAGCGACGGCTCGCCGCTGACGGACCTGAAGGGTTACAAGATCCACTACGGCGCGAAGTCGCAAAATTACACCGGTGCGATTTCCGTCGACAATCCGACGCTCACCACTTACCTGGTCAGCAGCCTGCCCGCGGGCAAGTACTACTTCGCGGTGACGGCATTCAACTCAAAGGGGCTGGAAAGCTCCCCTTCGGATGAGATTGCTGCGACCTTCAATTGAGCTGTGCGCTCGTATAGGGCACCGGCGTCGCGCAAATCAGACGAGCGCGTAGTGAGCCCCGTACGCCGATTCACGGATCGGCGTCTTCGGGGTTCTCCGCATCCGTGCGTCCAGCGGGTCGGGACTCCAGCGGCTCGGCCCGGTTGGGCTCACCTGCAGCAGCGGTCGTGCGAGCGAACTGCGCGGTGTCGATACGATGCTTTTCCAGCAGATCGTACAAAGTCGGACGAGTCACGCCGAGCAATTCGGCTGCCCGCGACAGGTTGCCGCGCGACACGGCGAGGGCCTGCCGCACGGCCTGCGACTCTGCCCTCTGGCG
Organism: Steroidobacteraceae bacterium; assembly: GCA_035552975.1. Classification (GTDB taxonomy): domain Bacteria; phylum Pseudomonadota; class Gammaproteobacteria; order Steroidobacterales; family Steroidobacteraceae; genus 13-2-20CM-66-19. Next base: position 26,162 of record DATNEN010000010.1, read on the forward strand.
GGCGCTGCGCAAATTCAGGTACTCCGGATCGTCGCCCGGGTCCTGCAGTCCGAGGTCGCCGGCCGTGACCACCGCCCCTTCGGCCATGATAACGGCGCCCTTGATTCGATTCTCCAGCTCGCGAACGTTACCCGGCCAGCGGTGCGCCTGGATCGCACGGATCGCATCCGGAGCGAGACCGCGAGTCGGCTTGCCGAAGCGGCTGGCCATCTCCTGCAGGAGAAACTGTGCCAGCAGCATGCTGTCGCCCTGACGCTCGCGCAGGGGCGGTACGCGGACCGTCACTTCGCTGATGCGGTAGAACAGGTCGTCCCGGAACGTGCCGGCGCCGATCAGCGCGTCCAGATTGCGGTTGGTGGCGCAGACGATGCGCAGGTCCAACGGAATCGGAGTGCGCCCGCCGATGCGCTCCACCGTGCGCTCCTGCAGGACGCGCAACAATTTCGCCTGCAGGGAGGCCGGCATTTCGCCGATCTCATCGAGAAACACCGTGCCGCCATCGGCAGATTCGAGCTTGCCCGGAGTGCGCTTCGCAGCCCCTGTGAACGCCCCCTTCTCGTATCCGAACAGCTCGCTTTCGAGCAGCGTATCCGGGATCGCCGCGCAGTTGATGGCAACGAACGGCTTGTGCGCGCGGTTCGACAGCCGATGCAGGGCTCGCGCGAGCAGCTCTTTGCCCGTGCCGCTGTCCCCGAGCAGGAGCACCGTCGCATTGGTAGGGGCAACCTTCTCGATGGCTCGCCCGAGGCTGCGCATCGCATCGCTCACGCCGATGATCCCTTCGAGCGCCATCGCACCGGTCTGCTCGCGCAGGCGCCAGTTCTCCTCCTCCAGCTCGCGTATCCGGAACGCACGCCGCACCACGATCGACAGCACGCTGGCATCGAGGGGCTTGTGATAGAAATCCGCCGCGCCGAGCCCGACTGCCGCGACGGCGAGCTCGCGCGCGTCGTGCTCCGTCATGGCGATGATCTTGGTGTCGGGTGCCAGCGTCAGGATCTGCCGCAGCAGCGCCAGGCTCTGCGCTGCGACCTCCGGGCGCTGTGCGGTCCCCAGATCGAACAGCACCACATCGGGCTCGATCCGCCGCAACAGCACGAGGGCCTGCTCCGAGGTGTCGCAGAAAGTCACCTCGAGATCCGCGAAGATCTTCTCCAGCTCGGCGCGCAGCTCGCGGTCGTTCTCGAGAATCAGCAGCTTGCGCCGCTGCATTCCCGTGCCGGCTCCTGCCACCGCTTGCCCTGTGTTGATGGCCAACTAACGTGCTCCCTTGCCCAGGATCACCACTTCCGCAGTCTGCACGATAATCGCCAGATCGAACAGCAGACTGTTGTTTTTGATGTAGTACAGATCATATTGCAGCTTCTCCAGGGCATCCTGCTCCGAGGAGCCGTACGGATAGCAAAGCTGCGCCCAGCCGGTGATGCCGGGCTTCACACAGTGGCGCTGCACGTAATACGGAATCTTCTCCGCCAGCTGGGCCACGAACTGCGGCCGCTCCGGCCGCGGCCCGACGAAGCTCATGTGCCCGCGCAGCACGTTCAGGATCTGCGGCAGCTCATCGATGCGCAGCTTGCGAATGATCGCGCCCACACGGGTGACGCGCGGATCGGATTTCTGTGCCCATTGTGCGCCGCCGGCAACCTCGGCATCCGTGCGCATGCTGCGGAACTTCAACACATCGAACGAATTGCCGCCGAAACCCACTCGCGACTGCCGGTAGAGCACCGGCGCGCGCCAGCCATCCTCGAGCTTGATCGCGCAGGCGGTCACCAGCATGGCCGGGAGCGATACAGTAACGATCACCAGGCTCGCCAGCAGATCCAGCATCCGCCCGGTGAACAGCCGTATCGGGCCGCGCCGGAAGCCCTCGCCGAAGATCATCCAGCTGGGATTGAGCACATCGATGCGCACACGCCCGGTCTCGCGCTCCAGAAACGTGAGCAGCTCGGTGACATCGATCCCGGCGAGCCGGCACTCGAGCAACCCGAGAATCGGAAATGCCCGACGCCGATCGTCCATGGCGACGACGACTTCATCGACGTCCAACCTTGCACATACGCTGAGCATCGATTCCGCGGCATCCAACAGCTGCTCCCGCGGCACGCTGCAGGACTCGCCATCGGAGGCCACGTATCCCACTACTGAGAAACCCCGCCGGTCGGTCCGTCGGCGCAGGCCGGCGATGGAGCGAGCTCGCTCACCACTCCCGTAGACGAGCACACGGCGCTTGAACACCTCGTCATCGACGAGGTAAGAGAAGACATATCGAGAGGCCATCAACGCGAGCAGCGCGAGGATGGCGGCGAGCGCCATGACGCCACGCCCGACCCACACATCGGGAATGAGGAAGAAGACTACGGTCGTCCCCACGGTTGCCGCACAGATGGAGGTAAACAGTCGAATGGCGATTCCAAAGGCAGGAGCCCGCTGCCGCGAGCTGTACATGCCAAACGCCATCAGGCTCAGGAGCACCGTCAGGCCGAAGAGCAACATGCGCGGCAACAGCGGCCCGTGCTCCGCCTGGATGTGCACCAGATTCTCCGGGAAGCGGATCACAGTGGCCGCGAACATCGCGCCGGCCACGAGAACGAACTCGACCAGCGCCAGCACGGCCAAAGAACCATGCACGTATTGTCCGAGGATGCGGATTCGCATAGACCCCTGATCGCCATAGCGCCTGGCCTGATGGAACGCGCTGTTCCCTTGTGGCAGGACTGTGGCGCGCAAGCACGGGCGGATAACTTTACACCATCAGTGTAAAGGTATTCCCGAATATCACCGTGAAAGTATTCACAGAATGTCGCTGTTTCCCACCAGCGACCCGCCAGACCCGCCCAGATCCGTCCGGGAACGCACCATCAGGAACAGGGCGGGAACGAGCAGCAGCGTGAGGACGGTGGCCGTCACCATCCCGCCGAGCATCGGGGCGGCAATTCGCTTCATCATCTCCGCGCCCGCGCCTTCGCCGAGCATCAGCGGCATCAGGCCCGCCAGAATCGCCGTGACGGTCATGAGCTTGGGCCGCAGCCGCAGCAACGCACCTTCCATGATCGCCTCACGCAGATCGGCGGCAGTGACGGCCCCTGTCTGCCGCCGCTTCTCGTTCCAGCTCTGGTTGAGATACACGAGCATGATGACGCCCGTTTCGGCCGCGACCCCACCGAGCGCGATGAACCCCACGGCCGAGGCTACGCTCAACCTGTAGTGCAAGAACCAAAGCAGCCACGCGCCGCCGGTGAGGGCCGTCGGAAGGGGAACGAGAATGAGCAGCACATCGCGCCAGGCCCGTAGCGCGGCGTACAGCAGCAGGGCAATGACCGCCAGAGCCACCGGGATTACCCAGCCGAGGCGGGCAAATGCGCGCTGCATGTGCTGGTAGTCGCCAGCCCATGTCAG
>DATNEN010000011.1:0-3360 GCA_035552975.1 Steroidobacteraceae bacterium
GCGACCAGCTTCTGATAGATGCGCGACTCATCTTTATAGGAGAGGGCGTACGGGACCTTGATGATCACCATGCGGTCGAGCAGCGCCTCGTTCTCCTTCTCCTGGAGGAACTTGTGGAACTCCGCCAGGTTGGTGTGCGCGAGAATGGTCTCATCGAGGTAGATGAGGGGAAAGCGGGAGACCTTGACGTTCTTCTCCTGCGTCATCGTGAGCAGCAGATAGAGGAACTCCCTCTTCACCTTCAGGATCTCGATCATCTCGAGGACGCCGCGGCTCGCGGCATACACGGCGCCGGACCACGACCACGCACGCGGATCGCCTTCGTCACCGATCTGGGCGACTTTCGCCAGGTCGACCGAACCCACCAGATCCGCAATATCCGCCGTCGTGGGGTCGTGAGGGGCATACGTGCCGATTCCGATCCTGGATGCCTCCGACAAGAAAACCCGCTCGACGGGAACACGCACGAAGTCGCCGTCGAACTCGCGCTCGACGAACTCGCGTGCCCACGGGGACAAGTCGCCCTGGATCTCTACTCCATAGCGCTCACGGAACTCGGCGCGCAGACTGGCAGGCACCAAGTTGAGAGGGCTCTCGCGCAGGGGTGAGCCCTTGATCGCGTAGAGGGCGCCCTGGTCCGTACGGCTGTACTCCTCGAGGCCGCGCTTCAAGAGGATGGCGAGGGTCGATTTACCGCCCGAGGGCGGGCCTAGCAGCAGCAGGAGCCGCCGGCCAACATCGGATCCCGCCGCCGCGGCCTTGAAGTAATCGACGACCCTGGAGAGGGGCTCGTCGATGCCGAACAGCTCCCGCTTGAACAACTCCCGCGCACGCACGCTGTCAGTGGCGTCGGCCACCGCGCAATCGCGTCCGTGCCATTTGAGCATGTCCCAGACGTATTCATGGCTGCTGCGCGCCATGGCCGACGGATTGGCCGGCAGAACGTTGGAGAGGAAGTCCCCGAACGTGCCTTCCCAGCGCTGCGCGCGGTGCAGCCTGCTGAAGGAGCTCAGGGATTCGATGAAGGCGGTCTCGAGAGCCGAGTCCGGATCAGTAGAGAGCGGTCGCATCGTCGTCCCTCCCGTTGAGTGCGGAAAGTCCCGACCGGGCAGTCGCGTGGCGAGGCCACTGATTCACCACCCCACGCGCATCGTTCGCTGCTCGCTGAACTCTCGCCAGCAAAGCCAGCGTGGCTCTTAACCTAGATCCAACGCTTGTCACGGTGCGTGATGGCCCTCTATTCCCAGTCTGACTGTTACGTTAAGACGGTCACAAGAGCGAATTGTTCAACCCTCGATCAAAGCAAAATGCATGCCTGTCACAATGGGCGACGCTCCGGTGGGGCGACGCTTCGCTTGGGCGACGCTCCGCTTCCCGCCATTGCTCCGCAATTCCGCCGATCGCTGCGCGATTCCCGCCGATTGCTCCCGGAATTGGCGACGCTTCGCTTGCCGCCGATCCCTCCCGGGATTCACGGTCCATTCAGCGTCGCCGCGCGAGAGCGCTGCGTGGACACACCGCAAAGCGGCGCTGCACGATCGCGGTGCGCCCGTGAAGCCCGCCCGTCCCGTTGCCAGCCGATCCTTCCCGGAATGCCGATGTCATTCATAGGCTTAGCGACCCACCGCGGGAGCAGCCACGCCGCAGAGCTGATTGCGAGCGGCACAGCAGACTTCAATGGCGGAGCAGACCCTTGAGTTTGTCACCCAGTTGCTTCAGCGCATCGCCCTTGCCCTGTAATTGCTTGTCCACCTCCTGGCGGAGTCTGTCTTTGGCGAGCGCCTCGAGATCCGGACGGATCTTCAGGTTCCCGAGGCTCCCCGTGAGGCGTAGCGGAATATCCGCGGCCTTCGCCTCCTCACGGGCGCCGCGCTCCCCTGGCGGCGGCCGTTTGTACACCGAGGTCACGAGGCGATAGTCGATCGCCGTCGTTCCCAGATCCAGCGTGCCCTTGCCGCGCGTCTCGAGGTAATCCGTGTCGATCCTCAAGTCATCGTTGCGCAGGACGCCTCGGTCCAGATTAGCGCTGCCGGAGAAGGTATTGAAGAGTGTTCGCACGGGACCTGAGCGCGCGGGCGGCGGCTGCTGCTGCAACAAGGCCTGCGCGGTCTGCACTTCATAGGAAAGATCGACGCCGTTGAGCGCTCCTTCCTTCACGTTGAAGTCGATTTTCCCACTCAGCGAGCGCAAGATGGCGGTATACGTACTTCCCGCACCGGTGGCGACAACATCGGCGTCGCCGTGCCCGGAGAGGCGCGTCGTGTCGAACACGACCTTCATGAGCGTGCCGACGTCCGCGCCCTTCACGTGCTCGTTCAACGAAACACGTGCCGGTGAAGGCGCGGCGTCGAGCACGATGTCCCCGTTGTACGTTCCGCCCAGCAACTGTGCCTGAGTGGGCCCGAGGTGCACTCGGCCCTCCTTTGCCGCGAGCGGCAAGCTGATGCCGGTGAAAGTGAGCCCGTCGAGTGTCGCGCGTCCCACTTCCAGCGTACCGTGGACGAGCAGCTTACGCAGCATCTCCACCGGCACTTCACTCGCTGGCGGCGCGCGCCCTCCCGAGTCCATGGCAGGGGCGCTCACACTGCTGTGTCCGCTGGGCGGCGAGGCCTTCGGAGGCAGATACCGATCCGCATCGATGCGATCCACGTTCAGAGCATAGCTCAAGTCCATCGTATCGAGATCTTCCACCGCGACAGAGCCGCGCACCTGCGTCTCATCCAGCAGGAGATTCAAATTCGTGAGCCGCAGCTGCCGGGGAGTGAGTCGATACTCGCAGGCGAGCGAAAATGCCGACAGTGCGTTGGGATCCCGTGTTTTGGGCGGCTTTAACCCCAGAGACGTGAGCGCTTTGCGTGCAGCAACGCGTGGCAGAGTCAACGTGCCAGTCACCACGCGATCTGTGAACAGCTTGTCCGCCGTTGCGGACAGCTTCGCCGTCAGATCGCCCACTTGCGCGTTGACAATCGTCGGTGCAAGCGATTGAGTCTGAGTGTCGAACTGCACCGAAGGACTGCGCACGCTGAAGTCCAGTCCGGGTCCGCTCCCGAACCAGGTGCCGCTCATCTCAAGATCGCGCAGAGTCAGTGTCGGGGACGCGCCCGGCAACTCTGCGACGGCGGACATCGACAGGTGCGCAACCGCCTTCGGCCCGCCGTTGCCATAATCGAACTCGAGCGCAACGTCGACGGGCTTGTTCGAGTCGACCGCACCGGCGCGCAGTCGTAGATTCGAGAGTGTCGCGAGACTCTTTTTGGCCTCATCGCGATACACCAGCGAGGCGTGAGTGATCTCCAGGCCGGCAATGGAGGCAGACGGCGCCGCCGGTACAGCGCCGGCGTCCGGGGCCGCATTGCCTTT
>DATNEN010000012.1:0-2119 GCA_035552975.1 Steroidobacteraceae bacterium
CGGCCTCTGCAGATCCCACGCTGCTGCGCGAGGTTTTCGCCAACCTGCTGTCGAACGCCATCAAGTTCACCGGCAGGACCCAGAATCCCCGGATTGAGGTCGAGGGCCGGCAGGAGGGCGCCCATACCCTCTACAGCGTGCGCGACAACGGGGCGGGTTTCGATCAGCGCGAGGCACGCAGCCTGTTCACGCCTTTTCGCAGGCTGCATCCGGGCGAGCAGTTCGAAGGCACTGGCGTCGGCCTGTCCCTCGTACGCCGCATCGTGGAACGCCATGGCGGACAAGTGGCTGCCGAGGGTGAGGTCGGCAAGGGAGCCTGCTTCCGGATTTCCTTGCCGGCTCGAGGTCTGGGCTAGCCGCGCGCGGCGGCGCCGTTGCCGCCCCGCTCGAGGTTCATGAGCATGCGCACCAGGTGGGCCACCGAGCGGGCGCCCATTTTTTCCATGACCCGTGAGCGGTGCAGCTCGACAGTGCGCTGGCTGAGGCCCATCTGCTGGGCCATGATCTTGTTCGGGCGGCCGCTGGCCACCAGGTCCAGTACCTCGCGCTCGCGCGGAGTGAGCGAGACGATGCGCTCGCGAATCAGGTCGAGCTGCGTCAGGGTCTGGCGATTCTCCCGGTCGTGCTCCAGCGCCCGCCGCACGCTCTGGGTGAAATCGGCGTTCTTGAAGGGCTTCTCCAGGTAGTCGAAGGCACCCCGCCGCATCGCTTCGACAGCGCTCGACACGTTGCCGTGTCCGGTGGTGAAAATCACTGGAATGATGGCGCCGCGGCGGTTGAGCTCTTCCTGCAGCTCCAGGCCCGTCATTCCCGGCATGAATATGTCAAGGACCAGGCACCCGGGCTGCGGCGGGTCGTACTTGTCCAGGAATTCGCGCGCGGAGCCAAAGGCGTGACACGCCACGCCCATCGAGCTCGTGAGCGCACGCACCAGGGACCGTGAGGCGTCATCGTCCTCGACAACGTATACGACGGGTTCCGTTTCAGTCATCGCCTTCAAGCGCCAGAGCTGCGGATCCGCGAATGGCGGAGCCATCGGCGGGAACGGCACGGCCGCCATCCCTCTTGGCGCGCATCATAATCTGTCGCGCCGCGCGCTGCATGTCCGCAATCCCTGATAACGCCCGGGGGCGAGGCAGGTGAGTGCCGAGTAATCGGCCGTACGTCACACGATGCTACGGTTTTCCACACTTTGCGTGCCAGGCCCGATTTCCGATAGTGCGCACCATGAGCCGCCCGAAACAATGCCGAACGCTCGCACTGCTGCGGTCCGCTGGCGCCAGCGGGCGCTGCTGGAGCGGGTCGGGGCGAGCGCGGCGGGGTCCTGTGCACACGTGCCTTCCGTGTCCTTCGAAGGCCGCCGACCGGGAAGGCAGGAGAGCCTCATGAACAGACGGATCGCGGGCGCATCGTTAGTGGGTGCGCCCGTACTGCGTCGGCTCGCCGCCGCACGCGTGCCGGTCGAGAGAAACTAGAACGCGTCTGCATCGAACACCGGGGAGCCGCGAATCGCTGGCCCGATACGGGCCAGGTCATCGGAAAACATCGCATCGGATGCGCCGGCTCAAACGGGGGGAAGGGGCTGAGGCGGCCTCGACAGAGGCCGCCTCGCTCGTTACCAAATGCGCGCACGTGAAAGTTCTGTGAAGAATTCCTCCGCCACAGAACTTCAATTCCTGTCTCGCCTCCAACGACCGTACGTCCGCAATGGAGGTGGCGCACATGAATCGCTCGAAGGATGTGTCAGGTATGGCCGCCGTCTGCGTGCTCTCCCTTGGTGCGGTGCTCGCCGGTTGCGCACGGCACGAGCCAACTTCCAATGCACGCGCCGCGTCCGCCAGGCCGAGTGTGAGCATCGAAGCAGCCGGTGACGCATCCGACAGGACGAGTGTATCGCGCGACGAGACGAGGACCGCGGCGGCCAACCTGCAGGTCGTCGTGATTACCGGCCATCGCGAGCTCGTTCTGTAGGAGCGCAACTCCGGCGCTTCGCGCTGACGTCAGCGCTGCACGAGTCCCCGCTGAATCAGGCTCTCCGCGGTGGCAACGATCGCCTCTTCGCTGGATCGCGGCTTCCACCCGAGCAGGCGCCGCGCTTTCTCGTGCGTGCCGTTCTTCA
>DATNEN010000013.1:0-7399 GCA_035552975.1 Steroidobacteraceae bacterium
AAAGTCGGCCCCCAGCCCAACAGGACGTAGTTGCAGGTGGCCTGGCAGCTGATCATGACCGACAGCCCCAGGGCCGAGCGCCAGCGCATCCGGATCTGCTCCAGCAGTGCGCGCAGGTCGAGCTTCGCGGGCCTGCCGTCAGCGCCCAGGAGCAACGCGCGGCGCGCCGGCTCGCGCACGGTGAGCAGCAGCAATGCAATCAGCAGACCCGGTATTCCCACCACGAGGAAGGTGAGCCGCCAGGCGGCGATCGCTCCTACCAGGGGAAGCACCACGGGCGGCATCTGGCTGACGGTCTGGGCAACCAGCCCGCCGATGATCAGCGCCAGCCCCGAGCCGAGCTGAATGCCCATGGTATAGACGCTGAGCGCACCGCTCAGGCGCTCCTTCGGAAAAGAATCGGTGATCATGGAGAAGGCGCACGGGCTGAGGGCCGCCTCACCGATCCCCACGCCCATCCGCGCCGCACCCAGCAGCAGGAAGCTGCGCGCCACGCTGCTCAGGGAAGTCATCACGCTCCAGATGACGACACCGATGGCGACCAGATTGCGTCGGCTGAAGCGGTCGGCCAGCGCGCCCATCGGAAGTCCGAACACGGTATACACCAGCGCGAACGCAAAACCCTGCAACAGTCCGACGTCGGTATCGTTGATGTGCAGGTCGTGGCGCAGCGGACCGACCAGAAAGGCGAGGATCTGACGATCGGCGTAGGACAGCGTGTAGCAGAGCATCAGGATGAACACCGTGTACCAGGCGACGGCACGGCTCGGATAGCCCACTGAAGCACTTCCGCTCATCCCCTCCCCCCTTTTCATCCGGATGCGCCGGTACGGTAACACCGCCCGCCGGGGAAGGACTATATTCCCCGAGGTGAATGCCCCAGACACCGTCCAGGCCCGGATCAACTACACCGGGCCGATGAATGAGAAGCCCCGCTATCACGCGATGGACCCCACACGGGACGTCCATGTGCTCGAGTCTCGAACCGTGCAGATCAGCGCCGCCCCTCGTGAGCACGCCCGTCTGGAGCAGCAGGGATTTCAGCTCGTCGCCCACTCCACCGCCGTCCGCAACTTCCTGGACAGCCAGGAGCTGGAGCGCGTGTACTACCCGGAAGTACGCGACCTGATCATGAAAGTGACGGGCGCGCGCGCAGCGGCGGTCGCAGCGGCCCCGTTCGTGAGATTCGGCGAGCGTGCCTCGCAATCGGGCAAGTTGCGCAACTCCAGGCCGGCCCGTTTCGTGCACATCGACTACGGCGACGGCAGGGGCAAGGCGCTGGCCGAACAGGTGTTCGGCACACTCGAGGACCGCGCGTGGCGCTTCAGGCGCTTCGTGCACTACAACATCTGGAGAGTTCTGACACCGCCGCCACAGGACATTCCGCTGGCCGTGTGCGATGCGCGCTCGCTGGCTCGCGAGGATCTCATCGAGGCGCTTGCAGTATTCGACTTTGCCGGAGTGCCCGAGCGAACCGCCGACAGTTACGTCGTGCGGCACAACCCCGCGCATCGCTGGCATTACTTCCGCGACATGACTCCCGAGGAGGCGCTGATCTTCGTCACCAACGAATCAGACCCCGCTCGGCCGCATCACGTACCCCATGTCGCCTTCGACGATCCGACGTGTCCGGCGACGGCTACGCCACGCTCGAGCGTCGAGGTGCGTGTCGTTGCCTACTTCGAGTAGCCGGGCTTCAGTGCTCCACCGTCGCAGGTACCGGCTGGCGCTCGGCGTCCTCCAGCTCGTCGGCATGTCTCAATGCCCAGGCGCATAGGAGGACACCCAGCAGCGCCGCGGCGAAATACAGGGCGCTGAAGCGCCGCTCGCGTTTCTCCAATCCTTCCGGACTGAGCGGCGCGATCAGGAAGGGCTGTCCGTTGGCCGGCTTGGAAATGACACTGATACGCGCAATGCGCGTGTGCAGGGTGTCAGTCTGCGATTCCTTGGCCGCCGCCGCACGCGCCGCGTCCCACTCGGCTGCATCGATCCGGCCGTCGTGATTGCTGTCGAAGCGCGCCAGCAAGGCCTTCTGGTCCTGCTTCCATTCTTTCAGCTTCGCCGCCGTGGCTGAGTTGAAATCCCCGAGCTCGGAGTGCGAGCGCAGGTCGCCGATCACACACAAAGGGTCATTGACGCTCAGCAGCCGCTCGGTGTAACGCCAGTCGCCACTGAATACGCTGGACGCGGGACCCGGCGGTCCCCCGGGGCGAGCCGCATCGCCATACCAGACATCGCGCGTGGTGGGCGTGATTTCCGCCTGCACCGGCCCCACCAGGCATTCGCCGTCCTGATCGGCCAGGATGAACAGCTCGGCGCTGTCGGCCTTCTCGACCGTCGACCAGCGGGAGTTGTTCTTGGAATCCCGCTCGCGATGGGAAATCTCATAGCTCCACCATACGCATGGGCGCGAAGTCAGGGGAGAGGCGGTCGGCGCCGGGCCCGCGGGGGCGGCGCGACCGGCGACCTTGACGTAGCCCTGCGCCGCCGAGCGGATCCGCATCAACGGCGTGTCTGCAACCAGCCGGTCACGATGCAGGCGAACGAAAAAGCCACGCAGCGCAAACAACGCAACCGCACCGAGTACTCCGGCGACGATCCTGGCCTGCGTGGCTGCCGACAGCGCCAGGTGCGCGGTTTGCGACATGGCGCGCTCAACGCGCGAATGCGGCCTTCAGATCGACGTCGGCTTTCTCGTCGGCCTGGAAGTGCAGCAGTTGCGCGGGAGGAAAATCTCCCAGCCGGGCGACCAGCACGTCCGGAAATGCCTGGATGCGAACGTTGTTCGTGTTGACCGCATCGTTGTACACCTCGCGGCGGTCCGCGATCGCCGTCTCGAGGGCGCTGATGCGCTGCTGCAGGTGCAGAAAGGGTTCGCTGGCCTTGAGCTGCGGGTAATTCTCGGCCACCGCGTACAGTCCAGTGAGGCCGCTGCGCAACTCGCGCTCCGCCGTCCCCACGGAGCTCACATTGCCCGCGGCGCGCGCCGTATCGACGCCGGCTCGGGCCCGCATGACCCGCTCCAGAGTGTCCGCCTCGTATTTCATGTATCCCTTGCACACCTCGACGAGCTTTGGCAGCTCGTCGTGCCGCTGCACCAGCAGAACGTCGATGTTGGCCCAGGTGAGCTTGACTTCCGCGCGCACGCGCACGAGGCCATTGTAGACCGCGATCGTATAGCCGCAGAGCACGATGAGCAGGAATGCAAAGACGATGGCAGCAATCATGAACCGACTCCCTCCAGGAAGCCTCAGGACGGGGTGATCCGCCACGCGCGCGATTCTCCCCGCCGCCGGGGTGTCGCCCAAGCAGCCCCATCACGCCGCCCGCACCGCGAACTGTGCGCTGGGTAACACTTTCTCGGTAGAATCCTCCTCGCCAAGAACGACGAGGGGGTTGCCGATGCGCCGCCTGGAAATCGTCTTTTGCAGCGTCGCCGTGCTGGCGGGGTCGAGTGTACCGATATCGGTACACGGCCAGGCCGCGAGCGAGGATCTGACCCCCTGCGGTACGGCGCACCCGGAGCCCGCTCAGTCGGGCACCTGGGCCGTCCCCTTCTGTAACCGCACCGGTCACGACGTCGTCGTGCAATTTCATGACAACGACTGCCCGGCGGACAACTGGAGCCGGCGGGGCAATGTCTACGAGAAACAACTCACCCGCGGGGAGTCGGTGATGGTTCCGCTGTGCTACGCACGCGAAACCCTGCCTGCCTCGAACCCTCCTCCGGGGGTGCCTCAACTGCGCCTGCCGGGAGGGAAAGGCATCCTCACGACCTGGCGGATCGTCGGGGACTGCGGCGATCGAAGTGACCGGCCACACGTCGAGGCTCGGACGTTCTACGACCGAGGCAACTACGAGACCGGAATCATCCTGCTCCAGTACCCGGCCGGGGCATCGCATTGCTTTGGGGCGCCCGCCGTAGCGGCTCAGTCGCCGGCACCGGGTACGCAATCGCCAGCATCGGCGACGCAAGCTCCCAACGGCAGCGGCGCGGCGCACACGCTGCCTGCTGCGGCAGCTCAGACGTCCGCCGGGGTAGCGGCGCAAACGTCCGCCGGCGTGGCAACGGCACCCGCTGCAGCCGCGACGGCGGAACGTTCCAACCTGCCCGCTGGCGGACCACCCGCGCTCTCGGCGACCATCGATCCCGCGAACGCCTTCTCGAGAATCGTCCACGTGTTTGCGACGAGCGCTCCGCAAGCACCCGCCTATCACTGCAAATTCAGATTGAACCTGGATTTCTCGGACGGCTCGAGTTGGGTCGACCGGCAGCAGGTGGACGTCCACTCCGGCGATGACAACGCGCCTGTGATGACGCGCAAATACGGCAAGACGGTGACCAAGGTGGCGGTCGCTTCGCCAGCGTGCGCACCGAGCGGGTGAACCAGCCGTCGGCGACATCATAGACGCTGCAGGCACCGATCGGCGACAATTTCTCCATGAAATCCTTCGCCGCGCGCTTGCTCTCGTGCCTCGCGATCGTGCTATGTATCCAAGGCTGCTCGCTGATCTCGCTGAAAAGCCCGGAGCGGCCGCTCTCAGACCGTGACCTGAACACACGCATTCTCACGCGCGAGTTCTCTTATCACTTCATCAGCGCCGTCCAGCAACGCGCCGATGAAATCGCGGCCAGCGAGACCGACCCCAAGGTCATCGCCAATACGCTGCGTTGGAAGATCGGCGCGGCTGAGGAGAGTCAGCGCGCAGCGATGCGTCTGGCTCCGGCGATGAGCCTGCTGGACACCTGGGCGCTTGCCGAGCAGATGAAGGTGTTCCTGTCGCCCGGGAATCCCGGCGCTGCCCTGTTCGGCACGCACCAGGAAGCGGCCCTGAGCCTGGCGAGCGAGTTGGATGAGGACGCCAATACGCTCGCGAGCCGCCTGATCTCAGGAAGGGACCTGGACAAGGATCGCGACTTCGTCCAGAGGTACTCGCGCGAGCATCCGCTGACCAGCCTGGACTTCGTGCGTGCCTCGGTGGTCGAGCTGTGGACTCAGAGCCAGGGCACGAATTTCAAGGTGATCGACTCGCTGGGAACGATTCCCGAGGCGATGGCGGATGTGTCCGACCGCGTCAAGATATCCAGCGATGCGCTCGCCTCGCAGGCGATGTGGAGGACGCAGCTCGCGCTGCGCGAGTCCGGTTACTCCGGCAGCGATCTGCGCTCGGCGTTGCGCCAGCTCGACGATCGGCTTGCGAAGGTAGCGACCACTGCCGAGAACGCCCCACAACTGATGCACGATGCCGTCGGCGACGTGCGCCAGAGCGTGTTCGAAGCTTTGGATCGCGTCGATAGAACCTCGGCTGCGCTGATCGAAAAACTGAGCGCGCAGCGCGAAACCCTGACCGACGACCTGCACACCGAACGCGACACGATGCTGGCAGCCGCGGACACGCAACGCAAAGCGCTCGCCCAGGACGTTTCGCGGATCGCCGATCAGGTCGTGAAGTCATCCGGCGAGCAGGTGCGGGCCCTGGCACGCGAAGTCCTGCTGCTGTTGATCGTACTCGCCGCGGTCGTGCTGGGATTGCCCTTCTGGGCCGGCTACATGGTCGGTCGCTCCCGCCGCGACCGTGGCTGAGAGACTGCGGCGGCGCCGGTAGAGCCGGATTGGTCAATGGCGGCGAGCCGCATCCGGCTCGCCGCCGCTGCAGAGAGTCGTCTCTCTATTTTCCGCCCATCTTCATGCTGAGGGTCACGTACCACTGCCGGGGCGGGTTGAAGTACGCACCCACCTCGCCGGCGCCGGTGTTCGGAGAGCCCGCAGTCGGGTAGCGATCATTGGTCAGGTTCGAGCCGCCGACAGCCACGTCATACGAATCATCGGCTGCGGTGTAGTGCAGCGATGCATCGAGCGAGCGCGTCGCCGGCCGACGCAGCTCGGGCGTATTGAGTGCATCGTTCCACAGCTCGGCAGTGTAGGTAAATGCCGTGATCAGGCGCAGCTGTGCCTGGTTGGTCAGCGAGATGTCGTACTCCGGATCGATGGTGAACTTGTACTTCGGAGTCTTCGGCAGCTTCGCATCGGTCTGCTTGGCGCCGGAGTTGAAGTTACACACTCCCGTGACCAGTCCGGTCACCGGGTTGACCGGCCCCACCGTCACCGGACAATACGTCGCTCCCTGATTGTCGATGGACTGCGGGATGTTGGCGAACTGGTTCACCGATACGTAGTACGCGTCGATGTACGACGCGGACGCGTTGAATTGCAGCCCGCCGCCGACCAGCGCCTGCATCTCCAGCTCCGCACCCTTGATCTTGGCGTTGCCGGCATTGGTGTAGACCGGTGAAATGCCCTGCTGGATGTTCAGCTGGATGCCGTCGTAGTCCGTGTAGAAAACTGCGGCGTTGGTGCGCAAGCGGTGGTTGAGCCAGTCCGCCTTCAAGCCCAACTCCCAGGTCTTGGAGTACTCGGGCGAGAACTCGGCCTGCTTCGGGCTCGAGATCGGCGCCGAGAGCCGGGTCGTCCAACCGCCGGCCTTGAATCCCTTGCCCCAGCTCGCATATGCCATCACATCGTTGTTGAAGTGGAATTGCACTCCCACGGTCGGATCGAAGATGTGCCAGGCCTGGCTGTCGGGGATGTTGGGGAAGTAACGGAACAGCGTGCTTGCCGGAAGCTGTACACCCCCCGGCAGGACCAGGAACGGGAAGTCGTTCAAATCGCTCTGACCGCCCAGGAAGTACGCCTGTGCGGAGGTATAGCGGCCGCCCGCGGTGAAACCCCACTGGTCGTTGAGGCGGTAGTCGGCGTGCACGAAGGCGGCGTAGTTCTTGTTTTCCACGTCATTCGCCACGTCATAGACGTACAGCAGGCTCTCGAAGGGCACGTAGTCGTGCACGTAGCCGGCTTCCTTGAAGTAGTACAGGCCACCGACGTAGTTGAGCTTCTTCTCCAGTGCCGTGCCGTTGATCTGGAATTCCTGCGAGACCTGGTACTGGTGCTGCGCGTCGCTCACTTCCTGCAGCGTTTCGGGCGTGCCGTCGAGGTCCGTACCGATGCGCCAGGCGATCTGCCGGTACGCGGTGATCGACTTCAGCGTAATGTCATCGGTGAGCGAGTACTCCGCCTGCGCCGAGAAGCCGAACACGTCGTTGCGCGCGAAGTCCGGGCCGCTCGCGTAGGTCGTGTCGATGTTGCCGGTCTGCGAAGCGGCGAGCTGATCGAAGATACGCGGCTGCTGTGAACCCAGGTACTGCGAGCGGGTCGCCGGATTCAGATAGAGCCCGTAGTTGTATCGCGGGTCGACACCCGGGAACGGAATCGTGCCCACAGGCACACCGACGTAACCGGCACCGATCAACGGTGCGCCGCCGATCGCGTTGAGGCTGACGTTGCGGGCGCGCGGGCTCGTGCACCCGAGCGCGAAATTGGGGACCGGGGCGGCGTTGAAA
>DATNEN010000014.1:0-3412 GCA_035552975.1 Steroidobacteraceae bacterium
TGCGTAGGCCCGGGTGGCGCCCATCGCGCTCATGAGCGCATCGTAGAATGCAACGGCGGCCTCGAAGCGGTTGGTCCCGATCGTCACGTAGTTGATCATCGCGCCTCCCCAGTGGGACGGAACCGACGCAAGACGGACCCGACGAGCGTCGCCGAGGGCCCTGCGAAGAAGTAGGCAATCCGGTACCAGAGCGGCACACTCTCGGCGCCCCACAAAGTCATCGCCGTGACGCTGACGAGCATGAGCGTCGCCAACACCAGCCCCGCGTTGCGTCGCAAGCGTGCGGCGAAATAGACGATGAGCACCACCATCGGGAAGGTGATGAGCATGCCGAGCGGATTGTAGGCGGCGTTGGCAGACACGCTCGAGGTCACCTCATTGACAATGAGCTCGACGACCCCGACGGCGATGTACGCGAGCAGTGCCACAGCTGTTGTGGAGATCCACGCAATGCTGGTGAGCCTGATCCACAGCAGCGACGCGACCGATGCGCAGACCTGCCGCAGATACCATTGGCGGGCTGTGGAAGGGGAGCCCTCGCTCGCGCGCAGCTCATACTCTTCTGTGAGATCGCCAAGCAGCGGCTCGCGTTCTGTCACGGGCACGATCCGGGAAAGAATCCAGTTCAGCACCTGGAGTGTTCGATCGCGCATCAGGTGTGGTGCAGGCCTTTGAGGCCGGCACTCAGCTTCACAATGATCTCATGCGTCGTGCGTAATGCGCTTTCACCGTCGGCCGTCGTGCGAAAGTAGCGCTTGGCCCGGCCACCGCGTTCTGCGGTGGGCGCTCCGGCATGGGATCTGATGAAGCCCTTCGATTCCAATCGCATGAGCGTCGCGTACACCGCCCCGATCGAGATATCGCGCCCGGTCGCGCTCTCGATTTCGCGGCGCACGGTCATCCCGTATGCATTCGCACCGAGACGCATCACCGCGAGCAGCACGATGTGCTCCAGCGAGCCGAGAGCATCTTCCCGCTTCATTTGTTTTGTATAGTAAAACAAATAACAATGGCGTGCAATCGGCTGCCAACCTGTCGCCAACGGGTGACGACGGCCTTCATTGGGCACCGATCTTGCTCGCGAGCGGAACCCATGGACTCGCCCGGCGAGGGCCTGTAACGGCCGGCGAGTCCCTGATCAGCAACAAGAACCGGTCGAGGTATGTCAGTACTCAGCACCGAGACTGTCGTGCGGCACAGTGCTGCGGACGCGGAGCCGCTGCGTGACTATCGCGGTGCGCGCGTTGCAGCGCCTGCGCTTCTGCGGGACATCCGGATCGACAGCCTCCGGGGTCTCATGCTCGCCGAGATCACGATGGTTCATGTTCATTGTCCTGCTGCCTTGCTCTTTTATGAGTGCTTCGGGCGTGTCTCACCTGCAGCGGGCTTTGTGTTTCTGTCGGGGCTGGTTGCCGGCGCAGTCTACAGTCGCACCGCGGAGCAGGGCGCCGCCGCGATCACGCAGCGGTGCTTGCGGCGTGCCTTCTACATCCACGCGTACCATGTCCTCGCATTCCTGGGGCTGCTCGCACTCGTAGTCGTAGCGCCGCGAGTCAACGCGTATTTCCACTTCGCGGTCGGGCCGTCCGCGGCAGATGCAGCGCGCGCTCTCGGGTGGTTCGCCGTCTGGGGCTATCAGCCCAACCTGTTCGATATCCTGCCGATGTACGGACTGTTCGTGCTGTTCATGCCGGGCGCATTGCTGGCGCTGCGCCGGGGCCGAGGGCTTGCCATGCTATTGGTCAGCCTCGGCATCTGGGTACTCGCACAGATCGGTCTCGGGCGCATTGCGGACGATGCAGGGCACTTCGGATTTTTCCAGGGAGACTTCAATCCCTTCGCCTGGCAGTTGGTGTTCTTCTCCGGGCTGTACTTCGGGCATCTGCAACTCTATCGGCGCAGGCAGCTCGTCGCGGCACGGCCTGCGCTCGTGGCGCTGTGCCTGATGATCTGTGTGTTGGGTCTCACGATGCGTTGGCAGTGGCTGCCCTGGCCGGCGATTTTCGGTACCGACGGCTGGCTGGCCTCCAAGCAGAACTACGGCGCCGCCTATCTCGTCAACTTCCTGGCGTTCTCCTACCTCGTGTATTGCCTGGCCGCCCACGTCCCGCGTGTCTTTCGTTGGCCGGCGCTGGCGTTTCTGGGCCGGCATTCGATTCAGGTGTTCTCGTTCCACGTCGTCGCGATTTATCTCGCTGCGCCGCTCATCTGGCGGTCCGCCGCCCGTGGCCCGTGGGCTCATGACGCGCTCGGCGTGGCGCTCACGGCCAGCCTGTTCGTACCGGCCTGGTGTCATTCGAAGTGGCAGCAGCGTCGCACCCGTTACCGCCTGTCCGTGAACCCTCCCGCCCCTGCCGGGTAACACACCGCCCCCGCGGTGCTCGACTGGCCGCCCGGCAGCCATCGGCCTGACCGGTTTGCCTGCCGAGGCCAGCGACGCCCGCGGGCGCAAGCCCCGCGAGTGCCGCGCCGCTGCGTACCGCCGCCCTTAGAAGCTGAACTTGACGCCCAGGACGAACCGCCGTCCGAGAACGTCGAACAGCGCGCGGTTCGTATCGGTTGTTCCGCCGAACCCGGAGAAGATCGGGACCCGCGGCGGGGCCCGATTGAGCAGGTTCGCGACGTTCAGATAGACCTGCCACTCGCCGTTGCTCTTGGCCGTCATGGTGTAGGCGAGGTTCAGGTCCGTGTAGAGCGCGGAAGCGATGTGATCGTCGTTGATGACCTGGCCGTTGAACGGGAACCCGGGTTCGTTGTCGTTCCATTCCCGTTTGCCAGAGCTGATGAAGCGCTCATTGAGAAACACCGAGTAGGGCCCCTGAGCGTAGTTCACGCCGAGATTGAGCTGCACTCGTGGCAAGGGGAGGTTGCCGGTCGTACCGGCTTGCTGCTGTACGGGAGCGCCGAGGTTGGCGAGCGCATACTGGTCAAGATAGCCACCGAGCAGGCGGAAGGTCAGCGAGCGCCCCGCGCCGACGGATGTCTGGTAGTCGGCTTCCACGTCGGTGCCCACAATCTTCAACGCGTTGATATTCAGGAAGACGTCCTTCATGCCGACGATATCGCCGGTCACGGGATCCCGGGTGATCTGCGCGCACAGCTGCGTCGCTCCCGCATGGCACTGATTGACGATGTTCTGGGCCCCGAGCCTGGCGATGGCATCCTTGACGTTGATCGAGTACCAGTCGACCGACATCGAGAGTCCGCGCACGAACGTGGGCTGCACAACCACGCCCGCACTATAGGTATCGGCCTTCTCCGGCTGCACCGTAGGGTTGCCGCCGACGATTTCGCTGAAAACAGTCTGCTTGTTGTTCTGGAACGGGTCCATGACACTGGCGCCGGCGCCGGCCGCGTTGTACCGCTCTGACATGTCGGCCGCCCGTACGTCGCGGGAGTACGTTCCGCGAAA
>DATNEN010000015.1:0-6297 GCA_035552975.1 Steroidobacteraceae bacterium
GCACTGATGGGCAGCATCGCGTGCGCCAGCTTGGGAGCCGCGGCGAAGGCGTCCGCATACAGCAGCGAATTGGTGTAGTAGACGACGCCGGCGATGCCGAGCACGAAGCCGAAATCGCCGATGCGGTTGACCAGGAAGGCCTTGAGGCTCGCGAAAGTGGCGCTGGGGCGGGTGTACCAGAACCCGATCAGCAGGTAGGACACCACGCCGACCGCTTCCCACCCGAAGAACAGCTGCATGAAGTTGTTCGACATCACGAGCATGAGCATCGAGAAGGTGAACAGCGAGATGTAGCTGAAGAAGCGCGTGTAGCCGGGGTCATCGGCCATGTAGCCGATCGTATAGACGTGCACGCACAGGGACACGAACGTCACCACGACCATCATCAACGCGCTCAGGCGGTCGACGAGGAAGCCGATGTCCATGTGCACGCCGTCGGTCAGCGCCCAGGTGTAGACCGGCGCGTCATAGTTCGGCGCGCCGTGGAGCAGCTGAATGAGGACATGCACCGAAAGCGCGCACGACACCCCGACGCACAGGATGGTGATCGTGTGCGCGCCGGCGCGGCCGATGTATTTGCCGAACAGGCCGGCCACCGCGGCGGCGAGCAGCGGCGCCATGGGAATGGCGAGGAGCACGGTCGGATTCATCGCTCGATCAGCCCTTCAGCGTGTTCATGTCTTGGACGTTGATGCTGCGCCGTTCGCGGAACAGCACGACCAGGATGGCGAGCCCGATGGCCGATTCGGCCGCCGCCACCGTGAGCACGAAAAAGACGAAAACCTGGCCATTGATGTCGCCGAGGAAGCGCGAAAAGGCGATGAAGTTGAAGTTCGCCGCCAGCAGCAGCAGCTCGACGCACATCAACAGCAGGATCACGTTCTTGCGGTTCAGAAAGATGCCGGCGACCGCCAGGGCGAACAGCACGCCCGAAAGCGTCAGCATCTGTCCCAGAGTGATCATGGGCGCTTCTCCGCATCCATCTTGATGATCCGCAAGCGGTCCTGGGCCCGCGTGGCCACCTGACGATTGATGTCCTGCACCTTCAGGCCCGGCCGGCGCCGCATGGTGAGCGCAATGGCGGCCACGATGGCGACCAGCAGCAGGACTGCGGCGAGCTCGAACGGATAGGCGTACTTGGTATACAGGACGAGACCGAGCTCACGGGTGTTGCTGAAGTCCGCGCCTACCGGTACGGGCACCTTGCTGATATCCACCCCGAGCGAGCGAGCCCACACGACGCCGACGATCTCGACGATAACGGCGGCGGCGGTCACGAGCCCGAGCCATTTGTAGCGCACGAATCCCTCGCGCAGCTCCTCCACGTTCACATCGAGCATCATGACCACGAACAGGAACAGCACCATGACCGCGCCGACGTACACGAGCACCAGGATGATCGCCAGGAACTCCGCCTGCACGAGCAGCCAGATCGCCGCGGATGTCACGAAGCACAGCACCAGCGACAGTGCGGAATACACCGTGTTGCGCGCGACGATCATCCCGAGCGCGGCGCACACCAGGATCGTCGAGAAGATGTAGAAAAGGATCTCAACCAGCACGGTTCGCTTCCCTCAGGGCCGGACCTGCCTGCGGCCCCAGCGGCATTGTTCGGTTACCGGTACGGCGCATCGGCCGCCTTGTCGGTCGCAATCATCGCCTCGTAGCGCTCACCCACCGCGAGCAGCTTGTCCTTGCTCATGATGTTCTCCCCCCGATGCTCCATGTGGTACTCGTGGATGCGGGTGAGCACGACGGCATCGACCGGGCAGGCTTCTTCGCAGAAGCCGCAGTAGATGCACTTGAACAGATCGATATCGTAGCGGGTCGTGCGGCGCGTACCGTCCGGCGCCACATCCGAGTCGATGGTGATGCAGACCGCCGGGCACACGGCCTCGCACAGCTTGCAGGCGATGCAGCGCTCCTGGCCGTTCGGATACCGGCGCAGCGCATGCAGTCCGCGGAAGCGCGGCGATTGCGGCGTCTTCTCCTCCGGATAGTTCACGGTGTACTTGGTGCTGCGGAACATGCGCCAGGTCACCAGCATCCCCTTCAGGAGATCCGGCAACAGGAACGTCTTGAGTAGATTTACGGCCATGTCTCTCGTCTTCAGTGGGACCAGGGGCCGATCTTGTAGGCCGACAGGACCATCTCGACACCGATCCACACGATCGTCACAGGAATCAGCGCCTTCCAGCCCAGTCGCATGATCTGGTCGTAGCGGTAGCGCGGGAAAGTCGCGCGGAACCACAGGAACAGAAACAGGAAGATGAACACCTTGATGAACAGCCAGGCGAAGCTCGGCTGGGCGATCCACGAGTCACCCAGATGGCCGTCGAACGGCGACAGCCATCCGCCGAAGAACAGCACCGCGGTGAGCGCGGAGATCAGGATCATGTTCGCGTATTCAGCGAGGAAGAACAGCGCGAAGCCGATGCCGGCGTACTCGACGTGGAAGCCGGCGACGATCTCCGATTCGCCTTCCGCGACGTCGAAGGGCGCCCGATTGGTCTCGGCGACGCCGGAGATGAAGTAGACGATGAACAGAGGAAACAGCCAGAACCAGTTCCAGGAGAACCAGCCGCCGTGCTGCTGCTGCACGATGGTGCCGAGGTTCAGGCTGCGCGAAGCCATCAGTACGCCGACGAGTGCAAATCCCATCGCGATCTCGTACGCGACCATCTGGGCGGCGGAGCGCATCGCCCCCAGGAACGCGTACTTCGAGTTGGAGGCCCACCCGGCGATGATCACGCCATACACACCCATCGAGGTCAGCGACAGCAGGTACAGCAGCCCCGCGTCGGCGTGGGACACCACGACCGTGGGTGACACCGGAATGACGGCCCAGGCCGCGAACGCGACAATCAGCCCGATCATGGGCGCGAGACGGAACAGAAAACCGTTCGCCCGCGAAGGGATGACCAGCTCCTTGGTCAGCAGCTTGAACACGTCCGCGAACGGCTGCCCCCAGCCGGGGAACAGGCCGAAGATGCGCACGCGGTTCGGGCCCTTGCGCAGCTGCATGTAGCCCAGAACCTTGCGCTCCCAGAGCGTCAGGTAGGCCACGCACAGAATCGGTCCGATGGTAATCGCGATGATCCAGGCGGTGGAGATCAGCGCCGTGCGGACTATGTCCGGGAGCGCTTGCCAATCGCTTGTTAGGGTGTTGAGCACGCGATCGAAGTCCTTACCTTCAATACGTCACGTTCGGCGCGCGGCCGTCGCGAGTCTTCTGCAAAGAGGGAGCGCGCCGCACCAGAGCGTCGCTCTGGTAGAGGCCGATATCGATGACCGCGGCTTCACCGCTCGAAAGCGACACGCGGTGATTGCCCTTGTATCCGGCTCCCGGAGGCGAGACGTCATCCGCCCACAGTCCGCGCAGCTCGTCCCGCACGGCGTCCGAGGACATATAGTCGAAGCCCCCCAGATCGAGCAGGTTGCCCAGCACACGCAGGACCTTCCAACCCGGTCGCGACTCCCCTACCGGTTGTGCTGCGCCGGTCTGGCTCTGCCACACGCCCTCGAGATTGACGTAGCTGCCGGAGGTCTCCGCAAACGTGCCGATCGGGAGCAGCACGTGCGCCACCTGCCGCAGCTGCTCGCTCGCGAACGGGGTGATCGCCACGACGAGCTCCGCCTTCGACAGCGTCTTCGCCGCTTCCGTGTTGCCCTCGCTCCACGGCTCCACCCCACCAAAGAGCACGTACGCCTTCTGCGGGATGCGCAACATGTCGGGGGCGGAAAGTCCCGGTTGGGACACTGCCTTGCCGCCGGCCTCCCGATGCGGGATCGCGCCCGCCAGGTAGGCACCGGCCGCATTGCCACCCTCAGCCAGCTGACCGAACGAAGCGCCGGTGATCTCAGCAAGGGCCGCCGCGAGCGACCGCAGGTCGGCGTAGGACGGATGACGCGCGGCAAGGGCGCCAAGCCACACCGCCCGCTTCGTCCCGCTAGCCAGCGCCGTAGCGATGGCTCTATGGGAGTCCTCAATGCGCGCGTCGCGTGTGGCGCCCGCCAGGTGCTCCGGAATCGGCTTGCCCGCAACCTCGGCGGCGGCGGCAACGATCGCGGCGAGATCGGCGACCTGCCGGGCCGGTCGAGACACCAGCTCGGCGGCCACGGGGAACAGATAGGGGAAATGGGCCGGATTCAACAATGCGACCTTCGCTCCCGTGCGAGCCGCCTTGCGTACGCGGTGGGCGAGGATCGGCACCTCGTGCCGCAGATGCGATCCGATGACGAGCAGGGAATCCAGCTGCTGAACGTCCGCGATGCGCATTCCCAGGCTGGGAAATACAGGATCAGCGCCCTGATCGCGGAAGTCTCGCTGCCGCAGGCGATGATCGATATTGCTGGTGCCGAGCGCGCGCGCGAGCCGGCCGAGGAGGTACAGCTCTTCCAGGGTGCTCGTGCTGCTTGCGAGCACACCCATCAGCGACGCACGCGAGCGCAGACCGGTGGCGACCTTCGCCAGCGCCGTCTCCCAGTCGGTCTCGACCCACTCGTTGCCCTCGCGCAGCATCGGGCGCTGGATTCGGTCCGCGCTGTAGACCGCTTCGTAGCTGAAACGATCGCGGTCGGCGATCCAGGTCTCGTTGATGGACTCGTTCTCGCGCGGCACGATGCGCATCAGCTTGCCACGCAGGACGTGACCGAACGTGTTGGTGCCCACCCCGTCGTGCGGGGAGATCAGCGGAATCGAAGCCATTTCCCAGGCGCGTGCGCTGAAGCGGTACGGCTTGGAGACGAGCGCGCCCACCGGGCACAGGTCGATGACGTTTCCCGACAGCTCGTGATTGACCGTCTGCTCGATGTAGGTGCGCACTTTCATCTGCTCGCCGCGGCCGATCATCCCCAGTTCCTGGATGCCGGCGATCTCGTCGGTGAAGCGGATGCAGCGCGTGCAATGGATGCAACGCGTCATGTCGGTGGCGATCAGAGGCCCGAGGTTCTCATCCTGCACCGAGCGCTTGCGCTCGTGATAGCGCGAGATGTCGCGGCCGAAGCCCACTGCGAGGTCCTGCAGCTCGCACTCCCCGCCCTGATCGCAGATCGGACAATCAAGCGGGTGATTGATGAGGAGGAACTCCATCGTCGCCCGCTGCGCGCCGATGGCACGCGGGGACTTCGTGAAGATCTTCATCCCCTCGGCCACGGGCGTGGCGCAAGCCGGAAGCGGCTTTGGCGCCTTCTCCACTTCCACCAGGCACATGCGGCAGTTGGCGGCGATGGACAGCTTGTCGTGGTAACAGAAGCGCGGCACATACGCGCCGTGCGCGTCGGTGACGCGAATGATCATCTCGCCCTTGGGCGCCTTGACCGGGACACCGTTGACTTCGACGTTGACGAATTCGTCTGCCATATCAGGCCGCCTGCGCTCCAAGCTGTTCCTGCACGATGCTGCGGCCACCGTGATCGATCATGTACTCGAATTCATGCCGGTAGTGCTTGAGGAAGCTCTGCACCGGCCACGCGGAGGCATCTCCCAGGGCGCAGATGGTGTGGCCTTCGATGCGATTGGCCACATCCAGCAGCAGTCCGAGCTCCTCGCGGCGCGCCTGACCGGCCAGCACTCGTTTCACCAGCCGGTTCATCCACCCCGTGCCCTCGCGGCAGGGCGTGCACTGGCCGCAGGACTCGGACATGAAGAACCGCGAGATGCGCTCCAGCACGCGCACCATGCAGGTCGTCTCATCCATCACGATGACGGCGGCCGAGCCGATGGCGGAACCCGCGGCTTTGAGGGAGTCATAGTCCATGTTGAGCGTGAGCATCTTCTCGCCCGGCATCACCGGTACCGACACGCCACCGGGAATGACGGCTTTGAGCTTGTGGCCCGCGCGCACGCCCCCGGCCAGCTCCAGCAGATCCTTGAACGGAATGCCCAGCGGAGTCTCGAAGTTGCCCGCCTTCTGCACGTGACCGGACACCGAGAAGATCACGGTGCCGCCGGAATTCTTCGGCCCCAGCTCCGCGAACCACTGCGGCCCCTTGCGCAGGATGCTCGGCACCGAGGCGAAGCTCTGGGTGTTGTTGATGGTCGTGGGCGCGCCGTACAGGCCGAAGTTGGCCGGAAACGGCGGCTTGAAGCGCGGCTTGCCGGGCTTGCCCTCGAGGGAGTCCAGCAGCGCCGTCTCCTCGCCGCAGATGTACGCACCGGCGCCGACGAAGGTGTAGATGTCCATGTCCACGCCGGAGCCCATCAGGTTCTTGCCGAGCAGGCCGGCTTCGTAGGCCTCTTTCAGGGCCGCCTCGAAGCGCGGCACGGGCTCGCCGAGGAACTCACCGCGGATGTAG
>DATNEN010000016.1:0-19346 GCA_035552975.1 Steroidobacteraceae bacterium
CCCTTCCGCTCTCATCACCCAGTCGATCACCGTGCCGCCGGCCTGACAGGCACCTAAGCAGTGCCAGAGGTTCTTGGCCGGCGTGATGACCCGCGATGGCGTGCGGTCCTCGTGGAACGGGCAGTGCCCGAGCAGGTCCGCTCCGTGGCGCTTCAAGTCCACGCCACGCGCCTCCGCCAGGGGCCGCAGCGAGATCTCCGTCTCCCAGCCGGCTTTATTAGAACCCCGGCTTTCAACAGACATGAGTTGGAGTAGTACTTATGGGTCGGCGGGTGCGACAGTCCCGCTGCTTGCATGGCCAAGTGGCACGTTGTATCCCAGCTGGTGCACGCCGTATCGTGAGGGATTGTCACCTCAAACCGATCGCTTCCCTGACACTGCCCGCATGCGCGTCGAGCATCCGCTCGTACTCCGCATGCGCAGCAATACCTATCTCCAAGCCCAGCGGATCGATGATGGATATCGGGTTGCCCCCAGCGTAGGCGTACGTCGAATAACTGCCGCCCCGAAGCCCTATCGGGTCGCTCTCAACGTAGCGCCCGCTGGCGGGGTCATAGTCTCGCCTGTAGTTGTATACTTCGTTTCGGAGTATAGACAACCTCGATCCGCAAAGGCTCACTTAGGCTATGACCATTCTCAGCGGCCCACCCCTTCAGATCGTGGCCATTTCCTCTGATGAGCGTGCCTTCTTCGTGCAGCTCGGGGCTCGCATCGCCGAACTGCGCAAGGCACAGAGCATCACCCAGGTCGATCTGGCCGAGGCGCTCGGGGTCTCGCAGCAGACCATTAACTCCTATGAGGCCGGCCGCCGGCGCGTGCCGGTCTCGGCACTGCCAACCCTGGCGCGCACCCTCGCAGTGTCCATCGAAGAGCTGATCCGGGAGCCGCTCTCACCGAGTTCACGCAAGCGCGGCCCCGTGCCGCAGATTCAGCAGAAGCTCGTCCTGCAGATGCTCGATGGCGTGCTGAGCCAGGCCGGCCGCTAAGAAGTCGACCCCCATGAACACCGGGACCGGGCTCGTGCCCCTCGAGCGCATCACCCGTGCGATTCTGGTTTTGCGTGGCCAGCGCGTCATCCTCGATCGCGAGCTCGCCGCCATCTACGGCGTCAGCACCAAGCGCCTCAACGAGCAGGTCAAGCGCAACGCCGAACGCTTCCCCGAGGATTTCATGTTCCAGCTGAGCCCGGAGGAGGCGGAGCTTTCAAGGTCGCAGTTTGCGACCTTGAAGGGCGGCCGCGGCCAGAACATCAAGTACCGCCCCTATGCTTTCACCGAGCACGGCGCCATCCAGGCCGCCAACGTCCTCAGCTCCCCCGCGCCGTGGCGATGGGCGTCTACGTCGTGCGCGCCTTCGTGCAGCTGCGGGAGATCCTCGCCTCGAACAAGGACCTCGCACGCAAGCTCCAGTCCCTGGAACGCTCCCTCGTCGCGCTGGACTTGAAGACTCAGCGCCAGTTCAAAGAGGTCTACGAGGCGATCCGCGCCCTGATGGACCCGCCCCCGGCCAAGCGCCGCGGCATCGGCTTCACCGCCGATCTGGAGAGCAAGGGGTAGCGGCTGGCAGGCATGGGCCAGGCCACTTTGGCCCTGAGGCCCGCTCGCTGCCTATCCCGCCCTCGGGCGGATGATATGGACCACCGGACGGAGCCAGCCCCGTTGAGTCCCAATCGCTCACCGGATTGTCGTAGACGTAAACGTACGGATTGATTCCGCCAGGATGAGATTCCCCGTCCCATCGTACTCGCCGATCAAGTGCCCGGCCTCATCGTACGCGAAGTTGACGATTGAGCTCGGGGTCACCTTGCGAACGCGCTGACCCAGAGCATTGGACAGGTACGTCGTCTCCCGGTAGAGCTCGTAGCCGAGATCATGCGCAGCGCTCAGTCGCTCAGCTCGCGCGCCCACCGCTCACGCGCGCAGCACGTGTAAGTGGTCGCGCGGTGCGGGCGAAGTGCTGTTGCTCGGCGGCACGTGACGGGCGCCGCGCGACGGGCGTTAGCGCGCCTGCCCACGTGATGAACCCAAATCTCGCGACGGCGCATCTGGCAGGCGCGGTAGCCCGTGCGCGGGTACCCGACGTCTGCCACAAAGGATAAACGTCACCACCTCTGCACCCCAGCAGACGCACAGCCTCCAGCCCCTCCAACCGACGACGGGCGCCCGTCCCCGTGACGCCGATCAACAACACTTCGCCCGCACCGCGCGACGCCCTACCGCACCTTCGCCAACACCCTGCAAAGCTGCTCAGTCGCATCCACCACGCTAGGCCCCAACCGGCTGAAGCTATTCACCTCGAACGGAATCAGCCGCCCGCCCTTGACGGCCTTCAAATCCGGAAAGCGCCGCCAGTCGGCGAGCCATGTATTGGCCTCACCGGCGGGCGCCGCAGCCAGGATGACATCGGGATTGCGTGCAATCACCGCTTCTACGTCGACAGCAGGGCCGGGAGTCTGGAGGTCACCAAACACGTTCTGCGCACCGCAGATGCGCAACGCATCGCTCATGAGCTGCGTCCCACCCACGGTGTAGATCGGCCGGTTCCAGGCCTGGATCAGTACGGTGAGGTGCCGGCTGCCGGCGTATTCACGCTTGAGGTTATTGAGTCGCAGCTCGAGCGCCTGCGCGTTGCGATCCGCAACCGCTGAAGTCCCGGCGAGCGCACCAAGCCGACGAACGGACTTCGGCAGATCCTCCAGTACGTCGACTTCCTGCCGATAAAGCGGAATGCCGAGCCGCAAGACTTTCTCGATCTGCGCCGCGTTGCTGCCGCCCGGCCAGATGACGACGACATCGGGGTGCAGTGCGATGAGCCGTTCGATGTCGATGGCGGTGGCATCGCCGATGCGCGCGACGCTCTTGGCCGCGGGCGGCTCGTCGGAGTATTCGACGGTGGCGACGATCTTTGCGCCGGCCCCCGCCGCGAACAGCATCTCCGTTGCTCCAGGAGTGAGGCTCACGATCCGCGTGGCCGCCGCGGGTAGCACGATGTGCGCGCCGGTGTCGTCCGTGACCGTGACCGAGGCATCGGCCACAGACCAAAGGCAGGCGAACAGGATCAAAAGGCTAAGTGCGCGCGTCATCGGGGGCGTAGTGTAGGCGCCGGCGGCGAGATCCGCTTTCTGCCGATTCTGCCGACCTCGGCAACGGCCGTGGGGGGACTGATGCGCGCCTGAGCCTCCCGGGCACCCGGCATGAGCCCTCGCCCGGGGGCGTTCTGCCCTCAGGCCGCCCTGACCTCTACTTGAGCGGCTACATCGCTCTCCAGGACGCGCGCCACAGCATGCACGGTGGCGGCGATTCTCACGGCACTCTGCACTGCCTCGCGGGTGAAGCCGTGCTGTCGCAACTGCTTCTCGTGCGACTCGATGCACATGCCGCAGCCGTTGATGGCTGACACGGCCAGCGACAGCAGCTCGAAATCCGCCTTGGGTGTGCCGGGGTTGCCGATGACGTTCATGCGCAAGCGCGCGGGCAGCTGGGCGTACTCCGCATCTCCAACGAGGTGCAGAAAGCGGTAGTAGACGTTGTTCATCCCCATGATCGCCGCCGCGGAGCGGGCGGCTTTCACGTACGCCGCGTCCAGATGCGCCGCGGCCAGGGATTCGATGTCCCGTGTGAAAGCGACATTGCGGGAGGCAACAGCGGATGCCAGCGCGACCGCCCAGATCTGCGTCTGGGTGAGGCCTGGCGCCCCCGTGGGCGCCAGGACCGAGCCGAGGTTCAGACTCAAATCCCGCGCGTAGTCGGGAATGGAGTCGCGGAGGGTATCCAGAGTGGTCATCTCAGGCCGCCTTCAGGGTTTCTTCGCCCTTCTGCCAGTTGCACGGGCACAGCTCGTCGGTCTGCAGTGCATCGAGCACGCGCAGGACCTCTTCCGGGCTGCGACCGACGTTCAGGTCGGTGACGTAGACGAAGCGAACGACCCCCTGCGGATCGACGATGAAGGTGGCGCGCTGGGCGACTCCTTCACTCGGATCGAGGATGCCGAGGCTGCTGGAGAGCTCGCGCTTGATGTCGGCGAGCATGGGGAACGGCAGGCTCTGCAGCTCCTCCTTCGCCTGGCGCCAGGCCAGGTGAACGAACTCACTGTCGATGCTCACTCCGAGGATCTGCGCATCGCGCGCCTGGAACTCGCGATTGAGCTTGCCGAAGGCGGCGATTTCCGTCGGACAGACGAAGGTGAAGTCTTTCGGCCAGAAGAACACGACGGTCCACTTGCCCGGGAAGCTGTCGTGGGTGAAGGTCTGGAAGGCATGGTTCAGATCGCTCGAGACGGTGCCCTTGAGCTCGAACCGCGGAAACTGTTTACCGATACCGATCATGGTGCTGATGCTCCTCGTGCTAGGCAGGGCCGATGGCCCGGTGGTGTGGGAGCATGATGCGGCGCGGGGGCTATGGGTGGCCAATCAATTGATTTTATAATCTCGATAGAGGCCATATATCGGAAGGACATGCCCCTGGCGGACATCAAGCTGAAGGATCTGCGCTACCTGGTCGCGGTGGCGGACGCGCGGCATTTCGGGCGCGCCGCGGAGCGCTGCTTCGTCAGCCAGCCGACGCTGTCCGCGCAGTTGAAGAAGCTCGAGCAGTACCTCGGAGTGCAGCTCATCGAGCGCCAGCCGGGCCATGTCTCCCTCACCGATGCCGGCGAGCAGATCGTCTCGCGAGCACGCCGGATTCTGGAAGCCAGCGATGAGGTCGTGACGCTCGCCCGCTCCCATCGAGA
Organism: Steroidobacteraceae bacterium; assembly: GCA_035552975.1. Taxonomy (GTDB): domain Bacteria; phylum Pseudomonadota; class Gammaproteobacteria; order Steroidobacterales; family Steroidobacteraceae; genus 13-2-20CM-66-19. Next base: position 4,729 of record DATNEN010000016.1, read on the forward strand.
CCCTCTGGCCGGAACGTTGCGCATCGCCCTCCTGCCGACCGTCGGGCCCTACCTGCTGCCGCGAGTGTCGCAGCCCATTCGCAAAGCATTGCCGCGGCTGGAGCTGCGCCTCTATGAGTACCAAACCGCCCCGATGCTCGAGAAGCTGCAGCTTGGCGAGATCGACCTGGGGATTCTCGCGCTGCCCGTGGAAATGGAGGGGATGGAGTCCCGGGAGTTGTTCGCCGAGCCTTTCACGGTGGCGATGCCTGAGCATCATCGCCTGGCCAGGCGCGAGTCGATCCGCGTCGATGACCTGCAGGGCGAGACGCTACTCTTGCTGGAAGATGGCCATTGCCTGCGGGACCAGGCGCTGGAGGTCTGCAGCCGCATCGGGCCGAGCGAGAAACAGGACTTTCGCGCCACCAGCCTGGAAACGCTGCGTCAGATGGTTGCGTCGGGCGCCGGCATTACGCTGCTGCCTGAGTTGGCGACGCGCGGAGCTTATGGCCACGCACGCGGCGTCGCGATCCGGCCTTTCACGCGGCCGTCACCGGTGCGACACGTGGGCGCCATTTGGCGCAAGTCGAGCGCCCGCATTCCCGCGATTCAAGCGGTGTGCAAGGCCATCTCGGAACATGCGAAGTGAAACGGAAAGGCGCTGGGCAGGTGGGCGCACCGGCCTCTGGCATAATTGCGACTTCACCGAGGATCGCCGTTTGAACTATCGTCGTTTGGACCATGGCCGTTTGAGCTCTGGCCGCTCGCTGCTTCCGACACTGGCGCTGATGTGCTTTGCCCTTGCTTACGTTGCGAGCGTGTGGGCACAGCACTCCGACCTGGTTGTCACAGATGCGTGGGCCAGGGTGACCCCGGGATCTGACGTCGCAGCGGCGTATCTCACCCTGCGCAACGTGGGCAAGAAAGCAGTGACGGTCGTCAGTGTCGACTGCTCCGTCGCCGGCATGGCCATGATTCACGAAACGACGCTCAAAGGCGGCATCTCCCGGATGCGCCCCCACGAGCAGCTGGTCATTCCCCCGAGCGCGACAGTGAAGCTCGAGCCTGAGGGCCTGCACATCATGTTGCATTCCCTCACCAAGCCGCTCGCTCCGGGCGCTTCGGTACCGCTGGTTCTGCGACTCTCTGACGGCACCTCCGTGCAAGTCGAGGCGCTCGTGCGCCCGTTGAATGCCCAGTGAGAACGGGCAGCTCGGGCCGGCCGGACCTGCCGTCGGACCACGTCACTCCGTACGACCGTTTTGCATGGAATGACACTGAAGTCGAGCGTCTGCTGGCGACGGGTGAGCATCAACGCGAGCTGATAGCCTATTTCGGCGTGCAGGAGCATACGGAGCTGGCACGGCTGGCGCACAAGGCCGCAAGCACCTCCAATACGTCCGACACCCGGGTGCTCGTGGTGCCGGGGATCATGGGGTCGCAGCTTGGGATGAGGCGCCCGGCCCCGCTTCCTCACGATGTCTTGTGGGTCGACCCCATCGACATCGAGCTGGGACGCCTCTCCTCGTTGCGGCTTCCCGGCACCGCGCCGGTCATCTCGCTGGGCGTCGTGTTGTATTCCTATCTGCGCGTCAAATTGCACCTGCGAGCGGCTGGATTCTCGGCGGCCTTCTTCGACTACGACTGGCGGCTCGGCGTCGATGAGTTGGGGCGGGCGCTCGCCGAGCGCGTGCTCGCCGACGCAGCGAGCTCGGTGATGATCGTGGCACACAGCATGGGCGGCTTGGTGAGTCGAGCCGCACTCGCCCTGCCAGGTATGGAAAAGGTGAAGCGAGTCGTGCTGATGGGGACGCCGAATTTCGGCTCCTTTGCACCTGTGCAAGCGCTGCGCGGCACCTACGCCGTGGTTCGCAAGATTGCGCGCCTCGTCCGGAACAGCTCTGCCGAAACGATGGCAGCGGAGGTGTTCACGACATTCCCCAGCCTCTATCACATGTTGCCCTGCGCCGGCCGTAACGGTGGACCTGATCTGTTCGACCCGCGCGAGTGGCCCGAAGTGGATCCGCGACCCAACACTACGCTGTTGGCCACGACGAAGTCGGTGAGGGATTCGCTTGCACCGCCGGACGAGCGATTCACTACAATCGTCGGTGTAGGCCATGAGACGGTGACCGCCGTTGCCCGGCGCAACGATGAGTTTGAGTACATGATCACCCGCAGAGGCGACGGCACCGTGCCCTCAGTAAGCGCCGAGCTTCCCGGGGCACTCACGCACTACGCCCGCGCGGCGCACAGCGATCTCACCCGCGATCCCGTCGTCGCTGCCGCCGTCGTCGACCTGCTGCGCAAGGGAAAGACGCGGCGCCTGCCGACGCGCTGGACGAGCAGGAGCCGGGCGGAGGCATTCGTCCGCGACTCGCAGTTGCGCCTGACTCACGCCGAGAAAGTCGACTGGGCGGGAATGGAGCCGGAGGAGCGGCGCGTGTTTCTGCAGAATCTGAATGAGCCGCCGCAGTTGAAGCTGCGCGTGCCGGCTGCGAGCCGCGCAGCGGCGCGCCGGGCAGCGGAGGGCAGGCGAGCGTCGAGCCCCGCCCGCTCGCGGGGGAAGGCAGCGGGCCGCGTGCCGCGAGGCGGCTCCTCGCGGCGGGTCGTACGCAGGGGAAAGTCCAGGCGTAAATGAGCGGAGCCACTATTGTCTGGTTCCGTCAGGATCCGCGTCTGCACTCGACAAGCGGGCTGCTACAATGCGCGGCACAGGCCAAGCGGGGGGCAACCACATTGGCGGCGACCTGGCAAAACGTCATCGGAACGATGCCCGACGGTGCGGAGATGCTGCGCATCGGAGTGCGGCTGCTGACTGCGTTGTTCGTCGGCGCCGCCGTCGGGCTGCAGCGCCAGATCACCCATCACGCCGCCGGCTTCCGTACTCACATTCTGGTCGCGTTGGGCTCGGCGCTCCTGGTGATCTCCGGGTCCGAGTCGGGCATGAGCCCGTCGGACCTGTCGCGCATCATTCAAGGGATCGTCACCGGCATCGGCTTCCTCGGCGGCGGCGCGATCCTCAAGCTCACTGCCGATCAGGAGATCCGCGGACTCACGACAGCAGCGGGGATCTGGATGACGGCGGCCACGAGCATTGCCGCCGGTCTGGGACGCGTCCTCACGGCGCTCATCGTGCTCGCATTGACGCTCATCGTGCTGGGGCTGCTGATCAAGGTGGAGAAGCGTCTCGACCCGCCCGGGCGCAAAGGACGAGGTGCCGCGCGGCCGGGGACGGATGAGAGCGAGCCCGCCGTTCAACGGGGCCGCCGTTCAGAGGAGCCTTGAGTCGGTCTCTGTGACACTCGCGGCGCCGTGCTGCACGACACGTGCAAGCAGCAGTGCGTTAGGAAGCATCTGCTGCGCATAGAACAGCGCCGTACGCACCTTCGCCGAGTAAAACTCCGCGTCCGGTCCTGTCAGCTGCGGCGCCGCGATGGCGGAAGACCTGGCCATCAGCCAGCCGCCGGTCACAAACCCGCACAACTTCAGATACGGCACTGACACGGCCAGTGCCAGCTCCGGCCGCGAAGCGAGACTGGCGAGCAAGGATTGTGTCGCCTCCCGGAGCAGCCCGACCGCTTCCAGCGCCGCGGTGCGGGTGGCGCCCGTCGCCGCATTGCCGGCACCGAGTCCCTGCAGCTCGGAGGCCATGTCAGCAATGAGCGCGGCCATGGCCGCGCCGCGATCGCGGGCCAGCTTGCGGCCCAGGAGGTCGTTGGATTGGATGCCGGTGGTGCCTTCGTAGATGGTCGTGATCCTGACGTCGCGCACGTACTGCGCGGCGCCGGTTTCCTCGATGTACCCCATTCCGCCGTGCACCTGTACGCCGATGGCGGCAATCTCGTTGCCCAGCTCCGTGCACCATCCCTTGACGATCGGGATCAGAAGGTCCGCGCGCGCCTGCGCCGCCTGTTTCTGCTTCGCATCCGGTGCATGCGCACCCAGATCGACCTGATAGGCGGCATACAACGCCAGCGCCCGCGCCGCCTCGGTGCCGGCCTTCATGGTCAGCAGCATCCGGCGCACGTCCGGATGCTCGATGATGGTGGCCTTTTGCGAGGCGCCCGGCTGGGCAGCCACGGGCCTGCCCTGCACACGGGTTCGCGCCCATTCGAGCGCGCGTTGAAAGGCCCGATCGGCCACGGCGTAACCTTCGAGGCCGACTGACAGGCGCGCCGAATTCATCATCACGAACATGTACTCGAGGCCGTGATTCGCCTCGCCCACCAGATATCCCACCGCGCCGTCAGCGTCTCCGAAGGAGAGCACACAAGTCGGACTGGCGTGGATGCCGAGCTTGTGCTCGATGGAAACGCAGCGCACTTCGTTGCGCTCGCCGCGGGTTCCATCCTCCTTGACCAGCCATTTCGGCACGATGAACAGCGAGATGCCCCTGACCCCGGACGGGGCGCCTTCGATCCGTGCCAGCACCATGTGGATGGTGTTGGAGGTGCAGTCGTGGTCGCCCCAGGTGATGAAGATCTTCTGCCCGAAGATACGATAGTGCTCACCCTGCGGGACCGCGCGCGTGCGAGTCTGCGCGAGGTCGGAGCCGGCTTGCGGCTCGGTCAGCACCATCGTGCCCGTCCATTCACCGCTGATCATCCTCGGCAGGAAGCGAGCTTTCTGCTCCTGCGAGCCGCACAGCTCGAGCGCGTGTACCGCGCCATGCGTCAGCATGGGACAGAGCTTGAACGCCAGGTTGGAGGCGGCCCACAGCTCCTGCACCGCGGTCGAGAGGACCTGGGGAACGGCCTGGCCACCGAATTCGGGGTTGGCCCCGAGCTGCGGCCAGCCGCCGGCCACGAACTGCTCGTAGGCCTCGCGAAAGCCCGGCGGAGTTACTACGCCGTCCGGGGTCCAGCGGGACCCCTGTTGGTCGCCGGTCCGGTTCAAGGGCTCCAGGACCGTTTCGGCGAAGCGCGCCGCTTCGCCCAGCACGGACTCGGCGAGCTCGCCGGAGTAGTCGGCGAAAGCCGGGCACGCCGCCAGGGTGCCGCTGTTCAGCAGCTCCTCCAGCACGAATCGCAATTCCCTCAGCGGTGCTCGGTACATGGGTGACGGGCCTGTTTTCTGCCGATCCCGCAGTGTAACGGTTTCGGCGCTAACCTACCCGTGGGAATTGATCCTACCCGCGGGTAACTTGGGCCGGCGTGAGCGCCGGCACGATGTTCGCGCCGAGGAACTCGACAAAGCGTTGCACACGCGGATCGCCTTCGAGGGCGAGCGGATAGAGGGCATACAGTGCCGCAGCGTGCGGCACGGTCCAGCCCGGCAGCACCCGTGCGATGCGATTCGTGGCGAGCCCCTGCCGGCACAGGAACTCCGGCAGCAGCGCGATTCCGAGCCCGGCCGCCATGGCAGCGTGCAGGACGGCGGGATCGTTGACAGCGAGTTTCGGGGCAAGCGGTATTTCCGCGCGCTGCAAGCCGCGCTCGAGCCGCAAGCGAAATTCCGGAAGGTCGGTCGCTTCGGGCATCAGCAGGTCGTGCGCCCGCAGATCTTCCGGGCGCGCCGGCTCGCCGCGTTGCTGCAGATAAGCCGGCGTCGCGCACAGCAGCGCAGGCGGTGCGCCGAGCAGCCGGCTCGAGAGGCTGTGGTCGGACGGCAGCTGCGTGCGAATGGCCACGTCCCAGTCCTGGCCGGCGACGGCGCCATCCATCGCCACCTCCAGCGGAACGTCCGGGAAGCGCTCCAGAAAGCGCGGCACCAGCGGAGTGAGCAACACCCGCCCATAGATCGGATCGGCGACCACACGCAGCGGCCCCTCGATAGGGCCCTGGAGCTTTGCGATCACGGCTCGCGCAGCGTCGGACTCATCCACGACTCGCTTGGCGTGCGGGTAGACGAGGCGGCCTTCAGCCGTGAGGGCAATTCGTCTCGTGGTTCGCTCCAGGACACGTACTCCGAGAGCTTTTTCGAGGTCGACCACTGCCCGGCTCACGGCGGCCTTCGGGACGCCGAGCGCTCGCGCCGCCGCCGAGAAGCCGTTCAGATCCACTACCTTGGCGAGAACAGCCAGGTGCGCCGGGGCCCAGATCGCGTTCATATTGGCTCAATCTCCCGAATGAACCCTCCTATTGTTTCACTGAAGAGGCATCCGGGCCAGGCTGGGGCCGGGTAGAATTCCCGCGGCCCGGCCCCCCGGTCCCCGAATAGAACACTGAAGGAATGCCATGAAGATTTCCGTGCACGCCGTGACCGTCGATACTTTTGCTGCCGCGCTGTCCAATCTCTCCGTCCTGCTCGAGAAGGGAGCCGCCCACGCCGCGGCGAAGAAGTTCGATCCCTCCGTGCTGGTGAACGCCCGTATCGCACCTGACATGTTCCCGTTGTCCAAGCAGGTGCAGATCGCGTGCGACCTGGCAAAGAATTCCGTCGCTCGACTGGCCGCTCTGGAGCCGCCGCGTTTCGAGGACAATGAAAAGACGATCGAGGAGCTGCGCGCACGCGTTGCGCGGACGGTCGACTACATGAAGGGAATTCCGGCGAGCGCATTCGAAGGATCCGAGGATCGCGACATCAAGGTGCCGGCCGGACCGGATCGCACGTTCGAGTTCAAGGGACTGGCCTTCGTGCAGAAGTGGGCGATCCCCAACGTGTATTTCCACGTCACCACTGCCTACAACATCCTGCGCCACAACGGCGTCGAGATCGGTAAGCGCGACTTCCTCGGCGCGATCTGACGAGCGCTGCTCGCCGAATCCACAGGCACAGACGCGGTGAGTATGCAAGCCGTACTCGCCGCGTCCTGCGTCGAGAGTGGAAAAGAGCGCTCGCCGTGAATATGACATGTTGAATATGACAAACCCGGCGGGTTTGCTGTCGGCGATTGCAAACACGTAGCTGAAGAACGCGAGCACGGTCACGGCAACCACCCCTTCTGTACTGCCACCCTATCCGTGCGCGGGGGAACTTTTTTCACCGCCGCCCCGGGGAAGTCCTTGCAGTCACAGAACGCTATGGCCGTGCGTCCGCCAACCAGTGCGCCCGCCGCTGCACCTGCAGCCGCTGAGCCCGTTACCGCAGAATCCTTAGGCTGGCAATTGCGCGCGGCCCTGCCGCCGCTGCGCCTGCATTCCGTTTCCCTCTTCGACAAAGACGCCAACGTGTTGTGGCTGAGCGAAGGCGCGCTCGGACCCGACGAGCACACGGTCGTCCTCGAAGCGATGGAAGCACTCGCAACGGACACCACGCAGACTTGCCACGAGAGCGGCCTGGAGGACGGTCGCGTCGCCATCTTCCTGCCGGTGCGCGCGCCCAAGGGCGACCTCGTCGGGCTCGCAATGATTCTCGCGGATATCAAGTCAGTCGGTGACGGCGTGATCGAGCGCCTCGTGACTCCGCAAATCCGCACAGTCATGCAGAAGGTTGCCGTGCTGTTGCGCGGCGCGGTCGCCAAGTCGGGCGAAACCGGCCTCGTTCCTGTACTCGAGGTGGGCTCGGAAGGCGTCCTGGCTCTTGTCCCAGACACTGCGCGGTCGGTTACTCCGCCTCCTGTCCCGGCGGCTTCTTCCAAAATCCCGCCCAAGTCCGCGCCAGCGCGCGGGGCGCCGCCGCCTGCTTCGGTCGCGCCTGCTCTATCCGCAGCCCCGATAGCCCCTATCGCCCCCGCGAAGGCCGCTGCGATGCCGCCCGCAGGGCGACCCAGCGCGACTGATGCGGAGGTGCTGACGCCGCAAGCGGTCGAGGACATTCTCGAGTTTGAACTGACGCCGGACGTGCCTGATCTCAACAAATCCGCGTCGCTGCGCGACCATGCCCTCGCCCGAGAGGCGGCACCGCCCGCTGTTACTGCGGCGCCCATTGTGGCTGCGGCCCCCGTTGCTTCCGCGCCCCTCGTGGTTTCCGCCGCTCCGGTTGTTTCCCCGCCCCCTGGTGTTCCCGCCGCCTCGGTTGGATCCGCTGCGCCGGTTGCGCCGGTTGCACATGCAGTCCCCCCGTTCGTGCGCGAGGACGTGCCAGTCGCGCGGGAAGCTGCGCCGATCAGCGTGCCGACTCTCTCACCCGCAGCCCCGGCGGTGAATGAGTCGGGGCGTCACGCGGCTGTACAGGTGACTCCGACCGCGAACTCCACGGGTTCGTCCAGAGCCTTGGCGTCAACGGGAGCGACAACGGCCTCGCGCGTCCTCTCTGCAAGCGATGCTCAGCTGCTTCTCGAAGTGCAGCAGTACGCGAAATTGCGTGCAGGTGGACGCTCCAGGCGTTTCGAGCTGCAGGTGCGCACTCCCAACCGCGATTCCAGCCGCGACTCGGCCGCGCTCGATGCACACGCGCTCCAACGACTGTTGTCCTGGCTGAGCCTCAATCGCGGTGCGTGGAACCTCGAGCCCACGAGCTTCACGCTGAACCTGTCAATTACGACGCTCGAAGATGACCGTTTCCCGCACAACGTCGCATCGGCGCTGAAGAGCCACGGGATCGCCCCTGACACCATCGGCTTCGAGATCGCGGAGCCGTTGTGCATGCAGCGACGCGCGCAGGTGGAGCGCTTCATCAACCTCTGCGACAAGATTGGCTGCTTCATCGTCATCGACGATTTCTCGTTGGACTCCGCGGTGCTGCCGCTGCTGCGCTCCAAGGCGCTGCGCCTGGTGAAGATCGATCCCAAGCTGACCGGCGCCGCGCTCAAGGACAAACTGGCGCAGGCCCTGGTGGTGGCCATCGCGCAGGCCGTGCGTGTGCTGGGCATCCACTGCTCCGCCAAGCGCGTCGAGTCGCAAGGCTCGCTGCAATGGCTCACCGCCATCGGCTGTGATTTTGCGCAGGGCTCTGCAATCTCGCAGTTGCAGCCCCTGGAGGCTCTCCTCGCCCCGAGCGCAGAGCTCGCCAAAGTCTGAAGGCCCCGACGCGCCGATCCCGCTAGGGCGGCGCGCTGCTCGGGGGTGGATGGGCGCCGCTCCGCTGTCCGCCGATGGCTTCGCCATTCGCCAGCGTCTTGAATTCTTCCCGGGACAGGAAGCCGTCGTGGTTCCGGTCGGCTTCCAGGAACCTCGCGGCGACCTTGGGACTGGCGTTGGCCTCCAGCGCTGAGATGCGGCCGTCGTGGTCGGTGTCGAGCTTCTGGAACGCTTCATCCGACACATCGATCGTCGCCAGGCGCACCAGGAAGGCTTGCACCGCCGCCTGGGTCTGGGCGGTTGAATCGGCTGCTGGGGGGCTCGCAGGGGTGGCCGTGGAAGGGTTGGCCTGCTGAGCGCCCGCCAGCTGTGCCGCGAGGGCCAGGCCCGCGACTCCCAGGGCTTGATAGGCGGCTCTCATTCGCTCTCCTTTCGGGTCAGCACGGGCGCAAGGTTTGTGCCGGCGCACGCGGAGCTCATTCGTCAGATAAATCAGACAGTTATGCAATGGACGCCTTTCCTCGCAGGAAAGCTCATGCGACCGGACGAGACTGCGGCGCGGCCAAGGGGCGCGGCGCACGAGAGGAAGATGACCTAAGCTCTCCGCTGCATGCTCACGCCCGATCAACTGCGGAACCGGAACGTCGTCTTCTGGACGCTGCACACTGCCGGCTGGAGCGTCTACGCGCTGACGCAGTACTTCGGCGGGATGCTCTATGAGACCCCGGGGAGTTTCGGGACCCTGATCGTGGTGGCCACCGCGGCGGGGTTTGTGCTGTCGATACCGATGCGCTACGCCTACCGCAAGCTGTGGGGCCGCAGTCCGCAGGCCATTGCGCTCGGCATCCTCGTCACTTCGTATGTCACCGCACTGGGGCTGCGTGCGGTCATCAACAGCGCGTACTACGTGGTCGAACCCGATGAGCCTTTCGAGTCGCCGTTCCAACTGTTCGGCGGCGCGACCCGCTCGACCATTCTGTTGCTGTGCTGGAGCGCCCTGTACTTCGGCATCAAGTACTACGAGAGCCTGCAGCAACAGCGCGAAGCAGCCCTGAAGGCCGCGGCGCTGGCGCAGGAAGCGCAGCTGAAGATGCTGCGCTACCAGCTCAATCCCCACTTCCTGTTCAACACGCTGAACGCCATCTCGACGCTCATCCTCGACAACCAGAATCGCACGGCCAACAACGCGGTCACACGGCTGTCGGAGTTCCTGCGCTACACCCTGGATCAGGATCCGATGAAGAAAGTCACGCTGCGCCAGGAGCTGGAGGCGTTGGAGCTGTATCTGGGCACCGAAAGGCTGCGTTTTGGCGAGCGGCTGCAGCTGGAATACGCGATCGAGGATGCTTCGCTGGAAGCGCTCGTGCCGAGTCTGCTGCTGCAGCCCCTGCTGGAGAACTCCCTCAAGTACGCCATTGCCACCCGTGAGCGTGGCGGCCTGGTGCGCATCGAGAGCCGCAGGCGCGGGACGCTGCTGGAAATCAGCGTGAGCGACGATGGTCCCGGGCTGCGGGATCAAACCAACACCGGCGAACGACGTGGGGTCGGCCTGAGGAACATCCGCGAGCGACTCGCGGTGTTCTACGGCCCCAACCACCGGTTCGCCCTCATGAACGGCGCACCGGGGCTGCGAGTGGAGCTGGCGCTGCCCTTTGAGCTCGCTCCTGCAGAGCCCGCCGTCAACAACAGGCCGCCGGCGGCGGCGCTACGCGCATGAAGATACGAACACTCATCGTCGACGACGAAGCCCTCGCGCGCCGCGGCATCGAGCTGCGTCTTCAACAGGCAGGAGATTTCGAGATCGTCGCGCAGTGCGCCAACGGGCGCGAGGCTCTGGCCGCCGTGCACATGCACAAGCCCGACGCGATGTTCCTGGATATCCAGATGCCTGGCATGTCGGGATTCGAGGTGTTGGCGGAGATCCCCCATGAGTCGCTTCCGACCCTCGTGTTCATTACGGCCTACGACCAGTACGCGATCCGGGCCTTCGAGGCGCGCGCCGTCGACTATCTTCTGAAGCCCATCGATGAAGCGCGCTTCGAGGCCGCCCTCGGGCGCGTGCGCGAGCAGCTGCGGTCACAGAACGCGGCCAGCCAACGTGACCGGCTCGTGCAGCTGATCTCCGAAATCAGCGGCTGCGGCGAGCTGGCCCTCGATGAGTTGCTCGCCCACGGCCGCAAGGCACTGGAATCCAAGCACCCGGACATCCTGCCGATCCGGCAGGGCCGGGAGACCGTGTGCGTATCGGTAGCCTCCATTCAGTGGATCGACGCAGCAGGCGACTACATGTGCGTGCACGCCAGCGGCGCCACACACATCCTGCGCGGGACCATGAAGGAGCTCGAGGATGTCCTGGACCCGAAGCTGTTCCAGCGAGTGCATCGCTCAACGATCGTCAATCTGCGCCTGGTGAAGAGTCTGCGGGCGCACATGAATGGCGAGTATTTCCTGACGCTCGAGGGCGGGCACGAGCTGAAGCTGTCGCGCACCTACCGCGACAAGGTCGAGTATTTCCTCAAGGGGGCGCACAGGGCCTGAGGTCGGTGGGGCGCCATAGCCCCTTCGAGACGGCAGGTCTGAGGACGTGCCCGGTCAGGCGCGCCGGCGGAAGGTTCCCGTGGAGAACATGGTGTACTCGGCGTCGACGACCGCAACGGCATTGCGTCCCGAGCGCTTCGCGCTGTAGAGCGCCTCGTCTGCGAGCTGCACAGCTCCCTCCGGACTGCGGCCCGCGCGGGGGATAACGATCGAAGCTCCGACGCTCGCCGTCACGTAGAGCGCAGTCGCCGAGTCCTCGTGCATGATGTTGAGAGCATGGATGGACTTGCGCAGATCTTCCGCGATTGCGCGAACACTGTCGGCATCCAGGTCGAACAGCGCGATGACGAACTCCTCGCCGCCGTAGCGCGCAGCCATGTCGAGGGGGCGGCGGGCAGAAGCATGCACCACCTGGGCCACGCGCCGTAGCGTGCGGTCGCCTGCTTGATGGCCGTAGCGGTCGTTGTATGCCTTGAAGTGATCGACATCGATCAACAACAGCGCCAGGCTGCGGTGATCGCGCATCGCTTGCTGCCACATGCGCGGCAGGTACTCCTCGAACGCGCCGCGATTCTTCAGGCCGGTGAGGCCGTCCCGCGTGGCCATCTCACCCATGAGACCACGCTCGAGAAACGACGTGCGCAGCTGTCTCTCGATGCCCCGATAGACGAAGGCTCCGACGGCACCCGTCACGCACAGTACGCCCACGTGGTAGGTGATGGCCGCCGCCGGCTGCCCGATGTAAGCCAGCGCGGCGCCATGCGCCAGAATCATCAGCCCGATCGCGATCAGGGACTCCCGGAAGAGCTGTCCGCCCAGGAAGTAGAGAACGATGCTGTAGGTGGTCAGCAGGTAGAACTGATCCGGATGGCCGTCGATGACCCGCCCGGCCACTCCTACCGCCGATGCGACGGCGAATACGGGCAGCGCCACGCGTGCCGCCCGCAGGTAGAGCCGCTCGTAGTAACGGCTCCACGAAGCCCATACGAGCAACAGGCTCGTGGGGAGAACCACGCCGAGCCATCCTGAGAGCACCCTGCCAGCCGGCACGTGGTCAAGGGCGATCAGGTAAACGGCCGCAGTGGCGCACAGCAGGCATAGAGCCAGCTGGAAGAAACGCACCCGCGCATGCACGCGTTCTACGTGGAACGCCTGAAATTCCTGCTCCAGCTCCGGCGAAAAGCGCAAATCCGGGAAGTCCCGCCGCAGCTCCGCCGCGTAGGGAGAATCCGGAAAGTGATCGAGGTCGAGCGCGAAGGGGGGCAACTGCATGGAGGGCGCAATTTATCTCACCGGCAAGCGTCAAAGTGTGACGGATGTCCGGGGGAACCCTTATCGGCACGGCCGTTGTTTTTGCGCCAATTGCGGAACACTCTTTTCGCCCGCAATGTCCGGGCGGGAACAACCTTGTGGTTCTGACGGATCGAATCGGAGGCCAGTACGTTCAGTAGCCGCCAGCGCCGCGGGCGCAACCGCTGATGATGTCGAATGAGACCTCGATCACGCGCCTCGCCTGCCGTGCTTCGATCTGTGAGCCATCAGGTAGGTGCTGCCGTCGCGGCGTTGCAGGATAGCCCGCTACGAGGCACGAACCCGTGGAGGCTGCGTCTCGCTTTATGCTCGAGCCCCTGACCGATCTGCCCATCGAGGAGCCTCTGGAGCCCGGCCTGCCCGCGCGGTCCGCTCGTGACAGCTCTGTCCAGGCACCCTCTCGCGACGGCTCTGTCCAGACGGACGGGCCTCTGGCGCCCGCCACGGGCGCCCCTCGAGGCACCAGCGAAGAATTGATCGACCCCGAGGTGCTTCTCGGGATGACACCCTCGACGCCGGTCGAGGGCACTGCCGGCGCGCTCACACGGACTGCGCCCGACTCTGCTTCCGACCAGAAGAGCACTGCAACGCCATCGAGCGCTGCCGGGACGACCGATCTCGTCGATCCGGACGAGCTGCTCAGCGCACAGCTGCTCACCGGTGATCCCCAAGCTACCCCGGTTCGCGGCAGTGATACCGATAGTGGCGCGAAGCTCTCAACGTCCGCGGAACTGACCCTGACGGATGAGCCCTTTGAAGGGGCGGCGAAGCCTTCGGCGACAGCGCCGGAAGCCAAACCCTCTGGAGCGGCGGCCCCAGTCACTCCCGCAGCCCTGGCGACCCCAGCGGCCCCAGCGACCCCAGCGGCCTCGGCGGCCCCGACGACTTCGGCGGCCCCGGCCACTTCGGCGGCGGCGGCCTCGGCGGCCCCGACGACCTCGGCCCCGGCCACTTCGGCGGCGCCGGCCACTTCGGCCATTTCGGCCGCCCTGGCAGCTTCGGCCACTTCGGCGGCCCCGGCAGCCTCGGCCACTTCAGCGGCCCCGGCGACTTCGACGACGCCAACGACCCCAACGAGTTCGACGCCTTCGGAGACCTCGCCTGCGGCTGCCGCGGTCTCACCAGTCGCGTCGCGGTCTTCGGGCAGCGTGCCGACGGTCGCAGCCGCTGTACAAGCCACTCCGGCAGGGAGTGCGGGATCCCCCGCGGCTGTAGCGCCATCATCAACCCCCGCGCCAACGACGCAGGCGCGCACATCTCAGCAAAAAACTTCGCCTTCGAAGCCGGCAGCCGAGGCTGCTACGCCGGCCAAACCCGGCAAGCCGGCCACCGTGACGCCGATTGCACCCGCGGCTCGCCCGGCCGGCACCGCGAAACCCGCACTCGCACCGTCGCCCCCGCCGAAACCAACTGTTGCGCCCCCAGCGGCTGCTGCGCCCATGGCCGCGGCTGCGCCCGCAGCGGCAGTTGTGCCCATGGCGGCTACGGCGCCCGCGGCGGCTGTTGTGTCCGCCGTGGGTGTTGCGCCCGTGGCGTCTCCCGTCCCAGCGCCCGCGCCGGCTGTTACGCCCGCGGCGGCTGTTACGCCCGCGGCGGCTATTGCGCCCGCGGTAGGTGTTGCACCCGTGGCGGCTGCGCCGACAGCGTCTCCTGCCCCAAGTCCTGCGGCGGTCGCGTCGCCTTCGTCAGTGCCAACTCTCGCCGCGGCGCCCGCACCTGAGGCAGCGCCGGCTCCCATGGTGACACTCGCACCAACAGCGGCGCCCGCGCCCGCGGCAGCGCCGGCTCCCGTGGTGACACTCGCACCGACGCCCGCACCTGCGGCTGCAACACCGGTAAGCGCGACACCTGCGGCATCGGCGACGCCTGCAATGCCTGCGGCGCCCGTGACTCCGGCACCGGCGCCCAGCCCGGGCATGGATCGTGACTTCATCGCCCGCAATCAGA
>DATNEN010000017.1:0-16428 GCA_035552975.1 Steroidobacteraceae bacterium
GTCCGAGCTGACGTGCGCTAGGGCGAGTCAGTAAGTAGTGACCCAATCTGTGACCCAATAACTAGTTGGAATCTGTGACCCGGAGGATTTGGGTAAGAAAAACCACTGCAGAATCAGTGGTCGGGGTGACAGGATTTGAACCTGCGACACCTACGTCCCGAACGTAGTGCTCTACCAGGCTGAGCTACACCCCGAGGTCGGCGAGAGCCGCGGCGTCGGGGAGGGGGCGGATGCCCAAGAGTCCCTCACGCTGCGGGCCGCGCAGTGTACTGGACCCCTTCGGTCCCTTCAACGCTTGTTCCACATCAAGGGGTTGCGCCGGAGCGGCGGCCGGCCCTGAACGTCGATGCCGGCGTGCCGATTGGCCCGGCGTCGTGCTGTGCCCGGATGCGCCGTTCACGGAGAGCCGAACGCGCTTTCGCCCGATCGAGGACATCCCCGCGCGGGTGCCGCTATGTCGTGTGCTCGACTGCAAACCGAGCCAGCGACGCCAGCCCGTGCTTGTACGGCGACTCCGGAAGCACCTCTATAGATGCAAGTGCGTGCTGCGACTCCAGGCGAGCCTTACCGGCGGTGTACTCGAGGCCGCCGGTCGACTCGATGGCAGCGATGATGGGGTCGAGCTCCTCGAGGCCGCCGTGCTCGATCGCCCGCCGTATGGTTGCGCGCTGCGCGTCGCTTCCGTTCTTCAGTGCATGAATGAGAGGCAGCGTCGGCTTGCCCTCGGCCAGATCGTCGCCGAGGTTCTTGCCGCGCTCGGTCGGATTCGAGCGGTAGTCGAGCACGTCGTCGACGAGTTGGTAGGCGGTGCCGAGGTGCCGGCCGTAGGCGGCCAGGCCCAGGCGCACGGGCGGCGGTGCGCCGGAGAGCACGGCGGCCACTTCGGCGCCGGCCTGGAACAGCCGCGCGGTCTTGCGATAGATCACTTCCAGGTAGCGGTGCTCGGTCGTCTCGGGGTCGTGCGCATTCATCAGTTGCAGCACTTCCCCCTCGGCGATCGTGTTGGTCGCCTCCGCCATGATCTCCATCACCGGTTGCGAGGTGAGAGCGGCCATCATCTGGAAAGCGCGCGAATAGACAAAGTCCCCGACAAGCACGCTCGCCTGGTTGCCAAACACCTCGTTAGCGGTATCCCTGCCGCGGCGCATGGAAGAGCCGTCGACGACATCGTCGTGCAGAAGCGTGGCCGTATGGATGAACTCGATGAAAGCGGCGGCCTCGATGTGAGAGGTCCCCTCGTGCCCGCAGGCACGGCCGGCCAGGACCACGAGCAGGGGACGCAGTCGTTTGCCGCCCCCGGAGATAATGTGCTCGGCGACCTGATCCACCAGGGGAACGGAGCTCTTCAGGCGTGCGCGTATGACCCGGTCGACCGAAGCGAGGTCTGCGCGGACGAGGGCGCGTATGTCTTCCAGAGTCATCGACTTGTGTAGCCCTTGGAATGGCCATGGCTGGGCCGGAAAATACGAGTGCATCCTAGCCGACCGGGGCCTGCCAGGAGAATGGCGCCTGTCCAGTGGACCCCAGGGCCTAAGTTCCCGTCCTTCTTGGGGATTGTGGCGTTTGACCCGTGCCGGGAGCGCCAGTAGAATGCCCGCCCTTTCGTAACCCCCTCCGCAACGGTCGGAAAAGACCTCACCATGTACGCAGTCATCGCCACCGGCGGCAAGCAGTATCGTGTCACCAAAGACGGCGTGCTGCGCGTTGAGAAATTGGACGCCGAGCCCGGCGCAACCGTCGAGTTCGGCGAAGTGCTGCTCGTCGGCCAGGGAGCCGAGGTGAAGCTCGGCAAGCCCCATGTGCCGGGCGGCAAGGTCGTGGGTACCGTCGTGCGCCACGGGCAGGGGGCGAAGGTGTCCATCGTGAAGTTCCGCCGTCGCAAGCATTATCTGCGACAGAAGGCCCATCGGCAGAAGTTCACCGAAGTCAAGATCACCGACATCAGCGCCGGCTAGTCCAGCTTTTCGCAGGTATTCAAGTCATGGCACACAAAAAGGCAGGCGGCAGTACCAAGAACGGCCGCGATTCCCATTCCAAGCGTCTGGGCGTGAAGCGCTTCGGCGGCGAGCACGTGCTGGCCGGCAACATCATCGTGCGGCAGCGCGGGACGCAGATGCATCCGGGTGCGAACGTCGGGATCGGTACCGATCACACCTTGTTTGCCCTGGTCTCCGGCCAGGTTCGCTTCCAGAAGAAGGGCACCGCCCAGAAGCAGTACGTCAGCATCGAGCCTGCGGAGGCTGAGGCCAAAACGGCCTGAAGGCGCTGGCGGGTGTAAACGAATCGCAAATCCCCGGCGCAAGCCGGGGTTTTTGTTTCTACCCATGAAATTCGTCGACGAAGCTCGATTGAAAGTGAATGCCGGCACCGGTGGCCGCGGCAGTACCAGCTTTCGGCGCGAGAAATTCGTGCCTTTTGGCGGTCCTGACGGGGGCGACGGCGGCAATGGGGGCAGTGTGTTCCTGCGCGCCGCCCCGGGCATCAACACCCTCGTGGACTTTCGCATCGAGCGGACCTTCAAGGGGGAGCACGGGGAGCCCGGCGGGAGCAACGACTGCTCGGGCCGCGGCGGCGAGGATCTCTACGTTCCGGTGCCGATTGGCACGACCGTCCGTGATGCCGAGACCCAGGAAGTGCTGGGGGACCTGGTGAGCGAGGGTCAGACTCTTCTGGTCGCGCGCGGCGGCAAGGGTGGCTGGGGTAACCAGCGTTTCAAATCGAGTACCAACCGGTCGCCGCGGCAGTTCGGTCCGGGGCTGCCTGGGGAGAAACGGATCCTCGAGCTCGAGCTGAAGCTGATCGCGGATGTGGGGTTGCTCGGGCTGCCCAATGCCGGCAAATCGACCCTCATACGCGCAGTCTCCGCGGCCCGTCCGAAGGTGGCGGACTACCCCTTCACCACGCTCATCCCCAATCTCGGAGTGGTCGATGTGGGGCAGAGCCGCAGCTTCGTGATGGCGGATATCCCCGGGCTCATCGAAGGGGCTGCGGAGGGGGCCGGCCTGGGAATCCGCTTCCTCAAGCACCTGCAGCGCACCCGGGTCCTGCTGCACCTCGTGGACATTGCCCCGCTCGAGCCGGATGCCGATCCTGTGCGCGATGTACGCTCGATCGTCGCCGAATTGAAGAAATTCAGTAAGGAACTAGCCGCGAAACCGCGCTGGCTGGTGCTGAACAAGCGCGATCTGCTGACCGACGCCGAGGCGCAGAAGCGCGCCCGCGCCATCGTGCGGAGCCTGCGATTTCGTGGCCCGCACTTCCTCATCTCCGGAGCGACCGGACAGGGAACGAAGGAGCTGACCGAAGCCGTTATGGCGTTTTTGGAGGAGCGGGCTCGCGAGGAACGCGGCTGCGCAGCACCTGCAGCAGATACTGTCGACGCGCCGCCGGCTTCAACTTGAGGCTGGTGGGTGCGGGAGCCGGGGGAACGCCCCAGCGGGTCCTTGGATTGGCGTTCATCACAACCTCTACTGCATCGCGCGAATACGTGCAGCCAGACGGCTCTTGTGTCGCGCGGCCTTGTTGCGGTGGATGATCTGCTTGTTCACCAGATTGTCGATCACGGGGACCGCATCTTTGTAGCTGGCGGCAGCCGCATCCTTGTTTCCGCCGGTGATTGCGGCGGTGACGTTGCGAACGGCGGTGCGCATGCGTGAGCGCAGTGCAACGTTGCGAGCTCGGTGCTTCTCTGCCTGGCGAGCCGCCTTCTCGGCGGACTTGGTGTTGGCCACTATCTAGGGTCTCCGTTGAAACGATCCCCGCCTTCGCGGGGCCCGGTAGTCTGCTGATGGCCCTCAGGAAAGTCAACGCTGGGCGGGGTCGTGGCTGAGTCCGCGCTGTCCGCCAATAGTGGTGACATAAGCGGGACCCTCCGTGGCGCATTTACAGGCCTTCTGTGCGCCCCGCCCGAGAGGTGCCTGCGGAGAAGGGGCCCGCCCGCGAAAGCGGCAGTTCCGTATAATTCAAATCTTTGCCGTCAACTGGCTTGAAGCAGCCCATGGAGCTGATTCGCGGACTCACGAACCTGGGCGACGGTCAGCGCGGCTCGGTCGTCACCATCGGGACTTTCGACGGCCTCCATCTGGGCCACCAGGGGCTGTTTCAGTGCCTGAAAGGCCATGCCGCCCGGGTCGGGCGGCCGGCCATGCTGCTGACGTTCGAGCCCATGCCCCGGGAATACCTGGCGCCACGGGACCCCCCGGCGAGGCTGACCTCCTGGCGGGAGCGCTGGCGAATCCTTTGCGGTAGCGGGCTGGATTCGGTGTGCCTGCTGCGATTCGGGGAAAGCCTGCGTAATCTGTCGGGCGAGGAGTTCGCGAACCTGCTTGCGCGGGAGCTGCAGGCGCCGACCGTGGTGGTCGGTCACGATTTCCGGTTTGGCCGCCATGGCGAGGCGACCGCTCCGAGGCTGGTCGCTTCCGGGGAGCGGTTGGGATTCGCCGTGGACGTCGTCTCTCCTGTGACGATCGACGGGGAGAGGGTCAGCAGCAGCGGCATCCGAGCTGCGCTGGCGCGTGGTGACTTTGAGTTCGCGCGCAAGTGGCTGGGCAGGGCGTACTCCATGAGGGGCCGCGTCGTGCGCGGCAACCAGTTGGGAAGAACGCTTGGCTTTCCAACTGCGAATCTGCGTCTCGAGCGCCGTCGCGCACCCCTGGCGGGGATTTTTGCCGTCAGGGTGCGGGGTGACGCGGCCGTCGGACTGTCGGTCGGATTGCCCGGGGTTGCGAGTCTGGGAACCCGCCCCACTGTGAATGGAGTGGAGACGCTGCTCGAGGCGCACGTATTCGACTTTGCCCGCGAGCTCTACGGACGAGAAATCGAGGTCGAGTTCGTCGCGAAGCTGCGCGACGAGGAGCGCTTCGCCGACCTCGACGCGCTGACGGCGCAGATGCAACGCGACGCAGCGCAAGCACGAGAGATATTGAAGTGAATAGTTACAAGAACACGATCAACCTGCCGCAGACCGACTTCCCGATGAAGGCGGATCTGGCGCAGCGCGAACCCGCCATGGCCAGAGCATGGGAGGAGCGTGCGATCTATGCAAAGCAGCGCGAGGCGATGCGGGGACGGCCGCGGTTCGTGCTGCACGATGGTCCGCCTTACGCGAACGGCGCGATTCACATCGGCCACGCGGTCAACAAGATCCTGAAAGACATCATTGTCAAGTCGCGCACGCTGGATGGCTTCGACGCGCCTTACATTCCCGGATGGGACTGCCATGGGCTGCCGATCGAGCTGCAGGTGGAGAAAAAATACGGACGTCCCGGCCAGAAGCTCGACGCGGCCGCCTTTCGGGAAGAATGCCGCGCCTACGCGCAGCAGCAGATCGAGCTGCAGCGTGCGGATTTCAAGCGCCTCGGCGTGCTCGGGGACTGGGACCATCCCTACCGCACGATGGCACCTGAGTACGAGGCGCAGCAGCTGCGCGCCTTCGGACGAGTGATCCGCAACGGCCACCTTTATAAGGGCGCAAAGCCGGTGCACTGGTGCATCGACTGCCGCTCGGCGCTCGCCGAGGCGGAGGTGGAGTACGAGGAAAGGACTTCTCCGGCCGTGGACGTGGCCTTCCAGGTCGTGGAGCCCCACGATCTCGAGAAGCGCATCGGCTTGCCCACCGGACAGTTGGGAAGCGCCCCTGTCGATGTCGTCATCTGGACCACGACGCCCTGGACGTTGCCCGCCAACCAGGCCGTCGCGGTGCGCGATGAGTTTCTGTACGTGCTGGTGGATGCACGCAAGGACGGTGAGGCGCGCCGGCTGATCCTGGCTGCCGATCTGCTTGCGGCGTGCATGCAGCGCTTCGATCGGGTTGCCGGTGCTCCGCTGGCGCAGTTCGAAGGACGCGTGCTCGAGGGCCTGAAGCTCCAGCATCCCTTCGAGCAGCGTCAGGTGCCCGTCATCCTGGGCGAGCATGTGACGCTCGATGCCGGCACGGGTGCCGTTCACACCGCACCCGGGCACGGTCAGGAGGACTTTGTCGTCGGCCAGCGCTACGGCCTGCCCGTGACCAGCCCGGTCGGCAACGACGGCCGGGTCTATCGCGACATCCCCCTCGTGGGCGGCCTGAAGGTCGATGAGGCGAATCCGGTCATCATCGAGGCGCTGCGCGAGCGTGGCCGTCTGCTGCACAACGAGCCATATCGCCACAGCTACCCGCATTGCTGGCGACACAAATCGCCGGTCATCTTTCGCGCCACTCCCCAGTGGTTCGTCAGCATGGAGCGTGCGAACCTGCGGGCCAACACTTTGCGCGATATCCCCCACGTTCAGTGGACGCCGCAGTGGGGCGAGCAGCGCATCACCGGAATGATCCAGAACCGTCCCGACTGGTGCATCTCGCGCCAGCGCACCTGGGGTGTGCCGATCCCCTTGTTCGTTCACAAGCGCAGCGGCGAGTTGCATCCGCGAACGCAGGAGCTGATCGAGCAAGTGGCGACACGAGTGGAGCGCGGCGGTGGCATTGCGGCCTGGTTCGCGCTGGATCCGGCGGAAGTCCTGGGTGCGGAGGCGGCCGATTACGAGAAAGTTCCGGACGTCATGGACGTCTGGGCGGACTCGGGCGTGTCCTTCGAGTGCGTGGGCGCCACGCGTCCGGAAATCGTGGCGCCGGTCGATCTGTATCTGGAAGGCTCGGACCAGCATCGCGGTTGGTTCCAGAGCTCGCTCCTGATGTCGGAAGCGATGTACGAGCGGCCCCCTTACCGTGGCGTCCTGACCCATGGTTTTACGGTGGACGAGAAGGGACGCAAGATGTCGAAGTCACTCGGCAACGTAGTGGCGCCGCAGAAGATCATGAGCACACTCGGCGCCGACGTGCTGCGGCTGTGGGTGTCCTCCACCGACTACGGCAATGAGATCAGCGTCTCGGACGAGATCCTGAGGCGCATGGCCGATTCCTACCGCCGGATGCGCAACACCGTGCGCTTCCTGCTGGGAAATCTGCATGGCTTCGATCCTGAGCGGCATCTGCTGCGGCCGGATCAGATGATTGCACTGGATCGCTGGGCCCTGCAGCGCACCCGCCAGCTCGAGCAGGAAGTGGAGGAGGCCTATCGCGCCTACACCTTCCACACCATCTACCAGAGCATTCACAACTTCTGCATCGTCGATCTCGGCGGCTTCTACATCGAAGTCGTCAGGGATCGGCTGTATACCACTGCGCAGGACAGTATCGCGCGACGCTCGGCGCAGACCGCGATGTACCACATCGCCGAGGCGATGGTTCGTTGGCTGGCACCCGTGCTGTCCTTCACAGCCGAGGAGATCTGGTCGTTGCTGCCGGGGAAACGGCCGGAGTCGGTATTCCTGGCTACCTGGCATGCGGTTCCGGAGAGCGATACGGGCGGCGTCGACTGGGAAGTGCTGCAGAAGCTGCGCGCCGACGTGACGCACAAGCTGGAGAAGCTGCGCGAAGGCGGCGCTATCGGAGCGCCGCTGGATGCGGAAGTCGACATCTACTGCACGGGCGATGCAGCCCAGGCCTGCGCAACGTTCGAGTCACTGGGCGAGGAACTGCGCTTCTTCCTCGTGACCTCGGCCGCGCGGGTGCATCGGGCTCAATCCGTACTCGAAGGTGCCGAGCCGGCCACTGGCACCGGGCCGGGTGTTTTTCTCAGGATAGCGCCTTCGGTGCATGCGAAGTGCGTGCGGTGCTGGCATCATCGGCCCGATGTGGGCGCGAATGCAACGCATCCCGAGCTGTGCGGACGTTGTGTCAGCAATGTCGACGGGCCGGGAGAGCTGAGAAAATACGTATGAGCGATGCGAACGATCCAGGGGCTGCCGCTTTGAGCCCGACGAGCTCTCGCGAAGGCAGCGGCCTGCGCTGGCTGCCCGTCGCCGGGGCGGTGATCGTGCTGGATCAGATCGTCAAGGCGTGGGTCGTCGCGGAGCTCAAGCCCTACCAGCCCCACCATATCCTGCCGGTGCTGGATTTCAACCTGATGTTCAATACCGGTGCGGCGTGGAGTTTCCTGGCCGATGCTTCCGGTTGGCAGCGCGGGGCCTTCATCGCGCTGGCCTCATTCGTCAGCATCGCGATCGTGGTGTGGATGTCGCGCCTGAAGTCCCGCTCGCAGGGGCTGCTCGCCTGCAGCCTGGCCTTCATCCTCGGGGGAGCGCTGGGCAACATGATCGATCGCGTGCGGCTCGGCCACGTGGTCGATTTCATCTTTCCGCACTGGAACAACCACTTCTTTCCGGCTTTCAACGTAGCCGATTCCTCCATTACCATCGGCGCGGCGCTGTTGCTGCTCGATGCTTTACGCGACAGCCGCAGAGGCTCCTCAAACACATGAAAGTCCTACTCGCCAATCCGCGTGGTTTCTGTGCAGGCGTCGACCGGGCGATCGACATCGTCGAGCGGGCGATCGAGCTGTTCGGCCGGCCGATCTACGTGCGCCACGAAGTCGTCCACAATCATCACGTCGTCGAGCGTCTGCGCACTCTGGGGGCGGTGTTCGTGGAGGAGCTCTCGGAAGTGCCCGGGAAGAGCACGGTCATCTTCTCCGCGCACGGAGTATCGAGCGCGGTCGAGCGGGAGGCGAAGGAACGAGGCCTGACCGTATTCGATGCGACCTGCCCGCTGGTGACCAAGGTTCACATGGAAGTGCAGCGCTACGCGCGCGAGGGGCGCGATGTCATCCTGATCGGGCATTCCGGGCATCCGGAGGTCGAGGGGACGATGGGGCGCTTCGACACCTCCCATGGCGGCCAGATGCACCTCATCCAGAGCATCGAGGATGCCCGCAACGTCGTGGTCCGCGATGCGGCGAACCTCGCCTTCGTGACTCAGACGACCCTTTCGGTGGACGACACGGCCGACATCGTTGCCGCGCTGCGAGAGCGCTTTCCGCAGTTGTCCACGCCCCGCAAGGAAGACATCTGCTACGCGACACAGAATCGCCAGGACGCCGTGAAAAAACTCCTGGAGGAATGCGACGTCCTCATCGTCGTCGGCTCCCGATCGAGCTCCAACTCGAACCGGCTGCGCGAGCTCGCCGATCGCACCAAGACGCAGGGGTACCTCGTGGACGGCCCCGACGATATGCATCGTGAGTGGTTCGACAAGGCGCGTGTCGTCGGTGTCACGGCCGGAGCGTCAGCGCCGGAAGTGCTCGTGAGGCAAGTCATCGAGAGGCTGCGATCGTGGGGCGCGGAAGTGCCTCAGGAGGTCGTCGGCCGCGAGGAGAAAGTGTACTTCGCGCTGCCGCGTGAGCTGCGGCGCGCGGGAGCCGGTTAGCGCCAGCGGCGTCCCTCAGCGCTTCCCGTACACGTTGCGCTTCAACTTCCAGCGCTTGTGCGACCAGGGCCAGTCTGGCGGTGAGGCGAGGATCTGGGCCTCGACGAGCCGCGCGTAACGCTCGGTCAGATCGCCGCTGCGCAACGTCTCACCCGCCTCGCTCAGCGTCTGCAGCTCCATTTCATAGCAGCCGCGCTGCGTGCGCCGCATCTTGATGAAGAAGGCCGGGAGCCGGGTCACGCGCGCGATCTCCTCGGGCCCCATGTAAAACGCCGTGTCGCGGTTGAGAAATTGCGTCCAGTGCTTGCGCTCGCTCGTCGTGGGCTCCTGATCGGCGACCATGGCGATCGCACGCACGACCTCGCGGCGCTTGAGAATGTCTGGCAGCAGCTCCTTGGCGGGAATGAGCCGGCCGCCGAAGCGGCTGCGCAGCTTCTTCATCTCGCGCTCGGCCCAGCTGTCCACCAACGGTTTGTACGCGGCCTCGACCGGGAAGCCGAGCTCCAGAGACAGGCTGAGCAGCATCCACTCCCAGTTGCACTGGTGGGCCGCCACCAGCAGCACGGATTTCCCCTGGCTCAGCAGGGCGCGCGCCAGCTCGAGGTTGACGATCCGTACGCGCCGGCGGATCTCCTCGGGCTCGAGGGTGACCGCCTTGATGACCTCGACCAGCACGTCCGCAAAGCCCTGGTAGTAGCGGCGCCGTACCGACGCCAGCGCGGCCTCATCGAGGTCAGGGAACGCTTTGGAGAGATTCTCCCGCACCACGTGCTCGCGATACGGAAACACGCGAAAGGCGAGCCAACCCAGTACGTTTGCGATGCCGTACAGAAAGCTCAGCGGCAGGGCAGAGATGAGCCGCACCCACCAGGCCGAACGGCTCTCGGCTGCCTCAGGGGCAGCTGCGGGGACAGTCGCGCTTTCCGACGGGACCTCTCTCGCCATTGCCTCAAGGGGCCGGATGAGAGGGCGCCGCCGCCGGCGCGGCCGCGCCGGACTGCGGCGGCTGCGCGGTGATCACGCGCCCGAACTTTGGGGCGAGCCAGCGCTCGACATCGTCGATGAGTGTGAACGCAGCCGGCACCACGACCAGCGTGAGCGCGGTCGAGGTGATCAGCCCGCCGATGACGGCAATGGCCATCGGGCCGCGAAACGCTTCGTCGCCGCCGAATCCGGTCGCGACCGGAAGCATGCCCGCGACCATGGCCACCGTCGTCATCACGATCGGGCGGGCGCGCTTGTGGCCCGCCTCGAGAATAGCGGTGAGCCGGCTCTTGCCGGCGCGCATCTCTTCGATCGCGAAGTCGACGAGCAGGATGGAGTTTTTGGCCACGATACCCATGAGCATCAGGAAGCCTATCATCACGCCCAGAGAAAGCGAGTGCCCGGTGATCGCCAGCGCCGCCACCGCTCCGCCGATCGACAGGGGGAGCGATGAAAGAATGGTAATCGGCTGTAGCACGCGCGCGAACAGCAGCACCAGCACGGCGAACACCATCAGCACGCCGGTCGTCATGGCGATCGCGAAGTTCGAGTACAGCTCTTTCATCACTTCCGCATCGCCGACCTCCACCAGGCGCACGCCCGAGGGCAAGTGCTGGATGGCGGGCAGGGCGCGGATCCTGTCCATCGCCGTCCCCAGCTCGACGCCGTTGAGATCCGCCTCCAGGGCGACGCGGCGGCTCTGATTGTAACGGCGGATCTTCGTCGGCCCCTGTCCGAAGCCGATGTCCGCCACGGATTTCAGCGGCACCGTGCCGCCGGCTGCAGTCGGCACCGGTAGATTCTCGAGGGTGTTCAGATCGCGGCGCGTGTCCTCGCGGAGGCTCACCCGGATCGGGACCTGGCGGTCGGAGAGGGAGAACTTGGCGCTGTTCTGGTCGAGGTCGCCGAGTGTTGCAATGCGGATGGTCTGGCTGATGCTGGTGACCGTCACGCCCAGCTGCGCTGCGAGATCGAACCGCGGACGGATGAGAATCTCCGGCCGCTCATAGTCGCCGTTGATGCGCGCATCCCGCAGCTCCGGCATCTGCTGCATCTCATGAATGACTTTCTGCGAGGCGCTGTCGACGAGCGCCGGATCGTCGCCGGTGATGTAGATCGTGATGTCGCGGCCCATGCCCGCGCCGGAGTTCCTCTGGAAGTGCATCTGCACGTCGGGAATCTTCTTCAGCTCCGGCAGGACTCGATCCTCCCACTGCTTCTGAGTCACATGGCGCTGGTTCTGAGGCACGAGCGAGATGTACAGATTGGCCATCCGCACTTCGCCGGAGTCGTCCTCGCCGATCGACTCGACGACGCTGCTCACTTCGGGTTGGCGCGCGACGATGCGGTAGGCGGAGGCGGAGACAGCTGACGTTTCCGCCAGGCGCACCCCCGGAGGCAGCTCCAGTTGCAGATTGGAGGAGCCGATGTCCGCGTCCGGTACGAATGACTGCGGCATGAGCATCAGGCCGCCGATCGAGGCGGCGAAGAACACTGTGCCCGCCCCGAGGGTGATCCATCGATGCCGGACCGAGAGGCGCAGCACCCTCTGGTACCAGGCCATCACCGGGCCCTCGAGGTGCGCTTCGACCTTTCCGGACTTGAGCGTGTAGGCGGCGATCACCGGGGTGATCAGGCGCGCCACCAGCAGCGAGAAGAACACGGCCGCCGCCACGGTCAGTCCGAACTGGATGAAGTATTGCCCAGTGATTCCGGGCATGAAGCTCACGGGCAGGAATACGGCGATGATGGTCGCCGAGGTCGCCACAACGGCCAGGCCGATCTGGTCGGCGGCGTCCAGCGCTGCCTGATAGCCGGATTTGCCCATGCGCATGTGCCGCACGATATTTTCGATCTCGACGATGGCGTCGTCGACCAGGACCCCCGCGACCAGCGACAGCGCCAGCAGGCTGATGGAGTTCAGCGAGAAGCCCATGAAATGCATGAACGCAAAAGCGGGAATCGCCGACAGCGGAATGGCCAGCGCGGAGATCGCCGTGGCGCGAAAGTCGGTAAGGAAGAACCACACCACGATGACGGCGAGGATCGACCCCTCGATCAGGGCGCTCATGGCCGAGTGGTAGGTACGCTTCGTGTAGTCGACGGTCGTGAACACCTTGGTGATGCTCACGTCCGGGTTTTCCTTGCGGATATTCGTCAGCTCGTCTTCGGTGCTCTGCAGCACGGTGACGTCGGACGAGCCCTTGGCCTTATAGACACCGAACGTCGTGGCAGGGCGTCCGTTCAACCGTGAGATCGAGCGGATCTCGCCGACGCCATCGCGCACCGTGGCGATGTCGCGCAACCGTGCAAACCTGCCGCCCGAGAGCATGATTCGCGTATCGCCGAGCGCGGCCGCGGTACGTGCTCCGCCCAGCACACGAACGGCCTGCTCTCCGCCGCCGACCTGCGTACGTCCGCCGGGAGAGTCGATGTTGAGCTGTCGCAGCTGCTGATTGACTTCGACTGCCGTGATCCCCAGCGCCTGCATGCGGGCGGGGTCCAGCTCCACGCGGATTTCCCGATTCACGCCTCCGCCGCGCGAGATCTGTGCGACACCGGCGACCGCCAGCAGCCGCTTGGTGACGCTGTTGTCGACGAACCAGGAGATCTCCTCCTCGGTCAACTTGGGCGAGCTGACGGCGTAGTAGGCGATGGCCCCGCCGTCGACATCGACGCGGCGCACCTGCGGCTCCAGAATCCCTTCCGGGAGCTCCGGGCGCACCTTGGAGACGGCATCGCGCACATCCGTCACGGCCCGATCGATGGGGGTGCCGATCTGGAACTCGATGAAGATGTTGGCGTCGCCCTCGATGGCAAGGGAATTGATGTTGTGGATGTTGCCGACCCCGGCGACGGCGCCCTCGACCTTCTGAATGATCTGCGTCTCGATCTCCTGCGGGGCGGCGCCGGGTTGCGAGATGTTGACCGTGACCAGCGGGAAGGCGATGTCCGGGTTCAGCGTGACGGGTAAGCGCACGAACGCCACGATGCCCGCGAACACGAGCACCACGAACAGCACGATCGGGGAGATCGGGTGCCTGATCGCCCAGGCGGAAATATTTCTCATGACCGGGCTTCCGGCTCGACTGCCGGGGCGACCGAAACGCTTTCTCCGGCGCGCAGGAATGCACCGGCCGTTGCCACGATGCGCTCGCTACCGGTCAGGCCGCTGGAGATGATGACACCCTCGGGAGTGGTCCCGCCGATGTGCACACCGCGGCGCTGTATCTTGCTATCTCCCGAAACGACGTACACGTACGTGCCTTCGTCGTCCGACAGCACCGCCGTCTGCGGAAGGATAGGGCGCTCAACCTGCGCGGTCGTAACGGAGCCTCGTGCGAACGCGCCAGGTCTAAGCGCCGGGTCCGGCTTCAAGGAGACGCGAATGTCGCCCAGGCGCGTCTGAGGATCGATGACGGCGCCGAGCAGCCGGACGCGTCCTTCGAAGGGCTTCGACAGCCCCGTCAGATACACGGACGCCGGCTGCCCCACCTTGAGAGCCGGGAGGTCCTGCTCCGCGACCTGCCCACGCATCTCGATTTCGCCGCCGCTGGCCAGACGGAAGAGGGCGTCCCCACCCGCACTGGCTGTCTGGCCTACTTCGGCCCTGCGTGTGAGGACGATTCCGTCGGTCGGTGCGATGACGCGTGTTCGCGCGAGGCGGGCTTGCGCCTCTGCGAGCATCGCAGCGGCCACCTTCACGCTCGCATCGTCTGTCACGGCTGCGGCGCGACGCTTTTCGATGTCTTCAGCCGAAAGGGCTCCGGCCTGCTCTACACCCTTCGCTCGCCGATATTCCGCGGCGGACAGTGCAGCTTGTGCGCGCGCCTGCTCGAGCGAGGCTGCGAGACGATTCACCTGTGGTTCGAGGACCGAGGTGTCGAGCTGCGCCAGCACCTGCCCTTTCTTGACGTGGTCCCCGGCTTCCGCTTTGACCGCCACGATTCTTCCGGCATCCCCGTCGATTCCGAT
Organism: Steroidobacteraceae bacterium; assembly: GCA_035552975.1. Classification (GTDB taxonomy): domain Bacteria; phylum Pseudomonadota; class Gammaproteobacteria; order Steroidobacterales; family Steroidobacteraceae; genus 13-2-20CM-66-19. Next base: position 14,201 of record DATNEN010000017.1, read on the forward strand.
CGGCATGTCATAGCGAGCCGCGACGGTCCCAGTGAACGTCACGTCCGTCGTGACGGGCTTGAGCGTGGGAACGACTACAGTGATCAGCGGGATCGAATCGCGGCTCGCCAGGCTCGTTGGCGCCGCCGAACCCGAGCGCATCTTCCAGTAGGCCGCGCCCGCTGCAAGCGCGATGACCAGAAGTGCCACGGCGGCGATCCACTTTGTCCGGGTCTCCGGCTGCCCACCGTCGACCCCATGGGCGGGGGGCTCTTGCACGGTGACCCGGTCCAGGGGAATGGCATCGCGGCCAATCCACCTGATCGGGTCACTGGGCTCGTTCGCCGGGTCCAGTTTCGGTTCGGGATTCGCGCCCACGGGGATCTCCCTGTCGTCATGCTCGGAGCGTTGACCGGTTCTGGCCTTTGAGGGCTATCCGGGCGGAAAGTTTACAGTTTCTTACGGCCTTCCCGGGCCCTCGAAGCGCCCAGCCGACGGGTTGCGGCGACCGGCCGACCGGCTCGCCCCTGCAATTGACAATCATTCTTATTTGCAATTAGGATATGCCTACGGACCCAATCGTGGGCCGTTTGGAGAGGACTTGATCATGTACGTCTGCGTCTGCCATGCCGTCACCGATCGCGATATTCGCGAGGAGGTCGAGCGTGGGGCGTCTTCTCTCTTCGACGTACAGTGTCGCTTGCCCATCGGCAGCTGCTGCGGCCGCTGCGAAGAGACCGCCCGCCAGGTCATCGACGAGCAAGTCGCCAGCGCGCCCTGCCGGCCCCAGCTGAAGAGCGCCGCCTGAGCGGCGGCGGCACCTGCCGCCGGACTGCGCCCTCCCGCTGACTACGCCCATGTCCCCTGATGCGCACCGATGCGGCCAGGCCCCCGCCGTGGGGCAGGTTGCCACTCGTCATCCATTCGCCCAAGATCCTGGGCCTCCAACTACACTGCGGGGGTCGCGCGAAGCGCGATCCCCCTGAGAAGGTTGGGCCGGAGGCCCTAGCTCATGAAAGGCAATCCCCAGATCCTCAAGCACCTGAACGTCGTGCTCAAGAACGAGCTGACGGCGATCAACCAGTATTTCCTGCATGCGCGGATGTTCGGCAACTGGGGCCTGGAGCGCCTGGAGGAGTACGAGAAGAAGGAGTCGATCGATGAGATGAAGCACGCCGATCGCCTCATCGAGCGCATCCTGTTCCTGGACGGCCTGCCCAACCTGCAGGACCTGGGGAAGTTGCTGATCGGTGAGAACGTCCAGGAGTGCCTGGAATGCGACCTGAAGCTGGAGATGCAGGCGCACGGTGAGCTGAAGACCGCGATCGCCGACAGCGAGGCCCAGGGGGACTTCGTCTCCCGCGAGCTGTTCGAGTCCATCCTCGAGTCCGAGGAGGAGCACATCGACTTCCTGGAGACCCAGCTCGACCTCATCAAGCGGGTCGGCATCCAGAACTACACGCAATCGCAGATTCGTGAAGAGGACGACTGAAGTTGCGGGGCGGATCGGGTACTGTAGAATTCGCGCGCCCCGCGACCGGGGCTCTCCGGACCCCACACCCGGAGCCTTCATCGAAGCCGGCTTAGCTCAGTTGGTAGAGCGGCGCATTCGTAATGCGTAGGTCGGGGGTTCGACTCCCTCAGCCGGCATATCCCGATAGTCGCTCCTACTGGGCTGAACTGACTTCTCTCAGAAAAGCACTGATTCAGCGACCTTGCGATCGCAGCCGTGAAATCCGATGAGGGGACCGAGGCTCTCGCGCGAGCGTTTCGACGATATGGACGCGCGAGCATGCCCGACTCCCGACTCTCGCGCACCTCGCCGGTTCTGTGCTGATGACCTTCGCCGGCATCGGTACGGTGACCTGGCTGCGTGGTTGACGAACACCCGCGACACGCCTTAATCAGACGGTCCGATCGTCGAGGAGAATGATCATGCAAGGCTGTTTCCTCAGGTTCTACGTGCACGAAGGGCATCGTCATCGAGGCACGCTGGTCTGGGAGTGGTTGCTGCAGCAGGCCAATGGCCTCGGAATCCGCGGCGGCTCTGCGTTCCGCGCGATGGCCGGCTTCGGGCGCCACCATCTGCTGCACGAAGCTCATTTCTTCGAGCTGGCGGGAACGCTCACCGTCGAGGTCGAGTTCATCGTCACCGAGGATGAGTCGCGACAGTTGCTCGAGGTTCTCTCTCGCGAGAACGTCCGGCTCTTCTACGCACAGGTCCCCGCCAGCTTCGGGGTCATCAACCC
>DATNEN010000018.1:0-13107 GCA_035552975.1 Steroidobacteraceae bacterium
ACGTCGGTGACGCCGAGAGCTTCCCGAAGAGGTGATACACCAGCGGCCTCTGCAACGAATCGCGTTCGGCAGGCAGGTCGACTACCCGGTTGGGCGCGTACGAAAGCACGTCCGTGGATGGAGCGCCACCAAAGCGCTCCATGTTGATCGCGGTCTCCAGCAGCGAGTCGCACGTGGTGGTCACGAACAGATCGAAGTCCGTGATGGCGGCGAGCCGCCTGAGCGCCTGCGGCGGCTCGAACTGCGCATCCTTGACGATGCTGCGCAGGCGCACATAGGCTTCCTCGCGCCGGCCTCGCGCAGCCAGGAACCAGCACACGACGTCATTGAGTGTGTACGGCCGGGGCAATTCGGCGACATTGACGTTCAGTCGCGCAGCCAGCTTCTCGGCGACCCAGTCCAGCAGCAGCCGCGGCCCGCGATCGGTCTCCACCTGCAGCAGGTCGGGTCCGATGATCGGAATGACCCGTCGCTCCTCGATGAAACTGAGGAGGTCATCCCAGGCATCCTCATCCAGAGTGCTCGCCGGAAAGCCGATGACGGAGGCGTTGGTCATAGCAAGGAAGCGCGGATCGCCGGCATCGCGCACCGGTCTGGTTCTGTTTATTGGTTGCTGGCGATTCTGCGATCGAGTGTGCCGGAACGCTCCAGGGACCGCAATTGAGCAGACGTCATTCGGTGAGCCCATCGGCGGCGCCGGCGCTGCGACCGGCGTGCTCATCGCCATCGTCGAGGTTGACCCACCGGTGGCCCTTCACGGATCATTCGGCTCGCGATGCGGGCTCCAGCGAGGCAAAGCAGTATCGCGTTGGGCGCCGATGCTTCCATTCTGCCGTGACCGCGTCCTGATGGGGTGTCATCGAGCCTGGGTTGAACGACCAAGTCATTGTTTTAGCTGATATTGAACGACGGAGAGATGGCCGAGCGGTCGAAGGCGCTGGACTGGAATTCCAGTAACATCTTCACGGGTGTTCGTGGGTTCGAATCCCACTCTCTCCGCCACAAAAGGCAATAACCCGGGTCGCGTGCTGAGGCGTTCCAGCCTCTTGCACGACACCGGTCGGATACCGCCCGGCAGGGGTGCCCCGCATGCGGGGCACGGGAGAGGCCGCGAGGCTGAACCCTGGTCCGACTGGGAGCGCGCGCGATTAGGCGGCCCAGCGGGCGAGGCCCGGAAGGCCGAGGTCATCCCCATCCCACGGCGCCTCCGGTGCCACAGGCGTGCCAATCCCCCGGCGGTGCGACAGGCGCGCTCCTCCGGTTGCCGTGCCCCCCGCGCCTTCAATGCACATCAACCGGCCACAGAGTCGCCGCCGTCTGGCGCCCCTGCTCATTCATGACCGGGCTGCGAGGCGCGAGCACGACCGGCGTGAGCGTCGTAGGTACAGGCGCCACAACCAAGTTCTCATTGCCCGCAAAGAACAGCGTGCCGCCATCCAAGCTGATCGCACTCGCGATCGTGCTGCCAGTCGGGCAAGCGACCGATCCGTTCGAAGAGGGTGCGCAGGCGGCGTAGTCCGCGATGTCGAAATATCCCAGGCTGGTCAAGTCAGGGTGCGCCTGTTGCGCGTCGAACACGAACACGCGCGGGTGGATCGTCGACTCATTTGCGTAAGCATCGGCACGATAGGCGAGCACGTAGACACGTGAGCCGTCTGGAGTTACCAGCCCGGCTCTCGCGTAGTAGCTCTGAGAAAGTGGGGAAGCCGTCGGCAGCGTCGCCGCGCCGATCAGGTTGAACGCCCCGTCGCGCAATTCGACGTTATCGAACAGCACACGGTCGCCGGTCTCACTCAGCGAGAAATAGTAGCTGAACGTCAGTCCTGCCGGGTTGATGCGCAGCACGGAGTCGGCCGCGTTCATGTAGAGCATGGGCTCGGGAGAGGCAGCGGCGGTCTGAGTGATGATCAGCCTCTCGCCATCGCGCGACATCGCGTACCAGGGACCGTCATAGAAATCCGTACGTAGCGGGATACTGAGGGGTGTCGGATTCAAAGACTGCGGCGTGATGTAGGCCATCTTGGCGAAGATGGCGGCCGGAAAATCCCCGACGGCGAGCCACGATCGTCCGTCATTCGTCGTCTGAATGCCGAAGCCCAGCGTGCCGAACGTGGGGTTCAGGCCGATGTTCGGTAGAGACAGCGACTGCTGCGTGGCGAGCGTCGCCGGGTCCAGGAGCCGAATCGCGCTGCCGGAGACGTCGGCATTCGATGTTGCCCACAAACCTGTGCCATTCTGCGTCAAGCCGACATCGTAGGCCGCCGCAAAAAGCACGTCCGAGGTCGTCCACGAGCTTCCGGAGTGGTGGAAGCTCATGATGGACTCAGTGGTTACGTTCGCAGCGTAGATGGAGTCTCGCTCGGCATCATATGCGAGCGAGCGCAACGAGCCCTGCGTCGGAATTGCGGCATAGCTGTACGCAGGAGCAGCCACCGCCGTGACCGTCCCCGTACTCGTAGTCAAGCCGAGGGCGTTGGAAAATCCGACGACGTGATTACCGGCCGAGAGCGGAGCAAACTGGGCGATGACCTCAGTGTCGTTGACGAGTACGACGCTGTTGGTTGTACCGCCTTGCAGCTGCAAACGGCCTGTCAGGGAGGCAATCGAGCTGAATCCGGTGCCGCGCAGAATCACCCGTGCCGGCTGCCCCGTCAGCTGGGTGTACGGCGCCAGGCTCCTCACCTGCGGCAACTCCTTGTCGAGGGTTAGGCTGAATGTTACGGGTGTCATCGTCGCGGAGGCCGGCGTGATCGTCACGTGCGCGGTGGAGATCGCCCCATCCGGTAGGGCGCCCAGTGCGCTCTGATCGATCGTGTAGGTCAGCGACTCACCGGTCCGGCCGCTGCTCTGGGTCAGCACCAGCCACGGTTGGTCACTCGCGCCGTTCCACCCGATGACCGGGCCCGCCACGACGTTGATGGGCACGGAGCCTGACAGCGCCGGCGCAGTGGTCTCGGCATCGACTCTCACCGGCACGTCGGCCGGCCGCATCAGGCCGACGCCGACCGTGAAGGCGACAGGCACCACCACGTCTGTGCTGGGATAGGCCCCCTGCAGACGGATGTTGGCTGTGTAGGCCCCCGCAGGGAGGTTGCTTGCGTCGGCAACGACCTGTTCACCCGTCCCGTTCGCGGTGAGGGTCAGCCAGCCCGAGGGCTGTCCGCTGGGATACTCGGCAGTGGCCGTAACCGGGGGATTCCACGAGGGCGGCGTTATGCCCAAGGTCGCCGAGGCCGTGGAATTTTCAACCGATGCCAGCGTCAGGCTGGTGGGATTCGCCGCCAAGCGAACATCGCCGCCGGTGGGCGCCGTGACCGTATAGCTGACACTGACGATGGACGAAAACGACCCGGAGCTCACCTGAACGCTGCCGTTATAGAGGCCCGAGGGCAGTGAGGCGAGGGCGATCGTGAACGAGGAAGCGGTGACGTTGGTGATGGCGAGCCAGGGACTGCCGCTCTGGATCGCAGTCGAGAATGCTGTCTGTCCGTCGGGCAATTGAACCGTGACAACCTGCGAGGCAGGCGTGCCGCTCGCCGCAGTCGCCGCGGCCGCCAGCGGTGAGACCTGAAGTATCTTTGTTACCGTGACCGTGTACGACAGCGTTACCGGCGAGTTGCCGATCTGATGAGCACACGCTGAGTCGGAACAGGCCAGCAGCGAGAGTTGCCCCGTGTAGGTCCCCGCAGGCAGTAGCGCGGCGGCGGTTATCTGCGCCGTCGCGGTCGTTCCCGTCACCGCTATCGGTATCACCGGGCTGAGCCCCTGACCCGTCATCTGTGCTGCGACATAGAGTGAGCCGGTGTACTGACCGGTGGCCGTGATGGTGACGATCTGCGGCGGGGGCGGCGACTGGCCTTGCCGGTAGGTGAAAGTGACAGAGGATTTGTCGGCGGAAAACTGCAACGAGGGTGGGGCGTTACCACCATTGCCACCGCCGCCACCGTTGGAACCCCCGGAGTCGCCGCCCCCACCTCCGCCTCCGCAACCGACCAGCAGCAGACTGATCGCGACAAGGCACAGCAGTGCAACCGGGGCTCGGAAGCACGAGCACACACGCTGAACCATCTGGAGGGGCTCCTGACTCATTGTTGTTTATTCTTCTGCAGCGGATCGGGCGCCTGGACCCCGAATGTTACCGCTACCTAAAACCTTATCTGAACCTTTCAGCCGCGTCCACCAGCCGGCGCGGTCGAGTCTCTGGCGGGGCCCGGGAGGCTCTCTTCCCACCAGAGGGCCCTCGCGGAAGGTGTCCCGATCATGCCGGGACCGTGACAGGCTGAGCCGCCAGGCTCAGCACCAGGCCCCGCTGGAGCCGCCGAATCCGGCCACCCCCATACCTTGTGGTAGGATCGCCCGCCCTGGCGGACCCCGCTCCCGCGGATGAACGGAGTGGTTGATTGCCATGGGAGTCAAAGAGTTACGCGCAGATTCCAACGGTCCATGGTAGCTCGTATCGGCTTCTCCGCGACGACCAGTCGTGAATCCCGTCAGGGCCGGAAGGCAGCAGCGGCAGCGGCGATGTCGGGTGCCGGAGCAAGAGCTGGTGCGGGCTACCTCCGTGGAATTGCGCAGCAGGAGCCCCAGATAACCGCCTATGGCTTACACCGCTCTAGCCCGTAAGTGGCGCCCGAAGAAATTCGCCGAGCTGGTCGGGCAGGAGCACGTCCGACGCGCCCTGGTGAATGCGCTGGAGACGGGACGGGTGCACCACGCGTTCCTCTTCACGGGCACACGCGGGGTCGGCAAGACGACCATCGCCCGAATCTTTGCCAAGTGCCTCAACTGCGAGACCGGCGTGACGGCCGAGCCGTGCGGGGTCTGTGCGACCTGTCGTGAGATCGATGCGGGACGCTTCATCGATCTGATCGAAGTCGACGCCGCGTCGCGCACCAAAGTGGATGACACCCGCGAGCTGCTGGATAACGTGCAGTACAGCCCGACCCGCGGGCGCTACAAGGTGTACCTCGTGGACGAGGTCCACATGCTCTCCACCCACTCCTTCAATGCGCTGCTGAAAACGCTCGAGGAGCCACCTCCGCACGTCAAGTTCCTGTTGGCGACGACCGATCCGCAGAAGCTTCCGGTGACGGTGCTGTCGCGGTGCCTGCAGTTCAACTTGAAGCGGCTCCCGGTTACCCAGATCGCGGACCGGATGCGCGAGATCCTCGATACCGAAGGCATCGCCTACGAGCCGCCCGGCCTGCGCCTTCTGGCGCAAGCGGCGGATGGGAGCCTGCGTGACGGGCTGTCGTTGCTGGATCAGTTGATTGCCTTCGGTGGCGGCAAGGCCGGAGAGGCTGAGGCCCGCGCCATGCTCGGCACCATCGCGCGCGATCACGTCGTGCGCCTGACGGAGTTGCTGGCTGCTCTGGATGTGCCGGAGCTGATGCGTTGCGTTCGGTCGTTGGAGGAATTCGCTCCCGACTACGCGCAGCTCCTGGATGAACTGGCGGGCTTGCTGGTACGCGTGGCCATGAAGCAGGCCGTGCCCGATTTCGACGGCGATGAGCTGTACGCGCCGGAGCTGCTCGAGCGTCTGGCAAAACAGCTCTCACCCGAGGATGTCCAGCTCTTCTACCAGACGGCCATCGTCGGCCGTCGCGACCTGGCTCTGGCGCCCGATCCGCGCAGCGGCTTCGAGATGACGCTGGTGAGGATGATCGCCTTCCGTCCGGCGGAAGGCGCAGGGAGCCTCGCAAATCCCCGGCCTGAGCCGCAGGTTCGACCGCGCCCCCTGGCAGCTACGCAGCCCAGTGCGGCGATGCGCGCGGGCGCTGAGGCCCGCCATCCGCCGCGGACCGAAGACACGCGCTCGGCAAACCCCGCCGGGACGGTGCCGCTGGATCAGGAGATGCGCGAGCGCCGCAAGGCGCCCACGTCGGCGGTGGAGACCTCGGCGGCCGTCCCCGGCCAGCCGTCCGGTGCTTGGAGCACGATCCTCGCGCAGCTCGATCTCCAGGGCGCAGCGCGGCAGCTCGCGGGCAACTGCGTGCTTTTAGGGCGGCAGGGCACGGTCGTACGCCTGGGGCTCGATCCGCGCACCAAGGTGATGCGTACCCCGTCGCTGGAGGACAAGCTCGCACACGCGTTATCGAAGTATTTCGGCGAACCGGTGAGACTGGAGTTCGAGTCGGCTACGGTGGGTGCCGTCACCCCGGCGGCGGCCGACGAGCGCTCCTCCCAGGAGGAGATCGATTCCGCCCGGCGCGCCCTGGAAGCGGATCCGGGCGTCCAGGGCCTGCGTGAGCGCTTCGGCGCAACGTTGCTCCCGGACACCGTACGCCCGCTAAAATCTCAAGAGTGAAATCGCACCCAACGATCGAGGGCATCTGATGCGCGGCAATATCGGCAATTTGATGAAACAGGCCCAGGCGATGCAGGCCAGCATGCAGAAAGCGCAGGCCGAGATCGAGACCGTCGAGGTTCTCGGGGAATCCGGCGGCGGCATGGTGAAGGTCACCATGAATGGCAAGCACGAAGTGAAGAAAGTGCAGATCGAGCCTGCCGTGGCGGGCGATGACCGCGAGATGCTCGAGGATCTGGTGGCAGCTGCGATCAACGATGCGGTCCACAAGGTCGATGCACGGGTGCAGGAGAAGATGGCGGCCCTGACCGCCGGGTTGAATCTGCCTCCGGGGATGAAACTGCCGTTTTGAAGCATTCGCCGCACCTGTCCCAACTCATCGAGGCCCTGCGCGCGCTGCCGGGTGTCGGACCGAAGACAGCTCAGCGGATGGCGTTCCACCTGCTGCAGGAGGGCCGCCCGGGAGCGCGGGTTCTGGCGAGCGCGCTCGATGAGGCGCTCGAGTGCGTCGTGCGCTGCAGCCGCTGCCGCATGCTCACCGAGGGCGAGGTGTGCTCGATCTGCTCAGCCTCGCAGCGGGATGCCACTCTGCTGTGCGTCGTGGAGTCGCCGGCTGACGTGGTGGCGATCGAGCAGTCCGGGAGCTATCGAGGGCGCTATTTCGTTCTGATGGGACACCTGTCTCCCCTGGATGGTATCGGGCCGGAACAGCTCGGTATCCGGGAGCTGGAGGCGCTGCTCGCCGAGGGCGTGGTGCGCGAGCTGATTCTCGCAACCAACCCGACCGTGGAAGGGGAGGCCACCGCCCACTTTCTGGGCGACCTCGCAGCCCAGCGCCGTATCAAGGCAACCCGCATCGCGCACGGTATCCCGATCGGCGGGGAGCTCGAGTACGTCGACGGGGGAACGCTCGCCCACGCGCTTGCCGGTCGACAGTCATTCACCTGAGACGCGGTAGCGCCGCCGCCGCCGTCCATGTGAGCGCAACCACCGTCGCGCCGGCGCCACCGTTCATGTCAGCGCGAGGCGCCCCTGCGCCACCGTTCACGCCAACCCTTTCGTTCCCGATGGCCTTCAGGTCGTCTTCCTGCCCCTCGGACCCCGGGACTGAATCAACTCCTCCTGAAGCCGCCGCAACCGGCGATAGCTCTCGTAGCGGCGCGCAGACATCGCTCCTGACTCGGCCGCCGCACGCACCGCGCATGCGGGCTCGCGCATGTGGCGGCAATCGTGGAAGCGGCATCCCGGTGCCAGTCGAGCGACTTCGATGAACCCCAGGTGCGCAGCGTCGAGCATGTCGATCGCGGGAGCAAAGTCACGCACGCCGGGAGAGTCGATCAGGTGGCCGCCGCGCGGCAGGTCAAAGAGGCGCGAGGCCGTGGTCGTATGTCTGCCTTCCTCTTCGCGGACCAGATCGCCCACTTCGACATTGGCGTGCGGGACCAAGCGGTGGACCAGCGACGATTTGCCGACCCCCGATTGCCCGACGAGCGTGGCGACCTTGCCTGAACAAAGGTCCAACAGCGCGCCGATGCCATCGTCCGAGCGTGCGGAGCACTCGGCGCAGTCATATCCGGCTGCGTGGAACGCATCCAGCTCTGCTCGCAGCTCCGGGGTAACCCCCAGCTCGCGCTTGTTGACGACGAGAATCGCGGGGATACCCCCCGACAACGCGGCGGAAAGATAGCGATCGACGACGAACAGGTCCGGCACGGGAGTCGGCGCAATCACGATCATCAGCAACGATAGATTCGCGACGACAGGCTCGGAACCTCCGCGCGCGTTCGAGCGATACAAGGAGCTGCTGCGGGGAAGTACCTCCAGGACATGCGTCTCGGCGCTGCCGGCTCGCGCGCCCTCGGCTTGCGTGCCCCGCGCCGCGGCGCCACCGGCTGGCGCGCCGCCATCCATCCGGCAACGCACTCGGTCGCCGCAGACGACGGACAGTCCGCGCCCGAACGGCCGTGCCTTGAGCTCCTCGCCCGTAAGGGTCCGGACCAGGAGATGGCGGCCGAAGGCGGCGGTGACGAGGGCGTCGAAGGTCTCTTGCACGAGGCCTACAGTACAGGTCTGCTAAACTGCCCTCCACCCCCGCCAATGGCCGACGCATGAGCGCCGATAACCTGATTTGGATCGATCTGGAAATGACCGGGCTGCGGCCGGACACGGACGTGATCATCGAGATCGCCACCATCGTGACCGACAAGGAGCTCAACATCGTCTCGGAAGGGCCGGTGATGGCAATCCACCAGCCCGAGGAGCTGCTGGCGGGCATGGATGAGTGGAATCAGCGACAGCATTCCTCATCGGGCCTGCTCACTCGAGTGCGTGCGAGCCGGATCGGCATGTCCGAGGCGGAGGCCCGCACGCTGGAGTTTCTCGGGCATCTGGTGCCCGCGGGCGTATCCCCCATGTGCGGCAACAGCATCTGTCAGGACCGACGATTCCTGGCCCGCCACATGCCGCAGTTGGAGCGCTTCTTCCACTACCGCAACCTGGACGTCAGCACCCTGAAGGAGCTGGCGCGCAGGTGGGCTCCCGCGGTCGCGGACAGCTTCCAGAAGAAGGGCACGCATCTGGCGCACGAGGACATCACTGAATCGATTCGCGAGTTGCGCCACTACCGGGCGCGATTGTTGGCTCCAGCGTTCTCGGGCTCGTGATGAGCGCGCCGCGCGACTCAATGCCCACGTTCGCGGATGTGGTCGCCGCATCCGATCGGATAAGTGCGCACGTCCTCCACACTCCGGTGATGCGCTCGGACGCGTTTGACGCGCGCACCGGTCGTCGGGTGTTCTTCAAGTGCGAGAATCTGCAGCGTGGTGGCGCGTTCAAGTACCGCGGCGCAATGAATGCTGTGTTGACGCTCGCCGCCGAGGGGCGGGTGAGTGCCGTCGCCACCCACTCCTCCGGAAACCACGGAACAGCACTTGCGCTCGCGGCAAAGGCGTGTGGGATGAAGGCCCACGTCGTCGTGCCGCGGGGCTCGGCGCGGCCCAAGGTCGCAGCGATAGAGCGCGCCGGCGCAGAGGTCATCGTCTGCGAGCCGACGTTCGAGGCCCGTGAGGCCGCTCTCGCGGAGCTGGCTGCGCGCGTGGAGGCCAACATCGTCCACCCGTTCGATGACGGCCGGGTCATTGCCGGTCAGGGAACGGCCGCACTGGAGTTCCTGTGCGACGAGCCGGAGCTCGAGGTCCTCAGCACACCCGTAGGAGGAGGCGGTCTCATCGGCGGGACGGCGCTCACCGCGAAGTCGATTGCCCGCGGCTGCGCGGTCGTGGGCGCCGAGCCTGAGCAGGCCGATGACACGTTCCGTTCGTTTCGCTCGGGCTCGCGGCAATCGGTCAAGGCGCCGCAGACCATTGCCGATGGTTTGCGGGCCACCCTCGGTGCGCTCAATTTCGAGCTGCTGCGCCGCTATGTGGACGATGTCGTGGTCGTCAGCGAGCAGCAGATCATCGATGCCATGCGCATCGTGCTGCAGGATTTCAAGCTGCTGATCGAGCCATCCTCGGCCGTGCCCGTGGCGGCTGCGCTTGCGGGAAAGCTGGGACGCGAAGGTCAGCGCATCGGCATCGTCGTCACCGGCGGCAATGTCGACCTCGACCAGTGTCCGTTCCTGCGGGGTGAGCAGGCGAGATGACTCGTGGGGATGCCGCTTCCGCAGATGTGACCCACCGGGGCGGATGTCACTGTGGAGCGGTTGCTTTCGAGGTGGACGCTCCTGCTGACCTCACGGCTCTGGAGTGCAATTGCTCGATCTGCCGCATGACCGGGTTCGTGCACCTCATCGTGCCACGGTCGCGGTTTCGCCTGGTGCGCGGGGAACGAGAGCTCACCGATTACCGCTTCAACACGGGTACCGCCCGGCATCTGTTCTGCCGCCGCTGCGGCGTCAAGTCGTTCTACGTGCCGCGCTCCAACCCCGACGGCTATAGCGTCAACGTCCGCTGCCTCGATCGGGCGAGCATCGCGAGCCTCACCGTGCAGCCCTTCGATGACAACGACCGCGAGGCCTCCGACGCCAAGGTGCGCGATCTGTCGCGGGACTCAATCGGCAGGAAGCCCGACATGGGCCAGCCGATTTGAAACGCCGGCGTGAGCCGGCGGCCCGGCAGGGGCGAGGCCCATGGATGGGCCGAGCAGTAGTCCGATGTCTGCCGGCTCTTGCCCGCGACCTTCCGGTGCGGGACCTCGATGGCAAGGGTCGCCTGCAGGGCTTTACTAAGCAGGCGCGGTGGCGAGAAACAGCCAGGTTTCGACCACCGTGTCCGGATTGAGCGAGATGCTCTCGATGCCCTGCTCGACGAGCCAGCGTGCCAGGTCGGGATGGTCGGAGGGTCCCTGACCGCAGATGCCGACGTATTTACCGCGCTTGCGACAGGCCGCAATGGCCATCGCCAGCAGGCGCTTCACGGCCGGATCGCGCTCATCGAAAGCTTTGGCGACGATCGCCGAATCGCGGTCCAGCCCCAGCGTGAGCTGCGTCATGTCGTTGGACCCGATCGACATGCCATCAAAATGCTCCAGATACTCCTCGGCGAGCAGCGCATTGGTGGGCAACTCGCACATCATGATGACCTTCAGATCGTTCGTGCCGCGCTTCAGGCCATTGTCGGCCAGCAGCTGTACGACCTGAGTCGCTTCCTGCACGGTGCGCACGAAGGGCACCATGACCTGCACGTTCGTCAGGCCCATCTCCTCGCGCACTCGCCGCAGCGCGCGGCACTCGAGCTCGAAGCAGGGACGGAACGTCTCATCGACGTAGCGTGAGGCGCCGCGAAAGCCGAGCATCGGATTCTCTTCGGAGGGCTCGTAGCGTTCCCCGCCGATCAGGTTGGCGTACTCGTTCGATTTGAAATCCGACAGCCGTACGATGACCGGCTCAGGCGCGAATGCGGCCGCGATCTGTGCGATACCCTCTGACAGCTTCTCGACGTAGAACCCGACGGGGTCGGCGTAGCCGGCCATCTGCGTACGGATCTGGTCCTGCAGCTCGCCGTCCAGGCTGTCGAACTCCAGCAGCGCGCGCGGATGCACGCCGATCATGCGATTGATGATGAATTCCAGCCGCGCCAATCCCACTCCAGCGTTGGGGATGCCCGCGAAGTCGAACGCCCGGTCGGGATTGCCGACGTTCATCATGATTTTCACGGGGATCTTCGGCAGGGAGTCCAGCTCGATCTGCTTGCGCTCGAACTCCAGCAGTCCCTTGTAGACGTAGCCCGTGTCGCCCTCGGCACAGGAGACCGTGATTTCCTGGCCCTCGGCGATCGTATGCGTCGCATCGCCGCAGCCGACGACCGCGGGAATACCGAGCTCGCGTGCGATGATCGCGGCGTGGCAAGTCCTGCCGCCGCGGTTGGTCACTATGGCGGAGGCTCGCTTCATGACCGGCTCCCAGTCCGGGTCCGTCATGTCCGCCACCAGCACATCCCCGTTTTGCACCCGGGCCATTTCCGACACCCTGCGGATGATGCGCGCAGGACCTGAGCCGATGCGTTGCCCGATGCTGCGGCCGCTGGCGACCACGGCCGAGCGGGATTTCAGCGAGAAGCGCTGGATCGTGCGACCCGCGCGGCTTTGTACCGTCTCCGGTCGCGCCTGCAGAATGTAGATCTCACCGGTAGAGCCGTCCTTGCCCCACTCGATGTCCATCGGCTGACCGTAGTGCTGCTCGATGATCAGCGCCTGCCGGGCGAGCGTCAGGATGTCCGCATCGCTCAGCGAGAACTGCATTCTCGCCGCCTTCGGCACTTCGACGGTGGCGACGCGCTCCTTCGAGCCCGCGGGCGCGTATACCATCTTGATGGCTTTGCCTCCCAGGTTGCGGCGCAGGATCGCGTGTTTCCCCTGACGCACCGAGCGCTTGTACACGTAGAACTCGTCGGGATTGACGGCACCCTGTACCACCGTCTCGCCGAGCCCGTAGGAGGAGGTGATGAACACGACCTCTCTGAAACCGGAGTCGGTATCCAGAGTGAACATCACACCGCTGGCGCCGAGATCGCTGCGTACCATGTGCTGCACGCCTGCCGACAAAGCAACTGCGGCGTGATCGAACCCCTGGTGGACGCGATACGCGATCGCGCGATCGTTGAACAGAGAAGCAAACACCTCGTGCATCGCTGTCAGGACGTTGGCCTCTCCGCGTACGTTGAGAAACGTTTCCTGCTGACCGGCGAACGAAGCTTCCGGAAGATCCTCAGCGGTGGCGGAAGACCGCACCGCGACTGCGATCTCACCGCCGTCGCTCATGGCGCGCAGCTGCTCGCACACGGCCTGATGAAAATCCTTCTGGAGCGGAGTCGATAGAATCCACTCGCGAATGCGCGCCCCGGTGGCCGCGAGCTTCTCGACATCATCGACGTCGAGGTTCGCCAGCTCCTTGCGGATGCGCTCGTCCAGGCCGCCCTGTGCGAGAAATTCGCGGTAGGCGTGCGCGGTCGTCGCGAACCCGCCCGGGACACGAACGCCTGCCTGAGCAAGGGAGCCGATCATCTCCCCGAGGGAGGAATTCTTGCCGCCGACTGTATCGACGTCGTGACGGCCCAGGCGCTCAAAGGGGACTACGTAGTCGTTCACTGAAGGTCCTCAACTCGCTGAAGGGAGCGTGGATGAGCTTGCTCCGGGACTCACGGAGTGAAACACTGCGGGCATCGCCAGTCGCGCAGGACTGAAGGGCGCAGTGAGCCGTCGAACCGTTTTCTTCGTGTCGGACCAGACAGGGGTGACTGCGGAGACGATGGGTCACAGCCTCATGACACAGTTCGAGGGTCTGCAATTCCGCCCTGTGACTT
>DATNEN010000019.1:0-2755 GCA_035552975.1 Steroidobacteraceae bacterium
GAGGCCTGTCGTATCGACAATGAGCTGCAACATACGAGCCGTTTGCCAATTCGCAGACGCGCCGATTGTTCCCCCTGTCTGCTTGGATTCGGTGAGATCGATCAAAGCGATTCCGTTCAGGCCGGTGAGCTGTAAGCGTCCGGTCTTCACCGCATAACCCTTAGGTAAGTCCTCGCCGATGATGCGCGTCCTGGTAGATGGACACGTAGTACGTGTCCGCTTGGAGCGCAGATGGACTTACCGGTTGAGGTCGTTGAGGCGGTGGCAACGGATGCCCTGGGTCGGCGCAGCGGGCCCCGGCGGCTGCGCAGCACCGAGGAGAAGCGCCAGATCGTAGAGGAGACCCTGCGACCAGGGGCCTCGGTAGCGACTGTCGCGCAGGCGCACGGGGTGAACGCCAACCTGGTCTTCGGGTGGCGCAAGCTGTACCAGAAGGGGCTACTGGAACCGAACGCCGCAGCAGCGACGGTGCCCTTGCTCCCGGTGACGGTGACGGCCCCCACCGTGGTGGCGAAGCGAGGCCGCCCGCGCGGATCGACCCGCTTGCCGGTGCCGGCCAAGAAGGCGCCCGGGGACTTCCTGGAGATCGAGCTCGCCAGCGGCGGCCTCGTGCGCATCCATGGCAAGGCCGCCGCGCGTATTCTGGATCGCCTCGTCGAAGATCTCTGGCCACGATGATTGCCCTTCCGTCGGGGGTACAGGTGTGGCTGGCCGCCGGCGTTACGGATTTGAGGAAGGGCTTTGACGGACTCAGCGCGGCCGTGCAGCTGCAGCTCGCTGAGGATCCGTTCTCGGGACAGCTTTTTGTCTTTCGCGGTAAGCGTGGTGATCGCATCAAGGTCCTGTGGTGGGACGGCGATGGGTTGTGTCTGTTCGCCAAGCGCCTCGAGCGCGGACGTTTCGTGTGGCCGCAGGCTACCTCCGGTACTGTCGCGGTGTCCGGCGCGCAGCTCTCGATGCTGCTCGAGGGGATCGACTGGCGTCGCCCGAGGCGCACGTTTGATCCGCAGCTCGCGGTGTGACCATAGCTGATGCATCTATTTTTATAGCTCTTTCATGCACATCGCTCACAGGCATCGTGTTAGATTTGCTGCGTGGCACGCACGAGCGATCTGCCCAACGATGTCGAGACACTTAAGCGGCTGCTGACCGAGAAGGACGCCGCTCTGCAGGCGATCCGCGGCGAGCTGCGCTCCCATAAGCTTGAGATTGAACGGCTGCGACTGCAGCTCGCCCGTCTGCGGCGCATGCAGTACGGTCGCTCCTCTGAGGCTCTTAACGCTCAGATCGCCCAACTGGAGCTGCGACTCGAGGAGCTGGAGGCGGCCGAGGCCGCAGAGCCGGCCCCGTCCATCACGCCGCCGGTCACATTCGAGCGCCCTGTTCGCCGTGCGCTGCCGACGCATCTGCCGCGCGAGACGCATCTTCATGCCGCGCTCCCAGCCGATCAGCCCTGCAGCTGCCCGGACTGTGGTGGCGCGATGCGATCCCTCGGCGAGGACGTGTCCGAGATGCTCGAGTACATCCCCGAGCGCTACAAGGTAATCCGCCACGTGCGGCCCAAGCTCTCCTGCACGCGCTGCCAGAGGATCGTGCAGGCACCGGCTGCGTCCCGACCGATTGCCCGGGGGCTCGCAGGCCCGGGGATGCTCGCGCACGTTCTGGTGTCGAAGTATGCCGACCACCTTCCACTGTATCGGCAGAGCCAGATCTATGCGCGGGCGGGCCTCGAGCTCGAACGCTCGACGTTGGCCGACTGGGTCGGAGGAGCTCACGGGCTCTTCGAGCCATTGGTCGATGCCCTCGGACGCTACGTCATCGGCGGCGACCATCTGCATGCCGATGACACTCCCTATCCGGTACTGGCTCCCGGCACGGGCAAGACCAAGACTGCGCGGATCTGGATCTACGGGCGCGATGAGCGGACTTGGGGCAGCGAGGCGCCTCCGGCAGTGTGGTTCCGCTACACGCCCGATCGTAAGGGTGAACATCCCCGCAGGCACCTCGCCGACTTCGCTGGCGTATTGCACGCTGACGGCTACGCCGGCTTCGACCGGCTCTTTGAGACCGGTCGGATCCGGGAAGCAGCCTGCTGGGCCCACGTCAGACGCAAGTTCTTCGACATCTACGAAGCGAGCGATTCCCCGATCGCCAAGGACGCTCTGGATCGCATCGGCGCACTTTATGCGATCGAGAGTGATATTCGCGGCAAGCCTCCCGATGAGCGCTGCGCCGTACGGCAGGCCAGAGCCGGACCTTTGATCGATGACTTTCATGCCTGGTTGCTCGCCACCGCGCGCAAGCTCTCGAAGAAGTCCGAGCTGGCAGGCGCCATCCGCTACGCGCTCGCGCGCTGGGAGGCACTGTGCCTCTACCGGGACGACGGCCGCGCTGAGCTGGACAACAACGCGGCCGAACGCGCGCTGCGGGCCATCGCGCTGGGGCGCAAGAACCATCTCTTCGCTGGCGCGGATTCCGGCGGGGAGCGCGCCGCTGGCATCTACTCCCTCATCGGCACCGCTAAGCTCAACGGCCTCGATCCGGAAGCCTACCTGCGCTGCGTCCTTGAGCGCATCGCCGAGCACCCGATCAACCGCATCGACGAGCTGCTGCCCTGGAATCTCGCACCGCAACTTCAATCCCCGCGCCTCGCCGCTTGAACCGTCAAGACGCTACTCACCGGACGCTTACTGACATGCGGTAGAGCCGCGGCCAGCGCGCGGTGCAGCACCGAACTTACGTGAGGGCGCCGGAA
>DATNEN010000020.1:0-6576 GCA_035552975.1 Steroidobacteraceae bacterium
GCTGAACGGCACTGCTGAGGCCCTGCAGCACCCCGAACAGCGTGAACGCAATGATAACCTGGGCGAGAATGAGGATGGAGCGGCTGAGCTTGCGCCGGATCCCAGCCCAGATCAGCGGAAGGAACTTCACGCACCGCCCCCTTCTTCGAACCGATTCCGTCCGGCAGGAGCCTCGATCGCCGCGGCGACCCAAGGACTGCGCCGGCCGCGTGCAGTGGCTCATCTTGCGGCGCGAGCCTGAAGCGAGGCAAGTCGGCTCACCGTGGCCTCGCCTCGCTCCGGCTCAACGGCTAGCATGACCGCCATGCGAATAGTCACCTACAACATCAATGGCATCGGCGCCCGCCTACCGAACCTGCTGCGCTGGCTCGCCGAATGCTCACCCGAGATCGTGTGCCTGCAGGAGCTCAAGGCGCCGCAGGACAAATTCCCCGAAGAGGCCATCCGCAACGCCGGCTACGGCGTCATCTGGCATGGCCAGAAGAGCTGGAACGGGGTCGCCATCCTCGCCAAGGGCAGCGAGCCGAAGGAGATCCGGCGGGTGCTCCCGGGGGATCCGGATGACATCCACAGCCGCTACATCGAAGCTCATGTGAATGGCCTGGGCCATTCGGGCCTCGTGGTCGGCTGCATCTACCTGCCCAACGGCAATCCCTACCCCGGAGCGAAGTTCGACTACAAGCTGCGCTGGCTGGATCGCCTGATCACTCACGCGGCTGCGCTCGCCGCCAGCAACGAGCCGGTGGTACTTGCTGGCGACTACAACGTGATCCCCACGGAGCGCGACGTCTACAAGCCCGAGCGCTGGGTCAACGACGCCCTGTTTCGAGTCGAAGTGCGCGAGGCTTTCACGCGGCTCACCCAGCAGGGGTGGACGGACGCCATCCGGGTCCGTCATCCGGATGAGATCATCTACACTTTCTGGGACTTCTTTCGCGACGCCTACGCGCGCAACGCAGGCCTGCGCATCGATCATCTGCTGCTCAACGCCGCGGTCGCCGGACGTCTCGTAGACGCGGGCGTGTACCGCGATGTGCGCGGCTGGGAGAAGCCCAGCGATCACGCGCCCACCTGGGTAGACCTGCGATAGCCTCGGTGACGGGATTGGCAGGGCTGCGTCCGTCCGCTATGGTAGCGCTACCTTTTCCGGCCGGGACGAGCCCCCTTGCGCGCGCTACACCTGCTCCCGTCGCTGCTGTTGGCCTTGGCCTCGGCGTCCGCCCCCGCCGCAACCCCGGCACACGGCGCCTACCAGAACTTCAGGACGGCGATCTACATCACCGTCGGCTCGACTCGCCAGCTCGCCGATCCGGGCACGCTCGAGCGGCAGTACGCACGCATCTCCAGCCAGCTGCGCTTCGACAAGGTGTACCTGGAGGTGTATCGCGACGGGCAGTTTGCGGATGAGGCTTCCCTGGAGCGCATCAAAAAATTCTTCGCCGCGCACGGCGTGGCTGTCTCCGGCGGCGTGACGCTCGCCGCCGGCGGACGCGGCGGGCAATTCGGCACCTTCGACTACGAGAGCCCGCAGGACCGCGCGACCTGTCAGCGCGCCGTCGAGATGGCGGCCCGCCACTTCGATGAAGTGATCCTCGATGACTTCTTCTTCTACACCAGCAAGAGCGACGCCGACATCGCCGCGAAGGGCAACCGCAGCTGGACGCAATATCGCCTGGAGAAGATGCGCGCGGTGGCACGCGACCTCGTGTTGGGCCCGGCGCGCGCCGCCAACCCGCACATCAAAATGATCATCAAGTACCCCAACTGGTACGAGCACTTCCAGGGGTTGGGCTACGACCTGGATCAGGAAGCGCATTCTTTCGATTCCATCTACACCGGCACCGAGACCCGCGACCCGCAGATCACCGATCAGTTGCTGCAACAGTACGAGAGCTACGAGATCATCCGCTACTTCGACAACATCCGTCCCAACGGCGGCAACGGCGGCGGCTGGGTCGACACATTCGGCACACGCTACGTGGACCGTTACGCAGAACAGCTGTGGGACACGCTGTTTGCCAAGGCGCCGGAGATCACGCTGTTCAACTGGGCTCCGCTGGCGCAACCGGACTCGGTCGCCGCGGGCGATCGCGGCGCGTGGCGAGGGCAGAAAACGAGCTTCGACTGGGATGAGATGACGCGCTCGATGCAAGCTCGCAAGAGCCAGGGCGGCGCCGGCTGGGCGCGCGCCGCCGGCTACTCGCTCGAGCAGGTCGACCGTGTGCTGGGGTTGCTCGGCAAGCCCATCGGCATCGCAAGCTACAAGCCCTATCAGTCCAGCGGTGAGGATTTCCTGCAGGATTACCTGGGCAACATCGGCATCCCGATCGAGCTCACGCCCCGCTTCCCCGCGGAAGCCAACCTGATGTTGCTCACCGAGCAGGCGAAGTCCGATCCCGACATCGTCGCGAAAATCAAAGGCCAGCTGACGGCCGGCAAGCGCGTCGTCATCACCTCAGGTCTGCTGCATGCGCTGCAGGACCGGGGTATCCGGGACATCGCCGAATGGCAGTACACCGGCCGCCAGATCGCCGTGCACGAATTTTACGAAGGCTATGGTGCCGGCAACGGCACGCGTCTCGATCAGCCGGGGGCCGGGAGCGATATCCTCTTCCCGGAGATCCACTTCTACACCAACGACTCCTGGGCATTGCTGCGCGGAGTGGCCAGCAGTCGCGGCCTGCCGATCCTGCTGATGAATCGCTACTCGCGCGGCATCCTCTACGTGCTGGACGTTCCGGACAACATCGGTGATCTGTACCAGTTGCCGCAGCCCGCGCTGGGCGTGCTCAGGACCTACCTGCAGGGAGAGTTTCCGGTGCGCATCGATGCGCCGCCCGAGGTGAGCCTGTTCGCTTACGACAACGGGACCTTTGTTATCGAGTCCTTCCGGCCCGAAGCGACCGCGGTAGGAATTTCCATTGCCGGCACACACCCGAAGCTGAAGGATCTGATCTCGGGCGAGGAGGTCGCGGCCAGCGGCAACTCCACCGTCAATCTCCCGGCCCGCACCGCGGCGCAGCGTCGCGACCCCGATGCCGCAAGCCGCGCGAGTTTCTCAGTCCAGATCCCGCCACACTCCTACAGGGTGTTCCGCGCCGACTGACGCCAGCACGCTCAGGGGAGCGTCAAGGCCACCAGCTCGCCGGGCGAGCTCTTCGCTCCGACGGGTACGACGATGTACTGCTTGCCGTCGATCGCATACGTCATGGGCACGCCCGACTGATTCGCCGGCAGCGTGAGCGTGTGCAGGATCGCACCCGTCGCCTTGTCGTAGGCGAACAGCTTGTCCCCGCCGCCTCCGGCGCGATACAGGCCGCTGCCTTCGCCGCCGAAGAGCAGCGTCTTGGTGACCAGCAGGCCGACCTGATCAAAAGAGCCGGTGCGCGGTAGCTTGATGCCCGCGAGCGCCGGGTTGTTGGTGGCCCAATCCGGCGTATCGGTATTCGGCATCACCCACACATGATCGCCGGTGTTGAGATTGATGGCGGTCAGCCGGCCCCACGGTGGCTTGATGAGCGGCAGCCCGTCTGGGCCTCCGAGGGAGCCATGGGGGAAGCCTTCGCCGTACGTGCCCACGTAGCGCATATCGGAGATCTTGGGGTCTGGATGCAATCCGATGGGGCACACCGAGGAGATCGTGCTGACATAGAAGATGCCGGTCTCGGGGTCGACCGCGGCGCCCTGCCAGTTCGCACCGCCTGACAGGCACGGCCGCAGCAGACTGCCGAGATTGCCGTTCTCGACGACCGAGGGCGGCACGTACGCTGTGCCGTACCGATAGTGGCTCACGATCTCCTTCGCCTCGCGCTTCATCTCAGGGGTGAAATCGATCAGGTCCTCGTCCTTCAGGCCCTGCGGCTCCAGCGGCGCCGGCTTGGTCGGAAACGGCTGGGTCGGTGAGGTCTGCTCGCCAGGGACATCAGTCTGCGGTACGCGCTGCTCCTTGATGGGCCACACCGGCTTGCCGGTCACACGGTTGAATACGAATGCCAGGCCCATCTTCGTCACTTGCACCACGGCGGGGATCTTCTTGCCCTTGACCGTGATGTCCGCGAGCACGGGCGCCGCTGGCAAATCGTAGTCCCAGATATCGTGATGCACGATCTGGTAGTGCCATATGCGCTTGCCAGTCTCTGCGTCGACGCATACGAGCGTATCGGAGAACAGGTCGTTGCCGTGACGATGGCCACCGTAGAAATCCCCCGTGGGCGCTTCGATCGGCAGATAGACATAGCCGCGTGCGGCGTCGGCGGAAAACGGGGCCCACACGCCGGTGTTGCCCGTGTACTGCCCGCTGCCATCCTGCCAGGTGTCGGCGCCCAACTCCCCGGCTTGCGGGACGTTGTGGAAGCTCCACTTGAGCGCGCCCGTGCGCGCGTCAAAAGCGCGCACCCAGCCCGGAACCGCCCGCATGGAAGGAGGTGCGCCGCCGGCCGAGAAGGACACCCCGACCACGACGGAGTTGCCTACGATCACCGGGGGTGAGCTCGAGCCCGGCGGCGTCCTCGGCAGTTCATTCACCCGAGGCAGCCCGTCCTTCAGATCGACGATACCGTGGTTGCCGAAAGAGGCCACCGGCAGACCCGTTCGGGCATCGAGAGCCACCAGCTGAAAGCCCGGCGTGATCAGGAATACACGCGCACCTTCCCCGGGGCCGCCGTTTCGCCAATACGCAACGCCGCGCCCCGAGTTGCGACGGGGCGCGATCGCACCGCGCACTCCTTCATCGATGCGATACATCCACAGCGTCTCTCCCGTCTTCGCGTCGATCGCCACGACATCGCGCCGCAGACCCGCGGTGGTATAGAGAACGCCCTCGGCCATGACTGGCGTCGGCCGATAGTAGTATTCAGGGGTCGGGCCGAAGTTATCCGACTTCCAGCGCCAGGCGATGCGCAGCTTGCCGACATTGTCACGGTTGATCTGATCCAGCGGCGAGTAGCTGCTGCTCGCGAGATCGCCTCGATTGTTCAGCCATTCCGTGAACGTGTGCCGGGCCGGGGCAGCGGCGGCCGCCGCGTCCGCGGCCGACACAGGCCAGCCATTGGCGCGCCGGATGCGGGTGAGTGCCGATGTGTAGTCCGCCTCGCTCAGCGAGGCAGGGTTCGTCGGCGGCATGGCGTGGCGCGTGAAGGTATCCAGCGCGATAGGTGGCAGCGCCGCCCAATGCTGCTGGAATACGCTTCCTATCAGGGCAGGTCCGGTCTCCCCACCCCGCAGCTCCGCGCCATGACAAGCGGCGCAACTGCGTGAATAGGCATCGTCCTGTGCCTGCGAATCGCTGCTTGCGAAGGCAAGCGCGAGGAAAGCAGCGACACACGTTGTGAGGTGCACCTTGCGATTCTGGAACATGGTGCTTCTAGCTCAGCCGCGTCCGATGTAGGGCATCTTGGTCGCCATGATGGTCATGAACTGGACGTTGGCGTCCAAGGGCAGGTTGGCCATCTGCAGCACCGACTGGGCGACGTATTTGACGTCCATCAGCGGCTCTGGTGCCGGGCCGCCGGCCTTCGCGGTGCTCGCCAGACGGTCCGCCAGCTCGGTATGGGCGTTACCGATGTCGATCTGGCCGCACGCGATATCGAACGCACGCCCATCGAGCGAGGTCGACTTGGTAAGTCCCGTCACGCCGTGCTTGCTGGCGGTATAGGCAGCCGACCGGGGACGCGGTGTGTGCGCCGAGATCGAGCCATTGTTGATGATGCGTCCTCCGCGGGGGGTCTGCGCCTTCATGATCCGGAACGCTTCCTGCGTGCACAGAAATGTCCCAGTCAGGTTCGTGGCGATGACGTTCGACCATTGCTGAAACGGCAGGTCATCCGGCGTAGCGGCCTGCGCACTCACGCCGGCGTTGTTGAACAGGACATCCAATCGGCCGAACGCATCGTGAGCGCGTGAGAAAAGTGCATGCACCGAGGCCGGGTCGGTGACGTCCGCCGTCAGCGCCAGGGCGTTCTTCCCGGCGGCCCCGGCGAGTTTCGCGGTCTCATCCAGGGGCTCCTTGTGGCGGCCCGCCAGGACCACTTTGTAACCGTCAGCCAGGAACGCCAGAGCGGTCGCACGGCCTATGCCGCTCCCGGCTCCCGTAATGAGCGCTACCCGGTCCGCCATGGTCTACCTCGATTAATGACTTCAGCGGGAGCATTGCGGGTGCAGCCGCGCGCGGTCAAGGGGGCGCATCGCTGAACACCGACGCACGGTCGGGTCGGCACGCGGCGGACGGCCCGATGCGCAGGCCGGCGCCTAAAGATCGACCTCCCGGGTCTCCGGTCCCAGCAGCGCACCGGCGGCTCCGATCAGCCCGCCGATGCACAACAGCACCACGGGCGTGAGCCGCAGAGGCACGAATGCGCTCAGCCAGCTCATGTAAAACGCGTAGAACGACGGGATGATCACCGAGAGGCTGAAACCAACCCCAAATCCCGTTGCCCGGACCTCCGTGGCGAAGCGCTCATTGATATAAGTGACGATCACGCCCCACGGCGAGGTCACCAGGACCGCCAGGGCACACACCAGCGCGATGATGGCCGGCAGGGAGAGCGTATCGGTGTTGGCAAGGACATGGAGAATAGC
>DATNEN010000021.1:0-3653 GCA_035552975.1 Steroidobacteraceae bacterium
GAGCAGAACCAGAACCGTCTCAGTTCGCTGCGACCACTTGAGAATGCGCTCTCTCATGAGCCCACGGTGTCAGCCACCCTCACCAGCTGCGGCTCGCTGCAAGGCGCCACGCAGAGTGCTCGCCGATCAGCGCCTGCACGCGGTCGGCACCGGGCGTGGGGTGCCTTTCTTCGGCGCGCTCTTCTTCATGCCCGTGTCTCCTTCGCCTGAACCGTATCGCGGTATCGGACCCATAATACGCGAGCATCGCACTCGCTATGCCTGAACCCTGCCGCAGGCGGCTCTCCTCCAGCCGCAGCCGCTGCGCCTGCTCGCTGCCCAGACTCCATTGCAGCTCGTCCAGAGGCAGCAGTTGCTGGAGATCCTCGACGTCCGCCAGCGCTTCGCGTACCGCGACTCTCTCACCCGGGAACTGGAGTCGGCCTCGCCTGCTTCGAGGTGAGCGATCCCGCAGCGTTACCGAGGCGCCAGGGTGACTCGTTTGGCAGCGAACGCAAACTCGAGGTCAGCGCCGAGCCTGCGGCACCGCCTGGCATCGTGCATTCAGACAGTTACAATCCACGGCCTCCACGAGGAAAAGGAGACGGCGGCGATGAACAAGCAGTTGCTGAGCCGGCGACAATTCGGAACGCGGTGTGCAGCGTTCGGCCTGTCGTTCCCCGCCATGGGTGCACTGCTGGGAAGTGCGACCGCGCTTGCCGCTCCCGGCGCGGCATCGCCGAGCGCGGCACGCACCGTCCGTTTGCCGGACGGAACCACCGTCCCGGCGGTCGGCCAGGGCGCCTGGCATCTCGGCCAGGGTCGGCATCCGACTGCCGTGGAGGAAGAAGCGTTGCACACCGGCGTCGCTCTCGGCATGTCGTTGATCGACACGTCGGGGAACTACGGAGACGGCCGCTCCGAACAATTCATCGGCCGCGCAATCGCCGGGCAGCGCGAGCGCATCTACCTGGTTTCCAAGGTGGAGGCCGATGAAGTGTCCGGGGACGGCATCGCCCGTGCATGCCAGGCAAGCCTCGCGCGCCTGGGAACCGACCATCTGGATCTGTATCTGCTGCACTCGCCGGTCCCCAGCAGGCAATTCGCCGGCGTCGTCGCCGCGTTCGAAAAGCTGCGCGTGGCAGGAAAGATCCGCGCCTGGGGTGTATCCAACTTCGACAGGGGCCAGATGGAGGATCTGTGGCGCGTGCCGGACGGGCAGCGCTGCGCAACCAATCAGGTTCCCTACAGCCTCAACAACCGGCGCATCGAGCGCGACCTTCTCCCCTGGTGCGTACAACACAACATGCCGGTAATGGCGTATTCGCCGCTCGGCGGCGACCATAACCTCGTGGTAGGCAATCGCACCCTGGCGCAGATCGGCGCCGCGCATGGCTGCTCGGCGGCCGCGGTCGCGCTGGCGTGGGTCATCCGCGACGGCCATGTCATCGCCATTCCCGAATCGGGCTCTCCGGCACATACGAAGGAAAACGCCGCGGCGCTCTCCACGACGCTCACGCCCCAGGAGGTTCAGACTCTTTCCAATATATTCTCATAAGCTATTGTTTTAACAATAATTTATGAGATGATATCAGGGGAGCCCGTAGACCAGCACGGAGCTCTTCTGCGCCGCGGCCGGCCAAGCGAAGGACTTCATGCCGGAGGCCACGCCGAGGAACTCGTGCCCGCCCGCCTGGTACACGACGAGTCCGCCGCCCACCGGCTCCCCGGTGCTCGTCTGCCACAGCACGCGGCCATCTTTCTGATCGAACGCATACAACTCCCCGCTCAGATCCGCGGCAAACACCAAGCCACCGCCGGTCGGTGTGACGCCGGCGACGATCGGGTGAGGCGCCTTGAACTTCCAACGCACCTGTCCGTCTTCCGCGTTGAACGCAGTCACCCAGCCGCGAGCCGTGGCCGGCGGGTCCGTCATCTCCGCCATCGAGCCGGAGCTTCCGAACCACACCTCCCCGGTAGCCGGAACCGCGAGCTCGTGCACGAGCTGCACGTGCGCACAAAGATCGACGGCGCCCACAAAAAGCGAGTTGGTCTGCGGGCTGAAGGCGGCGCCGTTCCACTCGGTCCCGCCACCCATGCCGGGGCAAAAGTGAACCTGGTGATCGCGCGAGAGCGGCACATCCGCGTTCTCGCGGGTCGTCGTCGGCGTCTGCGAGAGAAGCGGAATGACCGGTACGCGGTCCTGCGACGCGGCGGCGGTCCGTGCAACCTTCGAGCGATCGAGGATCGACAGCAGGCCATCCTTGTTCGCGGAGGCAATGATCCGCCGCCCGGCTCGCGTGGTCGCGAGGATCGGCACGCTGTCGACATCCCAGTCATGGCTGTCGTGCTTGACGAGTTGGTTGTAGCCGAGCATCCGTCCGCTGGCCGCATCGATCGCGATCACCGAATCCGCGTACAGATTCTCTCCGGTACGATCGAGCGTGTCGAAGTCCGGAGCGGGATTGCCCGCGGGAACGTAAAGGATGTCGTTCCCCTGGTCGAGTGAGAAAGAGGTCCAGAACGCGCCCCCCGAGACCGGCAGTCGTGCATTGGTCCAGGTCGAGCGGGCGTGCCCCTGCTCGGGCACTACGTCGAAACGCCAGATGAGGTGCCCGTCGCGAGCATCAAGGGCATAGACATGACCGGTGACGCCGACGGTGTCCCCTCCGGCGTTCCCCACGTACACCCGGCCATTCGCGGCAATCGGCGCCATCGGGACGGAGATGCCGGCACCCCCGACCTGGAGTGCGTGGTCCCAAAGCACGTGCCCGTCGGTGGCATCCAGGGCAACCACGTGCGCGTTGGCTGTGCCGCGGTAGAGTCGCCCGTCGAGGTAGGCGAAGCCGCGATTGACGGCAAGGCCGGGCGGTCCGGCACTCTTGTCGTGACGGGCCCACTTTTCCCGGCAGCTCGAGGCATCGATCGCGTAGGAGCCCTCGAAAGTGGTGAAGTACAGCGTCCCGCCGATGACGAGCGGGCCGGTCTGAAACGCCACCACCTCGGGAAGCGTGTAGGCACAGCGCAACGTGAGCTTCCCGACGTTCGCAACGGTGATCTGCGCGAGCGGCGAGTATCGGTCTGCGGCGAGCGTGCGGTTATACGCAGGCCAGTCGGCTGCCGGTACTGCGGGAGCAGCGCTTGCGATCTCGACGCACGCGGCGAGCGCCGCCAGCGCGATGCCAGGCTGAAAGTGGTGCTTCGACATGATCGACCCTCCCCTCGTGAGCGGCGGCTCGCGGCCGTCTGCTCTGAGCCAGTCTAATCGATTTGCGACCCCGAACGCGCTAGTCTGACTGCTCAGTCGGATCGGGGCGGCCCTCATGCAAGGCTTGTCGATCAGCAACAACATATTGATCGTGACCGGCGGCAGTCGGGGAATCGGCGCGGCTACCTCGCTGTTGGCTGCCCAGCTGGGCTGCGCGGTGTGCGTGAACTACTTGCGCAACGAGAAAGCTGCCCGAGCCGTCACGGATCCCATCGCCGCTGCTGGAGGTCGCGCGATCGCAATTCAGGCGGATGTGTCCGTGGAAGCGGACGTGCAACGAGCCGAACCGTGTCGAGCGCCTCAAGGAACAGATTCCCATGAAGCGCGGCGGGGAAGCCGACGAAGTGGCCCAGGCCATTCTCTGGCTGCTGTCCGACAACGCGTCCTATGTGACCGGAAGCTTCAT
>DATNEN010000022.1:0-25540 GCA_035552975.1 Steroidobacteraceae bacterium
CGCATACAGCGCGGCCAGCAGCAGGATGAAGGCGGCATCCATAACGATTGCGGTCACGGCACTTACCCCATGGCCGGCCATTGACCTCGCCGGCAGGCGGGACAGACGTTATCGCGGTTGCTGTGAGCGCCCGGTTAGGAATCGGCGAGCCCCGGGCGTACACCCATTGAGCGCGCCCCGCAGGTCAGTGCCGCACCGCTCGAATGGCCGAGCTCGACGGAGGGCGGCGTGCAGGCCGCTGGCACGAGCTTGACCATGAAGCGCCGCGACCCACGTCAAGGATTGAACAAAAACTGGCAACGTCGCTCGCGTGCGACTCCCCCACAGCGACGCCGACTGTTATGTTTCGCCCTTGCCAGACGGGGGCTCTTAAAAAATGAATCTCTTTTCGCTCATCGAGCCGATTCAGCGTGTGTCTTATTCAATCGACGACAGCAGTCTCGCCCTGATGTCACTGCTGGCCGGCATGATCGGCGGCTGGAAAATCACGAACTGGCGCGAGCAGCTCAAGGCCAGGCGCGTGCGCGTGCGGAACAAGCCCGAGCGTTCCAGCGGCGAGGACCGCTAGCACGCCATCGCTCCCAGTATGGGCAGCGTGCGCGAACGCCGTTCCAGGAGGCAGCCGGTGGCGGCGCTGGCGAGCGCCGCACCTGGAATGGACTAGCGCGGGCCGCCGAGCACGCGGGCCGGGAGCAGGACGATCGCCCGCAGCAGCTCGAAAACGCCCTCCAGAGCGATGCCGAGGAGGCGAAACGGCAGGAGCACCAGCCAGAGAATGGGATAGAGCACGATCGCCACCAGCGCGAGCGGCCAGCAGACGACCAGCAACAGCAACCACAAGACGAATGCGATCATCAGGATGTCCTCTCCAGTCGCCAAGCCACCCGCGGTCCGCCCGGGCGACCTGGTCGCCATCATAGCCCCATCGGGACCGTTCGACCGCGAGTCCTTCGAAGCAGGGGTGGCCCAGCTCGAGCAACGGTACCGCCTCCAGTACGACGCCCGCCTGTTCGAGCGCTACCGCTACCTCGCCGGAGAGGACTCACGGCGACTCGGTGAGCTGCTGACCGCATTGCAGGACCCCGAGGTCAAGGCCATATTCTGCGCTCGCGGTGGATACGGCACGATGCGGCTGCTGCCACACCTTGCCGTGGACCCCGGCGCCGGTCTCAAGCCACTGGTGGGATTTTCCGATATCACGGCCCTGCATTTGTGGCTGCAGCACCGCGGGATCGCCAGTATCCACGGCCCGGTAGTGACCCAGCTCGGCCGACAGAAGGCGGACGCGCTCACCAGGCTGTTCGGGCTGCTCGAGTCGACCTCCGCCGCACCGCCGCTCACAGGGACGGACACCTACGTCAGGGGCACGGTCGAGGGGCCCCTGCTGGGCGGGAACCTTACCGTCGTGTCCCGCCTGCTGGGAACTGCATTCCTCCCACCCCTCGAGGGCGCCGTGCTGCTGCTGGAGGACGTGGGGGAGCGGCCTTATCGCCTCGACCGGATGTGGACGCACCTCGCGCTCGCGGGAGTGTTCCGCAAGGTTCGGGGCATCGTGCTCGGAACGTTCTCCGGCTGCGAAGAGCGCGAGGCGGACTACACGGGCACGGATGTGCTCCGCACGCTGGCCGAGGAGACAGGCCTGCCTTGCGCCGCCGGCTTCCCGATCGGCCACGGGGACATCAACGAAGCGGTTCCTCTCGGCGTACGGGTGCGGCTCGACGCCAGCGCGCGGCGACTCAGCTTCCTCGAAGCGGCGACCCGAGCGGTCGCTACTCCAGGTCTGCTGTGAATCCAATTCCCCGCCGACTGGGCTGCGGCGGGTGCATGAGTTGAGGCGATGGGGCTACTTGCTGCCGCCGCGTTTACTCCGCAGCTCCTCGACCGCTGCGGCCATCTCCGGCGCCTGCGAGCTCAACCACTCCATTACCGCGCGGCGATCGTACGTGACGGTCGCGGCGGGTGGCCTCAGGAACATCTGCTCCAGATCGTTGCGCTCATCGCTGATGGCCGGGCCGTTCAGGTAGTCGCGACGCAGCATCGCGTCTGTGCGCACGATCCGGGCTCCGAGACTCGCCGGCGTTCTGACGAAGATCGCGGCCAGGTCGGCACGCTCACGCCCGCTCGCCGGGAATTGCCGGCGCAGGCGATCGATATCGAGCGGCTCACGGCTGCCCAGAAGGATCAGCTCCTGTGTGATCCCCGAGTACAACAGCGTATGAGGAAACACCTTCACGAATGCGGCGACCGCCTCGGCGGCGGCCTTGGCCGGCATCTGATACACCGGCAGCCACTGAGTCATCATCCCGCCCGGGGTCAGGTGCGCCAGCACGTCCCGGTAGTACTCCTGCGAGTACAGCCGGTACACGCCCGCCTGCATCGGCGGCGGCGGCTCGCTGGTGATGAGATCGTAGGTATTGCGCGACAGCCGCAGGAAGCTGCGGCCGTCGTCATTGATGAGCCGCACCCGCGGGTCCCGATAGACTTCATCGTTGGTGGTCGCGAATTCCCACGCTGTCTCGAACACGTTGCGATTCAGGTCGACGATATCCAGATGCCGAATGCTGTCGTGGGTGGCGATTGCCGAAGCGGTGTTGCCGACGCCGAAGCAGATCACGAGCGCGCTTTGCGGATTCGCCTGCAGCAACAGCGGGACATGCGCCATCAGCCGCATGTACACCTGGGAAGGTGCGACCGTGCCGGACATGGAGGTATTGCCGAAAAAAAGATACGCCCCCTGCGAGGTGCGGATGACGTAGCTGGTGTCGGTCCCATTGCTCTTCAAGCTCGAGAAGGGATAGCGCGATTGGATACTGCCGGGCATCAGGTAGCTGGCATCGAAGCCGGCCGGCGTCAGCAGGCAGCCGGCAACGAGGGCGGCCGCGGCCGCGGCCGGTTGCCACCAGCGGACCGGGCGCCGCTCGGAGAGCAGCAGCAGCAGCGCCACGGCGCAGCCCAGCAGCACCCACAGGAGCTTGAGCGAATAGAAGATGTTGACTTCAGGGGCCAGCAGCGTGAAGGCCATCAGGCCGGCGCAGAACGCGATCGTGTTCAGCCCGTAGGCCAGCCCGAGATGCATCCGGCGCGTCTGCGCCTGGTTGCAGACGTAAGGCAGCAGGAGCGAGATCAGCAGATAGGGCACGAATACACAGCCCCCGACGAACACAAACAGCTCCGCGGCGCTATCCGGGAAGTTGTTGATCATGCCGAGCGCGTCGATCGCCTCGGAACGGGCATTCAATCGGTGGATGAGCACCGGGTACATGAGCCGCCAGGCGGCATAGAAATAGAGGGCGGCGCACAGGTAAGCGATCTTGATGTGCAGCAGCCGCAGGCGCCGAGCACGCCAGACGAATGCGCTGGCGAGAAAAATGCCGAGAATCGCCCAGAACGAGATGGCCGGCCCGAGCGCACCCGGGCTGTTGCTGACCACCAGATTGATGCGCTTGAACAGGTCTCCCTCGAGTGCGCCGGCAAGCAGGCCGCTGAGCGCCGCACAGCTCAGCAGGAGCGTCAGGTTGGTGGGGACGGCGGCGACCGGCTGATGGCCGTTCTCAGGGGGCGGGCCCGGCGTGAGCGAAGGCACCTGCAGCGAGCCGCGACCGGTGATCAGAAACAACGCGGCAATCACGACGTTCAGCCCGAGCATCAGCCAGAAGGTGGCGGTGTGACCGATACGCGGCAGCAATAGAAACTGGCACGCGAGCACGCCCGCGCAGGCACCGAGTGTATTCCAACCATACAGGGCGGCCGGGAGCCGCTCACCGGCAGGCGTGTCCAGCAGCGCCCGTGAGAGGAGCGGGAATGTCGTTCCCATCCAGAAGCACGGCGTGAATACGCAGATCACCGCGACGGCGAGCTGCCCGAAGCGGTAGCCGGGATTCTGGACCCAGATGCCCGCCTGCACGTGGTAGGGGAAGTCGCCCCACACATGCGCGGGAAGCAATCCCGCCAGCACAGTCAGCGCGGCCGCGACGGCCACCAGCAGCTCGACCAGGCCATAGAGTCGCAAGGGATCCAAGATGCCCGTGACGCGCGCGAGCCACTGCGTGATCCGCCGGCTCGCCAGCGAGCCGACGCCGAGGCCGCCAATGAAATTGCACGTGACCAACGCGAAGCTGAGACTGGTGGAGCCGAACCAGTCGGGGAAAAGACGGAACCAAACTACCTGGTAGCCCAGCGCGACCAAGCCCGAGAGGGCATAGGCGAGAAATACGCGGATCATCGACACCCCTTTGGAGCGGGCATCATCGCGCAGTTCGGCGGCGCGCGCGAGGCGATCCGCCGGCGCACAGCCCCTGCGGAGGATCACCTCGCTGAGGGCCTCAACTCCGCGAATATCGCCGCAGGCGATTTTCGCAAGTCAACTAGAACAAGGATCCCCCCTCTCCTACCATCTCCCGCCGCACCATCGGGATGGGCGGACCGCCGTAGGAGAGGAACTTGTCGTGGAATTCCTTCCAGTGCGCGCGCGGATCCTTTTCCGAGCTCCAGTACTTCGCCACCCAATCCGCGCGCAGCTTGCGGATCATCAGCTTGCCGAGCGTGTAGTTCAGGTACGCAGGATCGTACGTGCCGCGCGCCGCCTGCTGCCGGGCATCTCCGGGATCGGCAAAGGCGCTGTCGCGAAACATCTTCTCCGCCTGGGCCACGGTCATCCCCTGCGTGTGCAGCCCGATGGCGCACAAAAAGCGTACATCGCGCAGCAAGGCATTCGTGAGCTGCCCGATGTGCTGTTCGGGATCGGCATTGCCGAGTCCCTCCTCCCACATCATCTCTTCCGCGTAGTGCGCCCACCCTTCCGCATATCCGTAGCCCACCCACAGGGCGGCAATCCTGGAAGGGTTGCGATTGGCGTGCAGGAACTGCAAAAAGTGTCCGGGCCACACCTCATGGACGCTGGTGTACAGCAGATCGTCTTTGCCGGGAATGTAGGCCGCCTGCTCCTGCTTCGACCAGTGCGGGTCGGGCGGTGCGATGTTGTAGGTGGAAGCCACCCCCTGGTCGTAGGGCCCGGGCACGTTGATGTAGGCGGAGTTGCCGCGATTGTAGGGCGGCGCTTCGGCCACCAGCGCCTCCTCCGTACCCGGGATCGTCACGATGTCCCGCTGCCGGATGAAGGCCTCGAGCGCAACGAGCTGCCGTCGTGCCGCCTCGACGGGTCCACCCTCGGGCTTGTCACGCTCCATTTTCAGTGCGCAGGCGCGCAGCGATCCCCTCGGGAGATACTGCGCGCACGCGACTTTCAGCGCCGCCAGATTGCGATCCAGGTCGGCCTGGCCGATCTGCAGCAGCTGCGCGAGGGGTGTATCGACCTGCTCGGTCGATAGCAACATGTCGGCGAACAGCGCTCCCCCGAGCGCGTAGTGGTCGGTGGCGCTCTTGCGCTGGGACTGCAGCCACTGCTTCAGACCCTCCATCGCCTGCGCCGCCGCGGTATCGGCCTCCGCCAACTGCTTCTGTGCCTGAGGATCCCGGATCGACTCGAAGACCTTCGGGACGTCCTTGCGATAGAAGGTGGCGAACCCGCCGAAGCCGGCGATCCCCCGCGCCAGCAGGGTCTTCGCCATCGGCATGCGCAGATTGGCGCGGATGTCACCGACCAGCCGTGGAATCTGGCGCGCATAACCGATGTAGGCCTGCATGCGCGTAGCGAGCGGCGCGTAGTCCCGGCTGAGATACACCTCCGGATCGAGGCGATCGATGTACCACGCGGGATTCACAAACGGCGCCTTCGCATGGTCGAGCCAGAACAACTGGCTCGTGGTGACGCTGATGACGTATTGGCGCTCGAAGCGCTGGCTCGGTGTGAGCGGGGCGGGGTCGAAATCCTGAGCCTGCCGGCGCGCCCTCTCCAGACGGGTCACCTCCCTCGCGATACCGGCCGCGCTCCAGTCAGGCATCTGGCCGTCAAACTCATGCCGTCCCGACTGGGACGCGAAGAAGGGCTGCGCCTTGAAGCTGTCCTCGATGAAGCGGGCGGCGAAGGCTTTCCATGCGGCCTGCGCTTCATCCTGTGGATGGGTCTGCGGCGCAGGCACCGTTGCGGGCGCCGGTCGCTCGCGAGTGCACGCGGACAGCACGGCCACGAGCGCCACACACGCGGCCAGATTTCCTCGGGTCATCGAGATCCCTTCTGGTGCAGCCGCCTAGGCCAACATGGACGAAGAATCAGGATAGAGGCGGCCCAGCGCCGACCGTCCTGCCGCGCGCACGATGGACAGCACTGCAGCAGCACATTCCTCTGCGGCGCCCGTGCGCGACAGCACCCATGCCGCCTCGATCTGCTTAGCTCTCTCGCTCAAAGTCTCTTCCACTGCCGTCAGCCAGTGTGCCGGCGCGGCGCCGGCGACGAAGTCGCCACGCCCGCGTCCGAAATGCGCGACCGCCAGATACCGCATCAGCGCGGCGACCAGACGCCCCGATAGAAACTCGGTTGACCAGCGAACGGTTCCCGCTTCCGAGCCGCGCGCAAGGTTGTAGGCTTTTGCAAGACCGCGCGCACCGAAGGCGCCGAGCACGCCGCCGATCATTGCGCCCGCGCCGAACGTCAATCCCCCCGCTCCGAGATCGGCCGCCAACCCACCAAGCGCGCCGGAAACCAGACCACCGAGGACGCTCGCCGTGTCGGCATCGGCCGGACGCTGCACCAGGAACTCGCGACCCATTCGCTGCAGGACCTCCTCTGTCGCCTTGCCGGAGAGTCCGTGCAGACGCACCAACTCCTCGGTTGCCGTGCGCACTTGACGATCCAGGCGCGTGGCAAGCGCAGTCTCCGCTCGCTCGACCTCGGGGCTGTTTCCGGGTGCTGCACCCGTGAGCACATTCGTCGCAGCGCCCAGCCAGGCTCGAGCCTTGCCTTGCGGCTCGGCAATCCGCTCGATGTCGAGGGCGAGCGCCACGACCTGTCGAGCAAGCACCTGCATCGACTGCTCGAAAACGGCAAGGTTGCGCTGCTGCCACGCGTCGCGGATGCGCGCGAAGGCTGCCTCCTTCGGTTCCGCCAGAGCGCGCTGCACGTGTTCGAGCAGCGTGCCCTCCTGCACCCAACAGCGTGCGAACGCGTCAAACGGCAGAACCACCTTGACACACGGGTACTTCGCTACGAGCGCCTCCCACTCCTGAACCTCGGCGCGTGTCTGGGCAGCATCTCGCGGGGCACCGAGCTGGTTGAGCAGAAGGATCACCGGCTTCTCGAGCCACCCGAGAATCTCCATCTCGATGCCAACGTACGCGGCCGCAGACGGGTGCTCGCTCGCGTTGGCCACATACAGCACCACGTCGCTCGCCTCACGCACCGTGCGCATTGCCTGCTGTCCGCACCAGAAGGGGCGGTCGGCGAACCGGTCCCATACCTGCGCAAAAAACCAGCCCAGAGGACGATCGGCCTGCTGCAGTCGTTTCAGCAAGCGGCCGCTGTCGCCGAAGCCTGGGGTATCCCACAGGACCAGAACGTCGCCCGCGGACGTCTCGATCAGCACGTTGCTCTCGGCCACGTCCGTGACGTGAGGGCGATCACCGATTTCCCCGATGTCACGGCGCAAGAGCGTTCGCGCCAGTGTGGTTTTGCCGACGTTCGTGTGAGAGATGAGACTCAGATCGATGCGGGAACTCGCGTTCACGACACGCACGCCTCGGGCGCAGTAGCCGCTCTCACGTTCACGATGCGCCGCCGGACCACAGTGCGGCGCGCGCCTGGTCCCGCGCCTCGGATTCCGAAGGCGCACCTGGCACGATCCTCGCCAAGTCCACGATGCACGCACGCAAGCCGTACCCGGCTACGAACTGCGACCACAATCGACGTCTCTCCTGCAGGCGCTGCTCGAGCTCCGGCCCACCTTGCATGCGCGCCGCATACGGTCCGGTGTCGATGACCACCAACAGTGGGGAGGCGCCGGGCCG
Organism: Steroidobacteraceae bacterium; assembly: GCA_035552975.1. Classification (GTDB taxonomy): domain Bacteria; phylum Pseudomonadota; class Gammaproteobacteria; order Steroidobacterales; family Steroidobacteraceae; genus 13-2-20CM-66-19. Next base: position 7,900 of record DATNEN010000022.1, read on the forward strand.
GCTCGCACAGACATCGCGCACGGCCGCGATGATCATGCCGTGATTCTCGACCTCGGGCGTCGATGCGACCGTCATGAGCAGAACGACCCAGCCTTGCGATTCGATGCGTCCCTTGGCCAGCTGCCGACGAAACTCGTCTTCCTCGCCGTAGGACACCGGCGTATGTATGGCAACGCTGACCCCTGTGCCGAGCGCCCCACTCAACAGCGTCTGCAAGCCGGTGAGCGACTGCGGACTCGGCTCGTAGGCGAATGGGATGACGCTGGCACTTTCCAGCACGACCCCGCCGGAGGCGCCGACCAACAGGGTCCGGGCATGTCCGAGGAGCGACGCCGGAAGCGGCGCACGGCGCGACAGGCGCCACAGTTTGTAGCGCGACAGGACCGCCAGGATTGCCCGCGGAGCCACGATATAAAGCGCCGCAGTCAGCGCGATCAGGTGGATCCAACTGGCGGCCTCCGCGCCTCCCGAGGAGCCCGTCCAGCGTAACGCAGCCAATGCATCGGCAGGAGGCACGCCGATCCCGCTGAGCGCAGCGGCAGGACCATAGAACAACACGGCCAGCGCGTGCACGGCGGTTGCCGAGAGGAAGGTGCTCTCCCAGCCTGCCTCGTAGCGGAACACCAGGCCGCGCAGGTACAGGCCGAGGATCAGGCCGACGGCGACGAGGGCGGCAGCGAGATGCATCAGCAGCTTGGCACGCTCCAGCAGCAACGGATGCACGACGGCGGTCCATTCCGAGGTGAAGCGTCGCAGTGCGGTCGCCAACGGAGCGTTGAACCGCGTGGATTGATGCAGCAGTGAATCGACGCGTCGGCCGATCCAGCGCTCGTAGACCCGTCCCGACCAGAAGCTGCCGGCGCCGGACGCGAGACCGCCGGTCCGGCGGCGCCGGATGCGCGCCGCGATCAGCACCGCGTAGACGAACAGATTCCACGCGATCAGCCCGATGAGCGGAAAGCTCAGAATGTTGATGCGATGGCTTCCGTCCAGGGCCGACAGACTCGCTCCGAAGAGTATCGCCACGCCGAGCACGACCCGCCCCAGCCATGTCAGGCCGGCGGCGACGGCCAGCACATGATCCACTGCGGGAGAGCGTGCTCGCACCCGCGCCAGCAGGAACTCGGCGCGGTCGGCGAGGAAGGTCTCTGCGGCACGCGACAACGTCGCGCCGGTCGGGAGCTGCGGAGCTGAGGACTGGGCGCGCACGGCTGTCCGGGTGGCTTCGGCACGGTCCGCGGCGGGAAGCACCTCCCCTTCGCGATCGGATTCCTCGATCGACTGGACCAGCAGAACGGTGCGCAGTGTCTGGATATTCACACGCCCGGAACCACCCGTCCGGCTAGCCGCCGGGCTAGTCCATCCTCTGAGCCTTGACGGCCAGCAACGCGCCCCCGCTGTCCCGCTCGATCCCGATCTCTATCGGCTGGCAGCAGACCTGACAATCCTCGACGTAGCCCGGATCGTTCGTGGTCAGATCGATCCGCGTCTCGAAGCGCTCGCCGCAGTAGGGACACCGCACGGATACGAACTCCTCGGGCATGAGGCGTCCCCCTGGCGGGGCGCCAGGCTCATAGACGGGCTCGAGGCCGTACAACTCATCGATGCTGCGCGCGTCGACGCTCGCAATCCGGTCCTTCAAGGCCCGCAGCGGGGATGCCGCACGTTGGGTTTTTCGCTTGTGCACACCGTGCATTCTACGCGAGGCGCGCGGCGAGCATATGGTCGGGCAACTATAAGGTTACAGCCGGTAGGCGCGCTTGGGGAGGCGATATGCCAGGTCGGAAGCCACTTCCGCTGCCTCGTCCACGTCGAGGCGATGCTCGGCGACCAGCCGAGCCAGGAACGCGCAATCTACGCGGCGCGCAACATCGTGCCGCGCCGGGATCGACAGGAAGGCGCGGGTGTCATCGTTGAATCCGACGGTGTTGTAGAAGCCGGCCGTTTCCGTCGTGTGCTCACGGAACCGCAGCATTCCTTCAGGACTGTCGTGAAACCACCAGGCCGGCCCCAGCTTCAGGCACGGATAGTGGCCCGCGAGCGGCGCCAGCTCGCGGCTGTAGGCCGTCTCGTCCAGAGTGAACAGGATCAGCGCGAGGCGCCGGTCGTTGCCGAAGCGATCCAGCAGCGGCTTCAGTGCGTGCACGTACTCCGTAGCGCAGGGGATATCGCCGCCTTTGTCGCGGCCGTACTCCTCGAACAGGCCACGGTTGTGATTGCGGAAGGCGCCGGGATGAATCTGCATGACGAGGCCGTCATCGAGGCTCATCTGCGCCATCTCAAAGAGCATCTGCGCACGGAACAGCTCCGCTTCCTCCGCGCTCGCCTGACCTGCGATCACGCGGCCGAACAGTCGCTGGCAGGCCTTGGAATCCAGGTCGGCCGTGCGCGCGGTCGGATGCCCGTGGTCCGTGGCAGTGGCGCCGGCTTTGGCAAACACGGCGCGCCGCACGCGGTGCGCCCGCAAGTAGCCTGCCCACGAGAACACATCCTCGCCCGTCAACACTCCGAACTCCGCAAGAGCGGCACCGAAGTGCTCGTGCTCCGGATCGACTACGGCGTCGGGACGATAGGTGGTGATGATCCGCCCTGGCCAGCCGCTCTCGCGGATCTGCCGGTGCGCCTCCAGAGGGTCCAGGGGCGACTCGGTGGTTGCCAACACCTCGATGTTGAATCGCTCGAACAGCGCCCGCGGCCGAAACGCGTCCGTGCGCAGCGCTGCGCCGATCGCATCGAAGTAGGCATCGGCGCTGGCGGCATCCAGCACCACCTCGAGGCCGAACACCTCCTTGAAAACGTGATTGAGCCAGAGCGCGGACGGAGTTCCCCGGAACAGATAGAAATGGCTGGCGAACAACCGCCAGGCCTCCCGAGGATCGGCGCTGGAGGGCCCGCGGCGGGCAGCTACGCCGAGCCGCGCCAGGTCGATGCCCTGGCTGTAGAGCATGCGGAACAGGTAGTGATCGGGGGCGAGCAGCAACTCGGTCGCGTTGCCGAACGGCTCGTTGCGCGCGAACCATTCCGGGTCGGTGTGTCCGTGGGGACTGAGGATCGGAAGCGATCGCACGCTTGCGTACAACTCGCGAGCGATCGCGCGCACGTTCGGATCCAGGGGAAACAGGCGGTCGGGGTGCAGAACGAGGCTCTTCGACATGGGGGCATGATACCCTGGCCTGTGCCGGACATGGTAACCGGTGTCACTGCGTTGCGTGGCTCAAGCTCTTCGCCCGAAGGTTTACCACGGCCAGGGCGAAGGGTTACTTCGGCGGCTGGGTGGACTCCCGCACGACCAGGTGCGGGGCCACGCGGACGGCGGTACTGCCTTCGCTCTGCTCCGATCCCTTGGGCGCGATCAACATGGCCGCGGCGAGCCGGCCCATTTCCCGGATCGGCAGCCGCATGGTCGTCAGCGCCGGGGTGAGGCGCGAGGCCATCGGAGTGTCGTCGAAGCCGATGACGGACAGCTCGTCGGGGATCGCGATGTGCATCCGGTAGGCCGCCTTGTACACCCCGGCCGCCATCTCATCGTTGCTGGCAAAAATCGCCGTGGGACGCGGGCGTTGCGCCAGCAGAGCCTCCGCGCAGGCGACTCCCGACTCGAACGTGTAGGCGCCCTCCACGATCATTTCCGGCGGCACCGACACGCCGCGCCTCTCGAGCGCGCCGATGAAGCCGCTTTGCCGCTCGTGCGCGGAGCGATTCTGCTGGGGTCCTGCGATGAACCCGATGCGCCGGTGGCCCAGGGCCTCCAGATAGTTCGCCGCCTCCGCGGTCGCCTCGCGATCGTTGGAGACGATCATCTTGGAAGTGTTGTCGATGCGGACGGAGGCGAGTCGCACGCATTGGCAATCGACTTCCTCCAGGGCGCGCGCCAGCGCCTGGTCCTCCGACACCGGCGGAAGGAGAATCACTCCATGCAGCTTCTGGCGCTCGACGAACCGTCGCACGCCCGGCACGAAGTCCTCGCTGAAGCGGTCGCACGGATGAACGACGAGCTCGAAGCCCGACCCGCGCAGCGCATCCAGCGCCCCATCCTGGCTGTGCACGATGTAGGCCGCATTCGGGTTGTCATACACCAGCCCGATGAGAAAAGACCTGCGGAACGCCAGTCCGCGCGCTTGCGGATCAGGCGCGTAGCCGATCCGTTGGATGACGGCGTCGATCTTGGCGCGCGTCTCGTCTCTGACGAACGGCGACTGATTGATCACCCTCGAGACGGTCTTCTTCGAGACATTCGCCAGGCGCGCAATGTCGTTGATGGTGGCGCGCCTTCCCTCGGGCATTTCCATGCTCGCGTGATGCGGGTGAGGCGCGGTCCCCGCGGACGCGCCGCGTGCATCGCTACGCACGGCTCCCGGGCCAGCCTCTCCTCGCTTGCCGCTCGGAACGTCCCCTCGTGCGCCGCCCTTTGCAGGGCTGGCCGATTTGGCCTTCGGCATAGTCGCCGCGCTCCGGCTTTGTTCGTTATGGCCGCAGTCTACGAGATCGGGGGCTCTGGACAAAAGGCCGCGGCCCCTCTTAAATGACACCGGTTTCTACCGCCCATCCGCTGATGTGACATACCCTCTCTCGCAATCCGTTCTGGCCGGCCTCGCCCCGCAGGTGCAGCGTCCTCGCTACGACCGTCGCAGCCTTGCCACGGGCATCGTGCACTTCGGACCCGGCGCATTCCATCGCGCGCACCAGGCGTGGTTCGTTGAAAATCTGCTCGCTCATGACCCGCAATGGGGAATCAGCGCGGTCTCTTTGCGCAGCACCGATGTCCGCGACGCTCTGGCCCCCCAGGACGGTCTGTATACCCTGGTAACGCTCGATGCCGAGATTTCCTACCAGGTCATCGGCGCTTTGCGCGAGATCCTGGTCGCACCGGAGGATCCCCAACAGGTCCTGCAGCGGCTGAGCGCACCCTCGACGCGTGTCGTGACCATCACGGTCACCGAGAAGGGCTACTGCCTTGCGCCTGACGGCGGCCTGGACGTCACCCATCCGGACATCGTGCGCGACTTGCGTGACCCTCGAGCGCCCGCCAGCCTCATCGGTTATCTCGTCGAAGCGTTGGACCGCAGACGGCGCGCCGGAAGCGACGCGCCGACGATCATCAGCTGCGACAATCTCGTCGACAACGGCACGCGGTTGGGGCGCGCCGTCGTGCAGTTGGCACAGCTGCGCGACTCGGGGCTCGCGCGTTGGATAGAGGATCACGCGCAGTTTCCCCGCACCATGGTGGACAGCATCACGCCCGCGACCACGGATGCCCTGCGAGAGCGAGTGTCCTCGACAGCAGGCTTCACGGACCGCTGGCCGGTGCAGCGCGAGCGTTTCGTGCAATGGGTCATGGAAGATCGCTTGCACCGGCACGGTCCCGACTGGCAGGCCGCGGGTGTTACCGTAACGAACGACGTCTCCGCCTACGAAAGCGCGAAGCTGCGTCTGCTCAACGGCGCTCACTCGACACTCGCGTACGTCGGCCTGCTGATGGGCTACGAGAGCGTTTCGGAGGCGATGAAGGATGCGCAGCTCGCGCGATTTGTGGCGAGCCTGATGCGGGAAGACATTCGGCCGAGCCTCGTTGCGCCTCGCGGCCTCGACCTTCAACGGTACATCTTGGCTGTGCTCGAGCGCTTTTGTAACCCCGCCTTACACCATGCGCTCGCACAGATCGCGTGGGACGGCTCTCAAAAACTGCCCTTCCGCCTGTTTCCAACCATCGCCGCGGCGCTGGCAGCTTCACGGCCGATCGGCAGGCTGTGCGTTCCGGTCGCCGCCTGGATGCACTTCATCCGCCGCAAAGCGCTCGCAGGGGAGCCCGTGACGGACCCGCTCGCCGGGCAGCTCCTGGACATCGGCCAGGCATGCGAGCGCCGCGCTGTCACCGACGTGCCCGCGTTCCTCGAGCTCGACTCGGTGTTTCCACCGGCTCTCACCGCCGACGCCCGCTTTGTATCCGCGGTGAGCCGTGCCTATGATGACCTTGCGGCCGAGCCTCCGGAGTGGAGTCGAGTGCTGCGCTGACAGGTGCCGAATGGGAGCCGATCATAAGACATTGCCTGGGGTGGCGTGCTACGGCGAGGTCCTGCTGCGGCTGACGGCGCCGCAACACGGGACGCTGTTGCAGCAACCTTCGCTGGACGTCAACGTGGGCGGCGCGGAGGCCAACGTCGCAGTCTCCCTGACACACTTCGGACATCCTGCCTCCCTCGTGACCGTGCTGCCCGACAACGCATTGGGGCACGCCGCGTTGGGCGAATTTCGCCGTCACGGGGTGCATACGGAAGCCGTCCAATTCCGCGCCGGCCGCATGGGCCTGTATTTCCTGACCGCCGGCGCGGGACATCGACCCTCGGAAGTCCTGTACGACCGCGCCGAGTCGGCGTTCGCACTGGCACCTGCCGATCTCATCGACTGGGATCTGGCACTCGCCAACTACAGCTGGCTGCATCTCTCGGGCATTACACCGGCAGTGAGCCCACCAGCGGCCGAAGCGGCGCTGCGGGCGGTTCGCGCCGCGCGTGCACGCGGGGTGTCGGTCTCCTTCGACTGCAACTATCGGGCGAAGCTGTGGGAGCGCTGGCACGGAAGCGCCCGGGCGATCCTGGGCGAGCTGGTGAACGAGGCCGACCTGTTGTTCGCCGAGCAGCGCGACATCGCCCTCATTCTCGGCCATGACTATGATCAGGTGCCGGCGGAACAGCGCTTTCGCACCGCGGCCACGCACGCGCTCGAAGCGTTCCCCCGCCTGCAGCGAATCGCCACCACCGTCAGGGTGCAACGCAACGTCGACGATCACGACCTCGCGGCGGTGATCTGCAGCCGTGCGGGCCTGTGGACGACGCGTCGCTATTCGCTCGGACAGATCGTCGACCGCATCGGGAGTGGCGACGCCTTTGCAGCCGGTGTGCTGCATGCCGTACTGGCGGGCTGCGACGACCAGGCGGCGGTGGATTTCGGGCTGGCTGCGGCCTGTCTGAAGCACTCGATTCCGGGCGACTTCAACCGCATCGGCGTCGCCGACGTGCATCATCTGCTGCAAGATACCGGCTTTACCGTGAGGCGCTGAAGTTGACTGCCCCAGACCCGAGTCGCGCCCAGATCATCGAGCGACTGCTGCAGCTCTCGCCGGTCATGCCGGTCGTGACTCTGCAGGATGCAGCTGTGGCCGCCGATCTCGCGCGTGCACTCGTGCGCGGAGGAATCCGCGTCATCGAAGTCACGCTGCGTACGCCCGCGGGCCTGCGAGCTATCGAGCGCATCGCAGCGGAAGTCCCCGAGATCAGTGTCGGCGCGGGCACAGTCCTGTCGATAGCGGATCTGTACTCTGCTGCCAGCGCAGGGGCGGCCTTCGCGATTTCTCCGGGGGCCACTCCGACATTGCTGGCCGGTGCGGGGGCTGGACCTCTCCCCTACATTCCCGCAGTCGCTACCGCCTCGGAGCTCATGGCGGGAGTCGGCGCGGGCTATCGCTTCTTCAAGTTCTTTCCGGCCACCGCGGCAGGAGGCATCCCCATGCTGAAAGCCCTGGGGGCACCTTTTCCGGAGGTACGCTTTTGCCCCACGGGGGGCATCACGCAAGAGACGGCCCGTTCATTCCTGGAGCTGCCGAACGTGCTGTGCGTGGGCGGATCGTGGCTCGCACCGCCGCAAGCGCTGCAGTCGCGCGACTGGAGCCGGATCGAATCGCTCGCCGCCAAGGCCGCCGCGAGCCGCAACGAGGGACCGACCGTTATTCGATAGTCGGCAGAGAGCGCGGCGCTTCCGTGCTCGTCGGATCGTAGACGCGCGTCAACGCGACTCTCGGGACGCTGCTGCCGCTGAGGCGGATCTTGACGATGAGCTGCCGCCCATTTTTGTTGGAGAGTGAAAAGGTCTCGGTCATCTGCATGCCCAGCTGCGAGCGGACGTCGACGACGAAATCCTTTCCGTGCCAGCCTGCACTCTGGTCGCCGACCCCTTCGGGTACTGACACGACGCTTTTCTCCCCGGGAGTAAAGCTGTGCGTGGACGTTCCATAGTCGACGATGAAAGCATCGGGCCGTTGCTTGATGGCCAGCACCTCATTGCGCAGCACGTCGGAGTTGGGAATCAGTGTGAGCAACGTCGGCTGCTGCGGTCCGTCCTCTTCCTCAGGAAACACGTCGCCTGGATTCTGACCGGACTGCTGACCGCGCCGCCGCCTTCCCGTGACTTGCTGGGATTGCTGCGCGTAGCCGCGTCGGGGCCGAAACTTCTCGAGAGCCTTTCGCAGGTCGTCGCTGGCTGCAACGTTCAATCGCCACGTACCGGCGAAGTCGACTCCCGGCGGAGCCGTCTGCTCGTAGCTACCCACGGACGAGCAGCCGAGGCAAAAGAGTATCGTCGCCACCGCCAAGAGCGACACGCGAGCCCGTGCCAAAGTAGGCCCGCGGTAGTCGCTCTTGCACGCTCGCGGCTCAGGACAGGCACGTGTCAGCGACACTGGATCGTTAAACATCATTCGGCCGCGGCAGTAACGGTGCTCACATCGTAACCGGTTCTGCGGCTCAGATCCTGATTCGCTGCCAGGCCCGCGACCGCCAGCGGATGAACAGCACCGAGCCGAGGAGGACGATATAGATGTTGAGCGCCACCCATCCCCCCACCGACCCCCAGCCCAGTTGGGGGAGGAACCCGAACCACCCCTGGCCGGGCGCAAACGTGAAGGAGTGGGCCAGGGGCACGAAGACCAGCCACGACAGGGGCAATACGAGCGCGGCGGGCACCTTCACATCGCCCGCGCCGCGCAGGGTCATGGTGCTGGCGATATTCAGGCCGTCGAAGAACTGATAGGGAGCGGCGAGCCAGAGAAGCCGGGCGCCGAGCCCGACCGCTGCCGCCGCGTCGGCGTCCGCCGATTCTGTAAAGAACGGCAGGATCCAAGGCCCGCCCAGCGCGAGCAGGATGCCGACGCCACCCATGTAGAGCCCGGAAAGAAGGATTACGCGCGAGCCTACGCGCATGGCCCAACCGCGGTCGCCCGCACCGATCGACTGGCCCACGAGCGTGGTGCCCGCGCATGCGATTCCATAGCCTCCCATGTACGCGACCGACGTCAGCACGATAACGATTTGAGAGGCCGCTCCGCCGGCAGTTCCAAGCCGGACCTGCATCATCTGGAACAGGGAGAAGCCGAGGATGTCCGCGGCGGGCATCACGCCGATCGGGAAACCGATCCGCAGCAGCTCCCAGAGCCGCCGCCAGTGCGGTTTCCAGGTCAGGCGGGATTGGTAGCGGCTGCGATAGGGTTCGCGCCAGAACACCGCCAGGGCGATGACGAGCCCCAGCGCCTGCGCCACGGTCGTCGCCCAACCCGAGCCCGCGATACCCCACCCCAGATTGAAGATGAACACCTGGTTGAGAAGGACGTTGGCGGCGGTGGTGACTACGGTGATCACCAGTGTGACCCGGGGAAGGCCGATGCCATTGAAGAATCCGAACGTTGCCCAGACCGCGGCGCCGAATGTTGCGCCCGCCACACGTGGCCACCAGAACTGGGAGGCGAGCTGCTGGATCCCCGGCTCGAACCCGAACGGCGCCAGGATCAGACCGCTCGCGGCGCCCACCAGCACGAACAGCGGCGCGACGCACAGCGATGCCCACATGGAGGTCCACAGGGCCTGGCCGGCGCGACAGTAGCGCCGTGAGCCGTAGGCCTGCGCAACGATCGGCTGGACTGCCTGCCCGGCCCCGCCCAGCACCATCACCACCGCCCAACAGAGCCACTGCACGGCGCCGACCGCGGCAATCGCCTGCGTGGAGATGCGACCGATGAACCACACGTCAGTGAGATTCAGGACGATCTGCACGGCGCTGTTCGCCATCAGGGGTAACGCGAGCGCCAGCACTGCCCGTTGGTCAACGTGCGCGCGGCCAGTCGCGTCAATCCGTTGAGCCGGCAGCGTCTGCGCGCTGGTTGACTGAGTCGGCGTGTCCACGATGGGAAGTGAATCGCGCGGAGGGCAGCAGATTCTCTCACATTGTGCTTTACGTCGAGCACTGGAGGCGGCACCTTACGGGCATGGCCACCAGAACGACCCGTACTCCCGCCCCGAAGAAGGCTGCAAAGAAAGGCCGCGGTAAGCTCGCGCCCGGCAGTAAGGCTCGGGGACTCGATGCAACGGAAGTCGCGCTTGCGCTCGACAGCCCCGATGTCGCAGCGGTGACCGAGCTGGTCCGCAGCGCCGGCGGTGCGCCGATCGGCGCCTACCGCGACCCCCTGGGCGGCCGCGCGCTGCTGGTTGCCTCACTCCCGTTGAGCGCGGTGCAGCCAACTCCGTTTCAGCGCGACTTGTCGCCGACACACGCCAAGCGTCTGGCGCAGAAGATCGAGGAGACCGCAGCGTTCCTGGATCCGTTGATCGTGGTCCGGGGCGAAGACGGCAAGCTCTGGACGCCCAACGGCAGACATCGGCTGGCCGCCGCCAAGGTCCTGGGGCTGCGCCAGATCACGGCGCTGATCTCCCCGGACGACACGCTCGCGTATCGCATCCTCGCGCTCAATACCGAGAAGGCGCACAACCTGCGCGATCGCAGCCTGGAAGTCATCCGCATGGCTCGCAGCCTCGCCGAGCGTCACAGCCAGGCCCGCGAATCGCACTTCAGCGCGGAATTCGAAGCGCCCGAGCTGCTGACACTCGGTATCGTCTATGAGAAGTCGTCCCGCTTCGCGGGAGGGGCCTACAGCGCGTTCCTGAAAAAGGTCGATCGCTTCGGGGATCGCGCGCTGCCGGCATCTCTGCGTGAGCGCGAAGGATTCGCGGCGCGCTTGCTGGAGATCGATGCGCAGGTGAAGCGCCTCATCGCCAGCTTGCAGGCCAAGGGCTTCAAATCACCCTACCTGCGCAACTATGTGGTCGCGCGAATCAACCCGGTGCGATTTCACAAAGTGAAGAAGGGCGACAGCAAGCCGCCGATGCCGCTCGCCCAGGCACTCACACGCATGGCCGCCGCGGCAAAGTCGTTCAATGTCGGGTCAGTGTCGAACGCCGAGCTCGCGTGGGTCGCTGTCGGCGCGGGCGAGTAGCCCTCAGTCAGCCCGCACCGGCGCAGTCGACTCCCGCACGATCAGCCTGTGCGCCAGCCGCGAAGTCCGGGCACCCTCGCCATTCTTCAAGGCCTGCAACAGCAAGTCGGTGGCCGACCAGGCCATGTCGTAACTGGGCTGATGCACGGTCGTGAGCCGTGGCCAGGTGATCCGCGCGATGTAGGTGTCGTCGTACCCGGCCACCGACAGCTGGCTCGGCACCTGCAGGCCGAGCTCATGCGCCGCCATGAGCACGCCGGCTGCCATATCGTCGTTGGAAGCGAACACAGCCGTGGGTCGCTTCGGGAGAGCGAGCAGCTCGCGCCCCGCACCCAGGCCCGACTCGAACACGAAGTGCCCCTGCCTGACATAGGCGGGCTCGTACAGAATCCGATGCGCCTGCAGCGCCGCCCGGTAGCCGTCCAGGCGCAACGCGCTCGCGTGGTGAGTCGGATGGCCGGTGATGAAGCCGATGCGGGTATGCCCCAGCTCGATGAGGTGCTCCGTCATCTCGCGCGCAGCGCCCTCGTCATCCATGTCGACTGAGGGCGAGCGGTGATCGATGGCGCTGGGAGAAATGCGTACGAACGGCAGCTTGCGCCGGTCGAGCGCGCGAATGAGATCGATCGATTGCGACAACGGCGCCGGCACGACCAGCCCGTCGACATGGGTCTGGTCCACCAGGCCGATCACATCCCGTATCAACTCCGCATCGCGGCCGCTGCATTGGTGCACGAACAGCCGGAACTTCTCCTGGCGACAGCGCGCCATCGCCCCGTGTTGGATGTCGACGATGTAGTTGGCGCTCGGATTCTCGTAGACGAGCCCGATCAGGTACGAACGCCGGCCAGCGAGGCTGCGCGCCGACAGGCTCGGGAAGTAGTGCAACGCTTCGACCGCGGCGAGCACCCGTGCGCGAGTCTCTTCGCGGACGTTCGGCTCGTCGTTCAGAACGCGCGAGACCGTCTTGATCGCAACGCCGGCGGCCTTGGCTACGTCGTCGATGGTCTTGCGGGTCATGACCGCGCACCCGGGGAGTGCATCAGATCCGTCTCAGTGAGGACAATCGAGTAACCCATCCGTTCCGCTTTCCAGGTGGATCGCCGCGACGCTGAGCTCGAGCTGGCCCGTCGTGGCGATGGAGAAGGGCGCGTTGATCCGGCTCAGGTCGGCGCCATGGCGCGCGAAGCAGGCCAGCGGGATTTTCAGGTGACGCCACTGTCCGGTGGGCGAGCTGCCGAGCTGCCCGGTGATCGGCACGGCACCGCGGCACCCTGCTCCGCACTCCATCAGCACCGAGACCTCGGCGCTCGGCGCCTGGTCCACGCGATAGTCGAAGCCGAGGGACAGTTGCCCGTTCGACTCGCGTTGCAGATCGATGGGGGACTTGCCGGCGAGCCCGACGATCGAGGCACCGCCGCCGCTCCATGACAGACGGCGCGCGTCTTCCTGGGCCGCATGATCGGTGGCGGCCAGGCGCACCCGGCCGTCATTGGCCATGCCCACTCCGCCCGGGACCTCCCGAGCCGTACGGGAGTCCGAGCCGGCGGCCGCGGACCAGTGCCAACCGCTTCCGGGTCGGCCGGCGATGAAGAAGGTGCGAGCATCCACCTGTGTCACCGCGGGCGTACCGGGGTCCTCCGGGAGCGCGGCAAGGTTGCCGTCGCTGGCGTAGGTCAACCCGTACCCGTAGGGAAACAGCGCGCCCGCCTGTCCCCGGTTGATTGCCGTCTGCTGCGGGGTCCGCGGCCATGAGAAAGAAAGCTTGCCACGGAAATCGTGCGCCACGTGCCCGTCAGGTGCCGCGAACAACACGTCCGCAACGCCGCCTCCTTCGCTCCCGGGCAGCCACGCCGCCACGAACGCATCCGAAGCGTTGATCTCTGGGTTCACCCACAGCGGCCGGCCGGAGATGAACACGGCAACGACCGGCACTCCGCGTGCCCGGAGGCTGCGTAGCAGCTGCAGATCGCGTTTGTTCCCGGGGCTGTACTCGACTGTGCCGATGTCGCCCTGGAACTCCGCATAGGGATTCTCACCGAACACCACGATCGCCACGTCCGGCTTGCGCTCGAACTCACCCGCGGGACTGAGCTCCACCGTACCGCCCCCGGCGCGCACCACAGCCCGGATGCCGGAGAAAATCGACTCGCCGTGGGGGAATTCCCTGTTGGTAATGCCCGTGCCCTGCCAGGAGATCGTCCAGCCCCCGCACTGCTTCGGAATGTTGTCCGCGCCATCGCCCGCAACCAGCACGTGCGCGTGCGGGCTCAGCGGCAGCAGATGATTATGGTTCTTCAGCAGAACCAGTGACTCACGCACCGCTTGGCGCGCCACCGCGCGGTGCTCCGGGGAGCCCAGCAGCTCGAAATGCCCCGCCAGCGGACGCGATGAAGGCGTGCCCTCCTCAAACAAATGCGCGCGCAGCTTCACCCGCAGGACCCGCCGCACGGCATCCTCGAGGCGCGCAGCCGGAATCTCTCCCGACTTCACCTGGGCGAGCGTGTTGCCGAACAGGGGCTTCCAGCTGTCAGGAGCCATCAGCACGTCGATACCGGCGTTGATGGCCGCCGCACAACTGAAGTTGGTGCACCCAGGCACTTGTCCGTGCGCGTTCCAGTCCCCGATCACCAGCCCGTCGAGCTGCATTCGTCCCTTGAGCACGTCCGTCAGCAGCCCGCGGTTGCCGCTCAGCTTGACGCCCTGCCAGCTGGAGAAGGAGACCATCACCGCCTGGGCGCCCGCCGCGAGCGCCGCGGGATATCCGGCTGCATGAATGTCGCGCAGCTCGGCCTCGCTGGAGCGATTGTCCCCCTGGTCGCGCCCTCCGGTACCCCCATCCCCCACAAAGTGCTTGGGCGTGGCGATCACATGGGAGGCATCCAGAAACTGCGCGGTCCCCACGGCACCCTGCAGGCCGGTCACCATCGCACCGGCGTACTCGCGCACGATCTCGGGATCCTCGGAATAGCTCTCGTAGGTGCGCCCCCAACGATCGTCCCTCACCACCGCCAGCGTCGGTCCGAAGGACCAGTCCTGCCCGGTCACGCGGACCTCGACGGCGGTGACCTCGCCGATGCGCCGGATGAGCTCGGGGTCGTGTGCGGCCCCCAGGCCGATGTTATGGGGAAAGATCGTGGCGCCGATTATGTTGTTATGCCCATGCACGGCATCCGTCCCCCACAGCGTCGGGATGGGGTGCTTGCCGTGCGCAGGGTCGATCGAGGCCGCATAGAACCTGTCCGCCGCGGCCAACCACTCACTTGCCGGAGCGAGATCGTCGTTGGCGGGGCCGGAGTTGCCGCCGTTCAGGATCGACCCGAGGGGAAAGTGGCGCAAATCATCCACCGTGATGCTGTCGATGTCCGCCTGGATCAGCTGGCCGACCTTCTGCTCGACCGTCATACCGGCCAGCAGGGCGTCGATCCGAGCTTCCAGGGCCGGATCCGATGCAAGGGCGCGCGGCACCCGGGGCCACAGATCGGGGTGCACCGTGCCGGGAATATCCGCAGCACCGCCGGAGTCTGCCGAGCAGGCCAGCAACGCAACCGCGAGGAACGACGCGCTCTTGAGCCAGACGATTGTTTTTCGCATGAGCCAGCCGTGCCCCCCGCGCCAATGACGAAGCATCACATCTGATGACAGCGCTGTCAACGTAAGGAAAAGGTCCGATGCACATGTTCGAGCCCCACACCCCCTCACGTAACCTCGAAGCATCCGCGGTTGCGGGTAAGCGCCCCACGGATGCACCCACGGCATTTGGCGACCTGCCGGACCTGCTGCTCGTGGAGCGGGCGCGGGGTCGGGACGCGCGCGCGTGCGACGCTCTCATGCGCCGCTACAACCGACGGCTGTTCCGCATCGCCCGTAGCATCCTACGGGATCCCGCCGTGGCCGAAGACGCGGTGCAGGAAGCCCATCTGCGGGCGTTCGGCAATCTGGATCGTTACGAGCCCACGGGCAAGTTCGGCGCCTGGCTCGCGCGACTGGCGTTCAACGAGGCGCTGATGATCCGTCGGCGCGTGCGCCCGGATGCCGCCGCTGCAGATCGGCTCGATTCGTCGGCCCTGCAGCAGGCCGCGGCTGCCCTGACTTCACAGTCGGGCGAGCAGCCCGATGCGGCACAGGTCCGGCAGCTGCTCGAGCACGCAGTCGACTGTCTTCCCGAAGTGTTCCGCACGGTGTTCGTGCTGCGCGTCGTGGAACAGTTGAGTGGGGTCGAGACCGCCGCTTGTCTGGGGTTGAACGAGACGACTGTGCGCACTCGGCTGTTCCGTGCGCAACAACGCTTGCGCGCAGATCTCGCGCGACGGCTGCGCGAGGAGCGCACAGACGTGTTCGAGTTTGACCAGGCCCGCTGCGAGCGGATCGTGACCCGCGTGCTCGAGCGCATGGGTACAACGCTGAGTCGGACCGATCAGAAGTAACGTTTCCCCTCTCCCCGGGGGCGCGCTATCACGCGCGTCCCTTTCGCCCCTTTCCTTAGTACTCCAGAGCGATGCAAGCGCGCGCTTGACGGTCGCGGCGCGTCGCGGGCACCGTGACCCCCAATCCCATGGAAGGCAGATTTAGCGGCGCGGGCACTCAAGCGTGTGCAGCGGGTGGGGCTGGGCGGCTTTTTGCGAAGCGCGCTCAAGGTTCCGTTGCAGCGCGCCCGCGCTGCCTTCCCCTCTGGCGGAGCAGGCTCGCTCCGGCGCTTGACGCTCCTGGCGGTCGCGGCCAAAGTGCCCTCCCGCTGACTCGAGTTGGAGCAATCGTGCGCGCTGCCGTTTTCCACGGTCGACAGGACCTGCGTCTGGAGCAGGTCCCGGAGCCTTCCGCCGGCCCCGGTGAAGTGAAGTTGCGAGTGCTGTTCAATGGGATCTGCGGCAGCGATCTGCACGAGTACTACGACGGTCCGATCACGACGCGCCTCACGCCGCATCCGCTGACCGGCGTGAAAAACCCCGTCATCATGGGCCACGAGCTGTGCGGTGAGGTCGTCGCGGTGGGCTCGGGCATCGAGGACCTCGCGGTCGGCGACCGCGTCGCCGTCGAGCCGGTCGAGACCTGTGGCCATTGCCTCGACTGCACCTCTGGCCGCTACAACCACTGCAGCCTGCTGGCTTTCCACGGCTACAACCGCAAAGGCGGGGGCCTCTCGGAATTCACCGTCGTGCGGCGCTCGATGGCGCATCTTCTCCCGCGCAGCATGACTCCCCAGCAGGGAGCGCTGGTCGAGCCGATGGCCATCGCCTGGCGCACCGCCGACCGCTGCGCCGTGGAGGCCGGTCAGACAGTGGTCATCCACGGCGGCGGGCCGATCGGCATCGGGACATTCTTCACGCTTCGCCGCCGCGGCGTCCGCGTGATCATGAGCGATCCCTCACCCGCACGGCGCGCCGTGTTGAAGAGCATAGGCGCCCCGACGGTGCTGGACCCGAAAGACGGCGACGTCGTCAGCGCGATCAGGGATCTGACCGGGGGCCGCGGAGCCGACGCCTCCATCGACGCGGCCGGCGTACCGGTTGCCTTCCAGGCCGCCCTGCACGGCACGGCCGTCGACGGAACCGTCGTCGTCGTTGCGATCCATACACGTCCGCTGGAAATCGGGCCGATGGACATTCTGATGTCGGAGGCCCGGATCACGGGAGTCGCGCTCTCGTGCAACGCGTTTCCCAGCGTCATCGAGGAGATGGCCGCAGGAGCGTATCCGGAGCGCGGCTGGGTGGAATCGATCCCGTTCGACGGCCTGATCAGCGACGGGTTCGAGCGTCTGCACCGCCAGGAAGGGACCAAGATCCTGGTCGACGTGGGCGCGACGCGTGCGTCGCGCGCGGTTAGGCCCTGACAGGGCCGTGCCGCTGGGTTTGCCAGCGATGCGGGACGCATCGCGCCCGCAAACCGGTCAGGCCCTGACGTTGATCTCGATCTTCACGCCGTTGGGGTCGTACACGAACAACTGCTTCAGGGAAGCGCCGGGCGCATCGTTCCTGCGCGCGGCGACCCCATGGCGTTCGAGGCGCGCGAGGATCTCGTCGAAATCATGGGCGTGAAAGGCAATGTGATCCACCGGGCCGGTGCCTGGAGCGCGAGTGGAGACGGGGACTCCCTGCCTGTCGGAGTGCTCCTTGTAGGTGCGCCATTCGCCGATGTGGATGCAGGGAGTGTCGCCGACGTACACCCAGTAGCCGGGGAAGCCCAGCGGGGGCCGCGGCCCGACGCGCATCCCCAACGCCTCGACATAGAAATCCCGGGTCGCATCGATATCGTCGGTCAGGACCAGGTAGTGCTCGATCTTGTCGAGGGGCATAGGGACTCTCCGCGTGCTGCTCGCCAAGATACCGCCGCCGCGGGCTGCACTCCACCCCTTCCGGCCCGGGCCAAGCTCGGCAACCGGCCCCTGCCGAGCGTGCGCCGCAAGAGAGGGTTGGTGTAAGGTGCGGGGCTTGCAGTCCCGCGGACGGGCGCGGTCCGCGGCACAAACTAAACGAAAGCCCATTCGCGAATCCGAGCGCTGCACGGGGAGGACCTATGCCAGAGGAGACCCGCACGGAAGGTAGACAGAGCTGCCCTCCCGGAGGCTCTACCACCGATTCCTCGATCAGCCGTCCGCCGCAGATCGTG
>DATNEN010000023.1:0-2900 GCA_035552975.1 Steroidobacteraceae bacterium
GCCTCCCATGCTGGAGAAGGTCGTCATCGCCAACCGAGGCGAGATCGCTCTGCGGATCCTGCGCGCCTGCCGGGAATTGGGCATCAAGACCGTCGCGGTGCACTCGACCGCGGACTACAGCTTGAAGCACGTGCTGCTTGCGGATGAGTCCGTGTGTATCGGGCCGCCCCCGGCTTCGGGAAGCTATCTCAACATGCCGGCGATCATCAGCGCTGCCGAGGTCACCGATTCGGTCGCGATCCATCCCGGCTACGGCTTCCTGTCCGAGAACGCCGATTTCGCCGAGCGTGTCGAGAACAGCGGCTTCGTCTTCATCGGTCCCCGGGCCGAGACCATCCGTCAGATGGGTGACAAAGTGTCGGCGATCCGAGTGATGAAGGGACACAGGGTCCCCTGTGTGCCCGGCTCTGACGGTCCGCTCGGCGAAGACGCCGATGAGAACCACCGCATCGCGCGCGATATCGGTTACCCCGTCATCATCAAGGCATCCGGCGGCGGCGGCGGCCGCGGTATGCGCGTCGTTCACAGCGAGGCCTCGCTGCTGAACGCCATCGGCATCACGAAAGCCGAGGCGCGCGCCGCCTTCGGCAACGATCAGGTCTACATGGAGAAGTTCCTGGAGCGGCCGCGGCACATCGAGTTCCAGGTGCTCGCCGACGGGCTCGGCAACGTCATCCATCTGGGCGAGCGCGACTGCTCCATGCAGCGCCGCCATCAGAAGGTCATCGAAGAGGCCCCCGCGCCGGGCATCACCGCACGCCAGCGGCGCATCATGGGTGATCGCTGCGTCGAGGCCTGCAAGGCCGTCGGCTACCGCAGCGCGGGCACCCTGGAGTTCCTCTACCAGGACGGTGAGTTCTACTTCATCGAGATGAACACCCGCATCCAGGTTGAGCATCCGGTCACCGAGCTGATCACGGGCATCGATCTGGTGAAGGCACAGTTGCTGATCGCCTCCGGCGAGCCCCTGCCCTACACGCAGAGCGACGTCCAGATCCGCGGGCACGCCATGGAGTGCCGCATCAACGCGGAGGATCCGAAGACGTTCATGCCGTCGCCGGGCCCGATCCGGTTGTGGCATGCCCCCGGCGGTCCGGGCGTTCGCGTCGACAGTCACATCTACTCCGGGTACAACGTTCCGCCCAACTACGACTCCCTCATCGGCAAGCTCATCGCACACGGCGACACGCGCGAGACCGCCATCGCGCGCATGAAGAATGCGCTCGCCGAAATGGTCATCGAAGGGATCAAGACCAACGTGGCGCTGCACCAGGAGATCTGCAACCACGCGGCTTTCCAGAAGGGCGGCACGGACATCCACTACCTGGAGCGCCGCCTGGGATTGAGATGATGCCGCCGGCCGCCCGTGGGCTCCTCGAGCTGTCCTTCGACCTCGGCGCGATGGATTCGGAGGCTGCGGAGGCGGCCTGCTTTGAGTGCGGAGCCGGCTCGGTGACCTTCGTCGACGCGCACGACGATCACCCAGGTGAGGCGCTCAGCAGGACGTTGGGGGTCGGGAGCCAAGCCGTGCGCCCCGGGGTCGACGTCGTGCTGGAGCCTCTGCCTGGAGAGTTCCGGCTGTGGCAGGCGACACGGCTCAAGGCTCTGTTTGCGGACATCGACCAGGCCGATGAGCTGGCGAACAGGCTGGGCGCGTACCTGGGCCTCGCACGTGAGCACATTCGAATCCGACAGGTGGAGGATCGTGTCTGGGAGCGCGAATGGCTGCGCGACTTCCACGCCATGCGCTTCGGCAAACGCCTGTGGATCTCCCCGCACCACGAGGAAGTGAACGAGCCTCACGCACTCGTGGTACGCATGGATCCCGGTCTTGCATTCGGCACCGGCACGCACCCGACCACCCGGTTGTGCCTCGAGTGGCTCGATGCGCACCTGCACCCGGGCGCCGTGGTGATCGACTACGGCTGCGGATCCGGAATCCTCGCAGTGGCCGCCGCCAAGCTCGGCGCCAGCGAAGCTCATTGCTTCGACATCGATCCGCAGGCGCTGCTGGCGACGCACGCCAATGCGCAGGCCAATGACTCGAGTGCCCGCGTCCGAGTACATCAATCGGCCGATACGCTGCCCCACGCAGCAGACACGCTGATTGCGAACATTCTTTCCGGCCCGTTGTGTGAGCTTGCGGCGCGCTTTGCAACCCTGGTCAGGCCGGGGGGCACTGTCGTGCTGGCGGGCCTTCTGCTGGCGCAGCAGTACGAGGTGACACGCGCTTACAGCGCGTGCTTTGATATGGCTCCTTTCGGCGAGCGCGAGGGATGGGTCGGTCTTTCGGGACGACGCCTTTCATGTACACCGTCTGCCCCAAGTGCGCCCTGACTCTCGTAGTGACCGCAGCGGACCTGCGCGTCGCGCAGGGCTTCGTCCGCTGCGGCCGCTGCTCGAACGTGTTCAATGCACTGGCGCGACTCTCGGAGGAGCGCGGCACGACCGTCACTGGCGTGGCATCGCCGACCCTCTCGCAACCTGCCTTACCACCTCCGAAAGAGCCTGAGCCCGCGGCCCCCGCGCCTTCCGCCGCTGAGCGGAATCCGCCGCAAAGCCTCGCCGAGACGGACTCGATTCCTGACAGCGCGCTCGAATTCAACCCCGACGCCACGGATGTCACCAAGGTCTTCGTCGAGCAGGCTCCCGATCCGCAGTGGAGTGCGGCGACGGGCAAATTCAAGGCCCTGTTTCGCAAGAGTCAGGCGCGCGCGCCGGCTTCCACGCCCTCGGAGCATGGGACGCCACGGGCTCCCCGATCGCCTCCGGCATCGACACCTCCATCACCGTCGCCGCAGCCGTCGAGCCCCGCGTCCGCGACACGTTCCTCGGCAGCGCCATCCGCTGCAACGCCGCAAACCATTCCAACAGACGAGGACGCCCAATTCGATATAGAG
>DATNEN010000024.1:0-5093 GCA_035552975.1 Steroidobacteraceae bacterium
GACACGACGCGAGCGATTTCGACAACCTGACGAAGGGCTAGCGGTGCGATCCGTGTGTCGCGCCCTCAGCGCGGCACCACGGTCAACGACTTGCCGGCCGCACGCCCGCGAGCGCTGCGGCCGTACATCCATCCCTAACGCTGTCCCAACAGCAGGCGCCGCAGCAGAGTGCTCCGCTGCAGGATTCTCTCCAGCGCGACCGGCCCGAGCACGCCTGCGGCCAGTCCGACGGCGAAGCCGAGCTCGGTCGAAGTGATCTGCGCGACCTTCAGGGCGGCGCGCGAGGCAGCCACGAAAAAGGGATGAAACAGATACACGGTGAACGAGTAGGCGCCCAGCCACTCCAGCGTCCTCAGGTGCGGGAAGAAGTAGATCAGCGTCAGTGTGCCCGCGACCCCTATGAGCAACCCCAACACGCTGCCGCGCTCGGCGATCTGTCCATCGTCTGCGATGGTGAGGGCGTGCAAGGTCATCGCGCCCAGGAAGCACGCTGCGATGATCCATGACAGCGCCGGTTTGAGAAAAACCGAGCGGAAGCGATTTACCCCGAGCCCGAGCAGAAAGAACGGAGCGAGATAGACCGCATGCACGACGCTGAAAATGACATTGTCGGCGTTCTCCTGGGGTACATACAGATGCAACGCCATGAAAAATATCAGCACGGTCATGTAAGTCCGGCCGCGCGTCAACAGCTGCAGTGCCTCCAGGCCCAGGACGAGGGCAAATATCAGGATGATGGCCTGCAGGAACCAGAAGTGCACATAAGGGAAGACATAGATGCGCCACGCCTCTTGCCAGGGCAATCTGCCGGTCGCCTCCGGGGCTGCGAAAGTCGACAGGAAGTACAGCGTCGAGACGCACAGGAGCGGCAGCACCAGGCGGATGAGCTTCTTGCGGGCGAAACCAGCCGCATCGGCCCGCAGGACGGGGCGGTAGGCGTACACGAAGACCGACAGAAACGTGAACAGCGGCATCCGCAGATGCATGAACAGGTTGCAGAACTGCCTGTAGAGGGAGTCCTCGTCGACGCGCAGGCCGGAGCTCGAATGCGAGCCGATGACATGGAAGGCGACCAGCAGTACACAGGCGAGCCCGCGCAGCGTCTGGATCCGCAGCGATTCGTCGCGGACCCACACCTCACGGCTGGTGTGGTGCGCCGGTTGGAGTGAGCTGTCATCCAGAGCCGCGTCGGTCATGTTCTGCCGTATTGTTGCGAGACCGGGCCGTCGCGCAACGTAGCAAGCGACGTTCCCGCTTCAGCCTCCCGGCCTGCGGCAGAATGGGGGCCTCGCAGGCCCGCCCAACTCGGTGAGCCTCACTGGCTCGCCGTCATCATCTCCTCGATCAACGGCACCGGTGCGCTTCCGAAGCTCAGGAACCGCTCGTGGAAGCTCTTCAGGTCGAACGCACGGCCCTGCTGTTTCTTCAGGCGCTCGCGGAAGTCGTAGATGGCCGAATATCCTGCGAAGTACATGTCCAGCTGCACGCTGGTCACTTTCACGCGGTGCCATTTCTCCCGCAACTCCTGCTCCCCCTGAAACGCGTCATGGACCAGCAGCTGGCGCGCCTCCGCCTCACTCATGCCTAGCACGTGAACGCCATAGTCCAGGATCGTGTTGCAGACCGAGCGCAGGTTCCACTTCCAGTAGATGAGCCATTGTTCGGCACTTTCTCCACCGTACCCCGACTCCATCATCATCCGCTCGCCATAGACGGCCCAACCTTCGATGGTGGCGCCGTTACCGAAGACGCTCTTGATCAAGCTCGCGGACCGGTTGGAGTACATCAGCTGCACATAGTGGCCGGGCACAGTCTCGTGGATGACGAAGATCGGCAGCATCCAGCGGTTGTATTCGCGCAGGAAACTCTCGGCCTGTTCCGCAGTCAGCTCGCTGAACGGATCGATGTTGAAATAGCTCTGCGCGCCGGGGTTGTACGGGCCCGGCGGATCCAGGCTGCCGCCGGCCACGCCTCGCTTGTACTCCGGGGTGTCCCGCACCACCAGCGGCTTGCTGCGATCCACCTCCAGCAACCCATGCTCGTTGACCCAGTCCTCGAGCTGCGGGATCAGCCGCTTCACTTCCGGGACGAAGTCCGCGGGCGTCGCGTGTTGCTTGGAGATCTCGGCAATCACGCGCGCGGTGAGCTCCTGGCGGTCTCCGGGCGGCGCTTCGTTGGGGAAATACTTCGGCCAAAGCAGCTGTGCCAGTAATCCCATGCGCTCGAGCAAGCGCTCCTTCTCCTGTTGTGCGCGGTGATAGAGCGCCGCGGCGCTCTCCCCGGACTGGATCTGAAAGGCGAACTCCTGCTCGTAGAGCTCTCGCCCGATGCGGAAGGAGCGAACCCGGCCGGCGGCGGCGCCGAAGTCATGAGGGCCGGCGGGCCGAAGCGTTGCCGCCATCTTCTTCTGCAGAGCCTCGAGCCAGCTCACATAGCCGCTGATTGCCGCGCGCGCTGCCGTGATGCGCCGGTCGAAGACACTTCGCTCCGCGGCGCTGAGCATCGAGGCCTGAATCTGCTTAGCGAGACCGTCCCCGAAAACGCCCAGTGCCCCACGGTTCTGCTGGATCGCCAGGTCCACGTGCTCCGGCGTCGGGTCTTTGACGTTGCGCTGCGCTGCTGCGTAGTAGTCCGGCACCTTTTCCAGGCGCTTCATCACCGTACGCAGGCGCTGCTCCACGGGTGCGTAGTCGGTGGCGAGCAGCAGGGCAAACGGGTCGGCCACATTGTAGAGGGAAGGGTCCCATTGCCAATCGCGCAGCTGAGTCAGCTCCCACTGCGTGCTCTTGAACTGGTTGTCCAGCAGCACCCAGTCCGCGCGCACCGGCGGACTCAAGCTCTTCGGGTCGATCCTGTGCAGCTGCTCGAGCCAACGACCTACGTGCTCCAGCTCGTCCGCGCGCGCACGCTCGTCGGGTACGACCAGTCGATCCGCGCCCTTGTAGTAGCCGTTCTCGATCGCAGAGTCCGGGTACAGCCGCCACCAATCAGAGAAGAAGTGCTCGCCGAAGGCTCGCTGAAAAGCCGCATCGGGGGCAGGGGCCGCCAGCGCGGTGGCGCTCGTGAGCACGAGGACGCCGATGACACCGCTGCAGGCTCGCAGCGCGGCGAGTGCCGATGAAAAGATCATCAGTTATTATACGAGGCTCGCACAGGGGGACTTCAAGACATGCGGCTCATCGCAATCGTTTCGGCCGTGCTGCTGACGGGTCTCGCCGCTACCACCGTTGCGGCGCAAAACCTCCTCATCACCAATGCCCGCATCATCGTCGGAGATGGACAGGTGATCGAGAAGGGCTCGGTGCTCGTCAAGGACGGCAAAATTGCCTCCGTGACTGCCGGTCGCGCTCCTGCGGCAGCACGCGGCAGCGTACGGATCAACGCCACCGGCATGACGGTGATGGCGGGATTCATCGACGTGCATCGTCATCTGATCTATGGACCTCCGGAGCGGTATTTTGCCGAGCAGGCCGTCGATCGAATGCGCGAGCTGCTGGAGGCCGGATTCACGACCGTGCAGGCGGGCGGCGATGACAACGCGGCGATCCTGGAGTTGAAGCATCGTGTCGAGCGCGGGGACATCAAGGGCCCGCGCATCCTCGCCGCGGACCGGATCGTGACCGGTCGCCTGAACAGCGATGAGGAAGTGCGCAACGCCATCCGCGCGGCCAAGAGTGCCGGCTACGATTCCATCGCCGAGGTCATCTATCCCATGGCTCCTCCACCGGCGCCGCCGACGCAGAAGGAGACGCACAACCTCGCCATCGCGCTCGATGAGGCGGCGAAGGTCGGCATCCCCGTGCAGATCCATGCCGTGAGTCCTGCCAACATGGTGGCGGCCGTCTCCATTGGAGGGAAAAAGCTCATCCACACACCCCACTTCGACTGGGTCACCGAGGCGCAAGCCGACCAGGTCGAGGCCTCAGGGGCGATGGTGTCCTCCTGCACCGGCTTCGGGCCGCCCGTGTTCGATGTGTTCAATCATGACAACAAGCCCACCTTTCGTGACGGCAAGCCCTGGCCGCAGGGAGTCATCAGCAACGAGGGGCAGGGCCGTGAAGGCGGGTTTCTGCCGATCAACGGCCGCACGCTGTTCGATCATGGCGTCGTGTACGCCTACTGCACCGACACCAACTTCAACGCCACGGCGGCGCTGAACCAGGAGTTGAAGACCCTCAACGTCGCGTTCTCCACGCTGGACATCATCAAGATCATGGGCCCGAATTCGGCCGAGTTCCTCGATCGGGGAGCGGACCTCGGCACCCTCCAGCCGGGCAAGATCGCCGACATCGTGCTGCTGGGGGGCAACCCCCTGGTGGGATACTGGAACTTCATGACCACCGAGGTGGTGGTCAAGGGTGGAGTGATAGTGCTGGACAAGCGCGGGCAGCCCGACGCCGGCAAGCCGATGGGCAAGCCGCAGACATAATTGAGCGATGGGCACGCCGAGCCGCCCAGGGTCGGCCCTGGACCCGGCGTCCACTCGGCGCCCTCGCGTCCTGGGTACGTGGAAAGTGCGTCTCCGGCGCAGTACGATCTGGCGCATGCGAAGGTCCCTGTGTCGTGACTGCTCGCGGTGGATCCTCGGCGCGATCCTGCTGGGTCTCCTGGCTGCCCAGGCGCCTGCGTGGGCGGCGGCGCGACTGCAGAATTTCCAGCTGCCCGCGCGCATTCGCATCGCCGGTCAATACGAGATTGTGTTCAAGACGCCGGCCGAGCTGGCCGACCTGCGGGCACTGACGCCGGAGGCCCGGGCGTCGCAGCTGAAGTCGGCCGTGCTCCCGGAGACGCTACCTATTTCCGATGACGACGTTCATGCCCTGGCGACGGCCATCGCGGCCAAAGTCGGTGGTCATAGCCTGATCATCTTCCCGGCGAGCAACGGCGAGGGCGCCCATTTCACCATGTCGGGAGTGAGCGAGGCCGCGATGCGCGCGCTGGCGGCGGATCCGAGGATCGATGTCATCGCGGCGGCGTCCTCCGAATTCCAGGACTCCTGCGAGGACTCGCGCTCCTAGCGCCCCGACGATCGTACTGGGTGCGGGTCGACCTTTCTTGACGGCGTAACCGTCGCGGTGTGCTGATATCGCGAG
>DATNEN010000025.1:0-16002 GCA_035552975.1 Steroidobacteraceae bacterium
CGGAACTGTGAGCCCTCTACCACGGGCGGTCGGAACAGGTGCGTGGGCGCTGCGATCTCGCGCCCACCGGAGCCCAGGTTGAGGCGCTTGCAGGCAATCTTGAATCGGGCGCGCAGCAACTCGGCGATGGGCCCCGTGCCACGCATGCGCGAGCCGAAGTTGGGATCGTTGTCGCGCCCGCCGCGCATATCCTGGATCAGCGACATCACATGGGCCGCGCGGTCGGGAAAGTGCTGTGCCAGCCACTCGCGAAACAGATCCTTGATCTCGTACGGCAGGCGCAGCAGCACATAAGCCGCCCAGCGAGCGCCTGCGCCTGAGGCGGCCTCGAGTATGGCCTCCATCTCGTGGTCCGTGATTGCCGGCACCACCGGGGCGACCATCACCCCGGTGGGCACGCCGGCTTCATTCAACTCGCGGACTGCTCGCAACCTTGCTTCCGGCGAGGCGGCTCTGGGTTCCATCACTCGCTTTGTCCCGTTGTCGAGCGTCGTGATGCTGACCGCCACGGTGACGAGCTGGTCTTTTGCGAGATCCGTCAACAGATCCAGGTCACGCAGGATGAGCGCGCCTTTGGTGATGAGGGATACGGGGTGCCGCGCGCGAGTCAACACCTCGAGGATGGATCGCGTCACCTTCATCTGCCGCTCGTCCGGCTGGTACGGGTCGGTGTTGGCACCGATCGTGATGGGCTTGCACACGTACCCGGGCCGGGCCAACTCCTGCTCCAGCACCTTGCCCGCATCGGCCTTGAAAAAGAGTCGGGTCTCGAAATCGAGACCCGATGAGAGGCCCATGTAGGCATGGCTGGGGCGGGCGTAACAGTAGGTGCATCCG
Source organism: Steroidobacteraceae bacterium (assembly GCA_035552975.1). GTDB lineage: Bacteria > Pseudomonadota > Gammaproteobacteria > Steroidobacterales > Steroidobacteraceae > 13-2-20CM-66-19. The sequence continues at coordinate 838 of DATNEN010000025.1, forward strand.
TGACTGCATCCTCTATACGGGTTGATGGATTGCGTGAAGGGAATATCTGGCGAATCGTTCGTGGTGATGATGCCGCGCGCTCTATCCGGCTCGAGCGTCGTGGGAACGCTCTCGGGTTCCGCCTCGGTGTACCACCCGTCGTGTACCGCCTCGAGGTTCGTACGCTCGAAGCGTCCCACGGGATTTGAAAGGGCGCCTCGTCCCTTCAAAGCCTTTGGTCCCAGAGGTTGGCGGCTCATCGCCAGACTGTACGCCCATACAGTATGCAGGTAAAGACGCAAACCATCGTCAACGACGACTGAGCCGCCGCGCCGTTTGGCGCTCCGGCGGGAGCGAACCTTGCTCTCGAGGTTACGGTCAAGGATTTGTGGACCAGCTATGGCTCGACCGAAAGCGTCCTGGAGTCCCGTGGGCGTCGAGCGCAGGTCGCGCTTAGGAGAACGAAAAAGAGCAACGGACACGCAACCAGGGGCGAGTGCAAACGTTCCTGAACACAGCGGCGGTCTTTGCCAGCGTCTTCGCACCCGGGCAATGCAACGATGCAGATTACAATTGTCGCCGATCGCAGGCGCTGTTCATACCGCGGGGCCCATCCGGGGAACTGCGGCGATCCTCTCCGGCCTGAACAGGTATTCGGACGCCAAGGTCCACACTCAAGCTGGGAAGGAGCCCCTCAACTCCTTCCGACTGAAGGTGGCGCCGTCGTCAATGGCAGGGCGCAGGCTGCGCCTGACCGGAACCGCCGAGGAACACTAACGCGAATGGCGCAAGCTGCTGCACGAGCTGAACGGCACGCAGGCAGTCGCAGGAGCGCTGAGCCCTGCGTCGCCAGCGGCAGACATTGGATCTGTCAGTGCTGCGCCCGCGTTACCTCCGGAAACCGCTTCGCCGGTAACCCTGGATCCTGCGCACTGAAGCGAGCGTGGTACGCGTGAATGTCATGACAGAAGTTCTCTCTCCACCTGCGACTGGACGAAGGCTCGAGACCCGCTACACCCTGCTTGAAAAACTGGGTGCAGGCGGCCAGGGAGAAGTGCGGCGCGCACACGACGAAGTGCGCGGCCTGGACATCGCCCTGAAGATTCTCAATCCCTCCGTGGCGCACGATGAAGCCGCTTGGGCGGCGCTGCAGCGGGAATTCGAGATCACCAGCCGGCTGCGTCACCCTTCCATTCTCAGGGTCTTTCCGCCGGAGCGCGACGAGGAGACCGTCGCGCTGCCCATGGAGTTGGCGGCGGGCGGAGATCTTCGTCGCCTGCGCGGTGCAGGATATCTGGAGATCGTGCCCGTGCTGCTGGAAGTGGCGCAAGCTCTGGAGTACGCGCACGAGCACGGTGTCGTTCACAGGGATCTGAAGCCCGGCAACATCCTGTTCGATTCCCGAGGCCGCGTGAAGCTCGCCGACTTCGGCGTCGCAGGAACCGTCGAGAGCACGGCTGCGCCTGAAGACGGCGCAGCGGCCACAGAGACACCGCCCGAGAGCGCGAAGCGGGGTTTGTCACCGTTCACGGCAAGTCCGGCGCAACTGCGCGGCGAGCCGCCGGCTCCTGCGGATGACATCTACGGGCTCGGCGCGCTGGCGTACGAGCTGCTGTCAGGCTATCCGCCCTACTATCCGCACTTCGACGCCAAGCGCGCGATGGAGGACCCTGTCCCCCAGCTCGTCCCCATGCGGCAGATTCCTCCTGTGCTGAGCGGACTCGTCATGCGCATGCTCGCAAAGCGGCCCGCGGACCGGCCGAAATCGATGCACGAAGTCATCGATGAGCTCGAATCTTCTCTGAACGACACGCTGGCTTTCGAGTTCGCTGAGGAGCAGGAAGCCAACAAAACGGTTTTCCTCGAGCCGTTGTCGATTCCCGATCCCTCCGAGCCGTCGCCCGACAGCCCCACGCCCGCTTCGGCATCGCTGCCCACGCCTGCGCCTGCATCGACATCGACGCCAACGCCTGCGGCCGCATCGGCAGCAGCGTCAGCGACCGCATCGGTGCCGCCGACCGCGTACGCATCGACAGCAGGGTCAACGAGCGCGCGCGCATCGGACCATGCGTCGGCATCGGCGCCTGCATCGCGGCTCGTACCGACGTCAACGCCGGCACACCCGGCAGAATCGGAACCAACACCGACAACCGATGCCACGTCGGTGCTCTGGAATGAGGACATCGGGGCGACCGCCATTCTGCCGACGCTGCGGATCGAAATGCTGCCGACTCCCCGCGAGCCCGGGCGATCCAGCGCAGCGCAGCCGGCTCGCAGCGAGCCCGCAGCTCGCCCCTTATCCGACGCGTCCAGACTCGCCGCACGCGAGGAGTCGCGTACGGCGTCGCCTGAGTCAGCGCGAGCGCGGACACAGGCTCCGGCGCGTCCCGTTCCTGAGGCCGCCCGCCCGGTAGCGCGGAATGAGTCGCGCCTCGCGTCGGACCCGGAGCGTGCCGCGATGTCGTCGCACCGCTCCCCGCCGGACCCGGATCGCGCCGCGACGTCATCGCAGCGCCCGTCTGTTCGTCAGGCGCCATCGAGTGCTGTTCCGCCGTGGCGAGAACGACATGCGGCGACGCCTGGACCCGCGCGCGCAACTGCACAGCCTCCAAGGCACCAACCGCTGCTCGACGCGTTGCGCCCGTCGAGGAGAACCGAGCCGCGGATGGCGCCGGCGCCGACACCACCGATGTCGCCGGCCTGGACACCGCCACCGGCGGTCCCGCGGTCCACACTCGGGCAGTCAGCGTTCGACGATCTCCAACTCGACTATGTACCGAGGGTAGCCAAGCTCCAACCCATGCGCCCGACGCGCTGGCCGTGGATCGCGCTCCTGTTGTTGGCAGGCCTCGCGGGCGCGGTCTTCTACTGGGGACCCCGGTACGAGCCGGAGCTCATGCCCATCAAGCTGACCGATCTCCTCCCCCTCAACACCGGCGCCTCCGCCACGTCGCAGAAGCCTTCTACACCGCGCGCCACCACGGAGACCGGTGTACAGGCAGGTACAGCGCAAGCTCCGTCCGTAGCGAACACGACCGTGCCTGCCCCGTCAGGCTCGACCGTCCGAGGCGGTATTCCGGCTCCCGCTGCCAATGCGGCGCCGGCGAGTGGCAATGCGGCGACGGCCGGGCCAGGCACGACGGCGAGCACAACGGCCAAACCAGGCGCGGCGGCGAGCACGACCGCAGCGCCCCCCGCTTCGAGTGGCAACGAGACTGCGCAGCAGAGCTTCAATGCGGCTCAGGCGAGTTTCAACTCCAGGCTGGCCTCGCTCGACAAGCGCGGCGCCGGAATCTGGGATGGACGTGAGTTCTCAGACGCACGAATGCTGTCCGCGGAAGCAGTCGGAGCCCGTGACGCCGGCGATCTGTCGCTGGCGCAGGTACGACTGAGTGCCGCTTCCCAGCTGCTCGACAAAGTCGAAAGGCGGATCCCGCAGGCGCTCGCCGCCCAACTGGACGCGGGGCAAAAAGCCCTTGCGGCAGGCCAAAGCGAGCAAGCCACGCAGGCATTTGACCTGGCGCGAAGGATCGACCCGACCGACATCCGGGTTGCGGGCGGCATGCGGCGCGTACGCAGCTTGAGTGGCGTGCTGCCGTTGCTGGCTGACGGAGAGAACGCGGAGCGGGCGCGTAACTTCGCAAGAGCAGTCCAGGACTACAGCCAGGCTCTGTCGCTCGATCCCGCCGACGAGCGTGCGAAGCAGGGGCTGGCGCGAGCCAACGCCGCCTTTGGTGATGACAACTATGCGAAGGCGGTGGGCGCCGGGTTTGCCGCGCTGGGCGCGGGAAGGTTGACCGAGGCGCGTGACTCATTCGAGAAAGCTCGCAGCTACAAGCCCGGTGGCGCGGAAGCTGCCGAGGGCCTGAAGCGCGTCGGCGCGGTCGTGACCGCCAGAGGCTATGCCGAGCTGCGCCAGCGCGCGGCAGGACTGGAAGCCCAGGAGCGCTGGGGCGAGGCAATGCAGGAGTACGACAAGGCTCTGCAGCAGGATCCGACTCTACAGTTCGCGCAGCAAGGCAAGGCGCGCACGGCAGCGCGGGCGGATCTTTCGAATCGGCTGCAGGCGCTCATCGATCGACCCGAGAGGCTTGGGTCGCCCGCGGTACGCGAAGGGGCGCGGGAGCTGCTGCAGACTGCCGAATCGCAGATGAGCTCCGGTCCGGTGTTGCGCTCCCAGATCGCGCGCCTGGAGATCCTGCTGCCGGACTTCGACAAGCCCGTGCGCCTGTCACTGGTCTCCGACAATGCCACCGAAGTGGCCATCCAGAGCATCGGCCAGTTCGGCACCTTCGCGCATCGCGATATAGACTTGAAGCCGGGCAAATACACGGTCATCGGCACTCGCAGCGGCTATCGCGATGTGCGGCGCGACATCACCGTGGCGCCCGGTCAGTCGATCCAGACGATCAGTATCAGTTGCTACGAGCCCATATGAGCGAAAGCGGTTCTCGCTGCAAGCGGCTCCCCGCTGCAGACTCAAGCCTTGTAGCCGCCTCGCCATCCCCCTAAGCTCTCCTGAAAACAACACCCCGGGGGGCGCAGCACCCTCCCGGCCAGGGGAGCGTTCCGATCATGATCAGGGGCGAAGCGAACTCCCGGGGCGCCGGCGGCGGCAAAGGCACTGCCGCCGCGCAACTGGCATTGCTCGCCGGCGCCAGCGGCTTCGTGGGTGGCTACCTGCTGGAAGCCCTGCTCGAGGCTCCCGATGTGGGGCGGATCTTTGCGATCAGCCGGCGCCCGCTGGGGCGCGAACATCCTCGTATCGCCAACCGGATCGTGCAGTTCGACAAGCTGCAATCCCAGCTCCAGGGGATCACCTGCCACGTGGCCCTGTGCTGCCTGGGGACCACCCTGCGCCAGGCGGGCTCGCAGCAGGAGTTCCGCAAAGTCGATTTCGACTACGTCCTGTCTTTCGCGGCGGCGGCCAAGGCTGCCCAGGCGCAGCGCTTCATCGTGGTGTCCTCCGTGGGCGCCAACCCGCAGTCGCGCAACTTCTATCTGCGAACCAAGGGCGAGATGGAAGCCGCCCTCGCCACCGTGGGCTTCCCGGCCCTGGACATCCTTCAGCCCGGCATGCTGCTGGGGTGGCGCAGGCATCCCCGCCCGCTGGAGCTGGCGGCGAGCCTGGCGATGCCCCTGGTGAATCCCTTCCTGGTCGGCACCCGAGACCAGTATCGCGGCATTCCCGCCAGGACGGTGGCCGCGGCCATGGTCGCAGCGACCCGCTCCGTCCGCCGCGGCCCGCAGCGTTACACCTACGCGGGAATCAAAGCGCTCGCCGGCCGGCGCGGATCGTGACCGGGTTGGTACCCTTTCTCTAGCGAGAGCTGGACAATTCGCTTCGAGGTTTTGACGGACCGCTCACAGAACCGGCGGCGGCGGCCGCTACATTGCGCAGCAGGGAAGTTCTTCGCAGGAAGCAATGACAACGCCGAAGTCACTGGCGGGAACGGTACGGTCTCCAATGCAGCACCGCATTGGCGGGAAGGCTACGACGCCCATGAGCGCGCCGAGCGCGAAGACACCCACGTTTGGGCGAACGCTGCAGCGCACCCGCGGGAAGGTTACGACGCCCATGAGTGTGGCGCTGGCGATTTGCGCCATCGTGCCCGTCGTGCTGTTCGCCATGGTGGCCTCTTACTACGTCGCGTCCGCATCTTCCGCATCGCTCGAGCAGCGGTACTCGCGCACGAGCAGTCTCTACTCGGTCATTCTTCGCTCCAAGCTCAGCGCGGCCGAAACCATCGTCCAGACATTGACCGATCGCGACGTCGGTTACGACGGCGCCTCGCTGAAGCAGGAGATCGCCAACTCCCGCGCCTTCAAGTCGGTGGTCGTGGTGGATCGCGATGGCTTGCTGGCGGGCGGCGAGACGACTCTGCGTCCCAGCCCCGCACAGCTGCTGGCGCTGGAGACGGGGCAGACGGTGCTCATGCCCGTCACTCTCGACGGTCAGCTCACCTCGATCTTCATGGCGCGCGCCGTCAACGCCGCCGGTGTCCCGCGGCTGGCGTACTTTGAGCTGGCGCCGGACTGGATCTGGAAGGAGACGGCGACCACGACGGTGCAGATGTACGTGGCGGTGGTGGACGCGGATGGGCAGATTCTGCACGCCATCGGCAGTGTGCCGAGCGACTTCGGCAAGATGTTCGGTGAGCAGATCTCCCTCGCCGGTGAGCGCAGTGCGGCGGTGCGCTCCCTGTCATGGCAGGGCGGAGGAAACGAGTGGCACGGCGTGCTCACTCACATACCGCTGGTCAACGAGCGAATCACTGCCGTGCCGTGGGCGGTCGTCGCATTCAGCCGCGATGTGCCCCTCGTCGCCCGCTCGAGCGCCATCTGGGAGATGCTGCCGTTCGTGCTCGTCCTCGCGCTCGCGGCTACCTGGGGAACCACCGTGTATCTGGGCCGCAGGTATCGCCAGCCCTTGCGCAGGTTGCAGGAGAGCCTGCCCTCGCTGGCCCTGCGGCGCTTCGAGCCGATCCTGCCTTGCGGCGCGGACGAGCCGCGCCAGCTCATCGAGGAGCTCAATCGTTGTGCGAGCAGCCTGCACGAGCAGTTCCATGCGCTGGAGACATTCGGGGAGATCGACAAGCTGCTGTTGGGGTCCGCGGAGCTCGAGCAGGTGCTGGACGCGATTCTTTCGCGCGTGCAGAGCGTGACCCGATGTCATTGTGTCGGGATCACCCTGCGGGACTCCGATGCTCCCGGACGGGGGCGCGTGTACATCGCGGCCAATGGCCTGTCCGAGCTACCCGTGAACCGGGTGGAGCTCGATGACGACATGCTCACGACGCTGGCGACCGAGAGCAAGGGACTCACGATCGCAAGGTGCGAGGACGGCCGCCACAGCTTCCTCAAGCCGCTGAAGGACGTGGGGGCGGACTTCTTCTGGGTGTGGCCGGTCAGCGTGGCCGATCGCATCGAGGCCATCCTTTGCGTCGGCTACCGGGAGTCGCCCGCCGCCGATCCGCATCTGGCCCAGAACGGCGCACAGTTCGCGGAGCGCCTCGCGGTCGCGCTGTCCAAGAGTGCACGCGACGAGCGACTGTACAGGCAGGCGCACTTCGATCCGCTCACCGCGCTGCCCAATCGCATCCTGTTTCGCGACCGCCTGGCGCAGGAGGTCGCCAACGCCAGCGCCGGCCTCAGCCGGGGCGCGTTGCTCTACATCGACCTGGATCATTTCAAGCGCGTGAACGACTCCGTCGGACACATTGCCGGCGACCAGATGCTGACCATCGTCGCGCAACGTTTGCGCTCGTGTGTGAAGGAAGTCGATACGGTTGCACGCCTGGGGGGCGATGAGTTCACGGTCATCCTGCGCAATGTGGCTGATCCGGACGCAGCGCGCCTGGTGGGCGAGCGCATCATCGAATCGTTGCGGCTCCCGGTGAACATCGGCGGCCGCGATCACTTCGTGTGCGCGAGCATCGGCATCACTCTGTTCCCCGACGACGGCTCGACGATCGACGACCTGATGCGCAACGCGGATACGGCGATGTATCGTGCCAAGGATCTGGGCCGCGGGTGTACCACCTTCTTCGGTCTCGATATGAGCGGCAAGCCCGCGCCCGCCACCGACACCGGCCTGCACAAGGCCCTGCGGCGCCGCGAGTTCTCCCTGTTCTACCAGCCGCAATTCTCCGTCTCCACCGGCAAGCTCACCGGAGTGGAGGCATTGCTGCGCTGGCAGACGCCGCGCGACGGTATCCGGCAGCCCGGGGAATTCGTGCCGGCCGCCGAGGAGAGCGGCCTCATCATCGATATCGGCGCCTGGGTACTCGAAGCCGCCTGTGCGCAGATGAAAACCTGGCACGATGCGCATATCGCACCCCCGCGCATCGCCCTGAACGTTTCGGCTCAGCAGCTCAAGCACATCGAATTCCCCAAGCTGGTGCGGCGAGCGCTCGACAAGTACGCATTGCCTGCGCACTGGCTCGAGCTGGAGTTGACCGAAAGCGTGTTCGCAGATGAAGCCGCCGGCGCAACCCTGGCGCGCCTGGAGCAACTCGGCGTGCATCTGGCGCTCGATGATTTCGGAACCGGATACTCGTCGCTCTCCTATCTACGGCAATATCCGATCGCCACCGTGAAGATCGATCGCACCTTCCTCGATGAAGTGCCGCAGAACCCTGCCTCCGCGACGCTGGTCGAAACGATCATCGTGATGGCCCACGCACTCGGCAAGCGCGTGGTGGCCGAGGGTATCGAGACCGTCGAGCAGTTGGATTTCCTGCGTGAGCGCTGCTGCGATATCGCGCAGGGGTTCTACCTTGCCCGGCCGCTCTCCGCGCACGCCGTGACAGAGTTGCTGCAGGCCCGCACAATGGCGGGCCAGGAAAGCGGTGACGTGCGCGACGTGGGCTAGAGCTCGGGCGGAGCTGATGTCTGCCAACGCGCCAATGGGCAAGGGGACAGCGTTTGCGGATCGCCATCAGCGCTGCGGCACTGCTGCTCATCGCAGCTTGCAGCAGTACACCTCGTTTACCGACGGCGCTGCATGCGCAGGACGAGCAGGGTGCCGCGATCGCGCGAGTCGCCATGAGACTGGTCGGTACGCCCTACGAATTCGGTGGCGCGGATCAGTACGGCTTTGACTGCAGCGGGCTGGCCGTCTATGCGCATGAAGCGGTCGGCCTGGACATTCCGCGCACGGCGCGGGATCAGGATCGCGCCGCCAGGCCGGTGCCACGCGGCGAGCTGCGCCCCGGGGATCTCGTGTTCTTCAGGATTTCCGCGCGCCACGTCAACCACGTCGGGATCTACACTGGTGACGGACGCTTTGTGCATGCCCCGCGGCGCGGCGAGGCGGTGTCGTATGCTTCGCTCGAGGACCCCTATTTTCGCAGGCATTTCGTGCGGGGCGGCCGCTTCTGGAAGTCTTCCTGAAGCGCAGCCTCGGGCGTCAGTCCCCGCCCGCCGAGGCTCTGCGGCATTGCCGTCACGAGCCTTTCAGCAAAGGCTCCGGCTGGGTGCGATTTTACGATCTGTGGCCGCATCGAGACACGGATGAAACATATTGCAGGTATCCTTACGGGTGAGCCCTGTACGTTTTGAGAGTCGAAACACGATTTGAGGACTTGACTGAAATCCGCGACGCTTTGACACTTAAGGCTCGTTGACAAGGGCAAACCCGTCGAAAGGCGGGGACGCAAAGCCACCGGTCTAAAGGACGGATTCCTATGACGGCGGGGCTGCCACGATCGCACACCTGGCGCGACCGCTCGCACTCCCCCGCCGGCCGAACGAATCCGCCCTTCAACACCGGGGCTTTTCGTGAACGATGAGCCGATCCGGGGAAGGTTTATGACACCAACGCCAACACTGGCATCGGGCGCTGTCGCACGCACTGGCGCCGGGGACGCAGGGACGGCGGTTGCCGGCGCTGCCGAGCCGGGACCGTACGTGCTCAATCTCTGTTCCTCCACGACGCCGATGGCGCTCGAGCAGGCGCAGATCCCTGAGCTGAAGCAATTCAGTTTCTTTGTGAGCCGGCGGCGCGAGGACGGCCGCGAGCGCTTCCGTCTTCATATGGGCTACTTCGCGACCCTCGAAGAGGCCCAGGAGTGGCTCAACCTCGTTCGCGACATCTATCCCGGCGCGTGGGCCGGTGAGACCCCCGGCAAGAAGCTGCGCGAACGCGCTGCCGCGGAGGAAGCTGCACGAGCGGCTCCACAACCCGCTGCGACGCGCGCTCCGACGGCCACCACCGTGCAACCGGGTCCCAGTCGCGCTGCGGCTTCTGCTGCCAACAGTACTGCACAGCTCGCACTGTCGCGCGCGGCGGCTCCCGTCAACGTGCCGACTCTTCAAGCCGCCGCGCCCGCAGCGCCTGAGATTCCCGTTGCCAGGCCCGTGTCCTTGCAGCGCTCGCAGGCCGCTCAGCCTGTGCCGAACGCACCGCCTGCGGCAAGAGCTTTGTCTGCTCCCGCGGTCAGGCCGCCTGCCGCAGCACCTGACAGGTCCGCGTCACCGCAGCAGGTTTCTTCAGCGGCGAATGCAGCCGCAGTCGCGCGTGCAGGGGGTGCCAGCTCCCCACCGGCAGCTCCGGTCAAAGCGCAGGCTCAGAGGCCTGCGGCCCCGGTGGCGTCAAAAGCGCCCGTTGTGTCCAGGAGCGCCGTACCGACGCGGAATGCCCCGCTGCCTACGAAGGCCGCGCCGCCCCAGAATGCTCCGCTGTCTTCGAAGACCGCGCCGCCCCCCGCGGCGCCTCGTCCTGTGGCCCCTGCGGCGCAGGCAGCTCCCCGCAACGTAGCTCAGCCGGCGGCGCGCGCCGCAGCGGCTCCTGCGCGTCCGGCACCCAAGCCCGCGACGGCGAAGCCGGTCACCGGTTCCAGGGCCGCAGGCAAAGCTGCGCTGCCCAGCTCGAACGTTCGCGAGGTGCTCGCTGCGCTCGACGAGCCGACCGGCGAGACTCGACTGATGCCGGCACCTGCGCTGACTCCGCAGAGCGACGATCCGGCGCTCACCGACACGCAGGTGCTGCGTTTCCTGGAAACGCGCCGCGACGACGAGGACGTCAAACCAGACGACGGAGGGGCCTCCGGCAGCATCTCCCTGCTGAAGCCCGATGACACCGGGACGCGCCGCGCTCTGAAGGAGGCCGTGGTGCAGAACGCCCCGGTCTCGTTCGCCGTGCAGTTGCAGTGGTCCGTGCAGCCCGTCGAGCTCGACAAGGTGCCGCCGCTGGCGATTTTCAGCGCCTACACGTTGTATACGGTCGAAGGCAGTCGCGACGGACGCAAGTGGTACGGACTGCGCCTGGGCTTCTTCACCGATGCCATCTCGGCCAAGCAGGTCGCGTACTACGTGCGCTCGGAGTTTGCATCCGTCGCGGTCGTGCCCGTGAGTCCGCAGGAGCGTCATCGCGCTTCCGAGGACGAGCAGAAAGCCTCGGGACTCGCCTTCCCCAAGAAGACGCACCGCGCGCCCGTCGAAGAGTTCAAGCTCATCGATTCGGATGAGACACCGCCCGTGGCAGTACCGGCGCGACGGCCCGCACAAAGCGCCAAGCCGACGGCCCGTCCTACCGCGCCGCAGCCGCCCGCTTCCAGCAAGCGCGGCGGCAGAGTGCGCGCGCGCGAGCATCGTAGCCCGCAGACGTTGGAAGAGACGCTCGAGATTCTGGGCGCGAGCCAGCTCGAGATCGACGAGGGCAGGGGCGAGACGCTGAACGAATCCGGTGTGCGTCATCTGCGCGTCGAGGTGCAGAAGAACACTCCGTTTCGCCGCTTGATCGAGCGTCTGAGCGAGCGGGTCCGCAAGCCCTAGTACTCGACCCATCCATGGGCTCCGCCCCGGCGACGCCGCTGTCGCGGACGACCCTCCACGTGCGCGCAACCTCGCACAACTCGCACGCCGTCCGCGCATGCGTGAGCTAACCATTCTCCGATCGCCGGCGAAGTTCGACAGCCGATAGCGGCGGGCGCACACTCGGGCGCGGTGATGCGCCCATGACAAAGAGAGCTCCATGAAGAAGATCCTGACGATCCTCAGTGCAGCGCTATTGGCCTGCGTGTCGGGCAGTGCGCTGGCGAGTTATGCCGACGACCGCGCCGAAATCGTAAATCTATCCAACCGCTACATGGTCGCGGTGGATGCCGGGGATATCGAGACTGTCATGGGCACCTGGGCCGCCGACGGCGTGCTCGTGTGGGTGGGTGGAGTGGTGAACGGTAAGGCGGCGATCCGCAAGACCATGTCCAACTTCGGCGGCGCGCGCCCGGTGAGCATCCCCGAGGGGGCCACCTCCAGGCCGCGCACCCGCCACCAGATCATCAATCACGTCATCGACGTGAACGGCAATACGGCGAAGACCATCGCCTACTGGTTCGCCTTCACCAACAACACCCCGCAGCACGATGTGCAGATCCTGTACTTCGGGCACTACGAGGATGAGCTCGCGAAAGTCAACGGCCACTGGCTGTTCAAGCGGCGCCATGTTTTCAACGAGTCCGAGTCCAACCGCGCGCTGTTCTACCCCGGGCTCGGAGAGAAGGATCCGCGCCACAAGCCGTAGCGGGGCCTGTCACAAGGGCGCCCCCTGTCTCGTCCTGTCACTGAGAAATGCGTGACAAAAGAGGAGACACGACCATGACCGCAACCCCCCGGGTGAACCCCTACGTGGCCGCTCCGGCGCTGACGAAGCTGCTGATCCAGTTCGGCAACACCGTCGCCCAGGCAGGGCTCGAGCCGCCGCTGGTGGAGCTGGTGAAAATCAGGGCCTCGCAGATCAACGGCTGTGCGATCTGCCTGAAGATGCACACGCACGAAGCCCGCAAGCAGGGCGAGACGGAAGAGCGGGTGTTCATGCTGAACGCCTGGCGCGAGACGGGCTCGCTGTACAGCGAGCGTGAACGGGCGGCACTGGGCTGGACGGAAGCCCTCACGCGCCTTGCACAAACCCATGCGCCGGACGAGGCGTATCAAGCGCTCGAGGCGCACTTCACGGACGAGGAGCAAGTGAAGCTGACACTGGTGATCTCTGTGATCAATGCCTTCAATCACCTGGGGGTCGGATTCCGCGTGAACCCCGATCTGCTTTCCCAGTTGGCGCGCGCGGCGGCCTGATGGCGCCCACGCCCGAAGAAGCCGCTGCCGCGAGCTTCGACCACTTGCGGCCGCGGCTGACCCGCATCGCCTATCGGATGTCAGGGTCGGTCGCGGACGCAGAGGATATCGTGCAGGAGGCGTTCATCCGCTGGCTCGCCACCGATCGCGACGGTGTGCGCGACGCGGAGGGATTTCTTCGGCGGGTGGTGACGCGGCTGTCCCTCGACCTGTTGAAATCGGCCCACCGGCGGCGCGCGACCTATGTCGGGCCGTGGCTCCCGGAGCCGATTGTCGAGGCCGAGGACCAGGACATCGACGACGACATCACCTTGCCGCTGATGCTGGCGCTCGAGCGGCTCTCGCCGCTGGAGCGCGCGGCCTTCCTCCTGCACGATGTGTTCGGCGTGGACTTCGAGGAAGTGGCGGCCACGATCAAGCGGGAGCCTGCAGCGGTTCGCCAGTTGGTCAGCCGCGCGCGTGCTCATGTGCGCTCGGAGCGGCCGCGATTTCCGCTGCAGAAAGAGCAGGGGCTGGAAATCGCCAATGCCTTCTTCGCCGCATCGCGCAGCGGCGACATGCAGAAGCTGCAATCGCTGCTGGCGTCCGACGTCGTCGTCTACGCTGACGGTGGCGGCAAGAAGCCGGCATCGACAGAGCCGATCGTCGGTCTGGACAAGGTGATGCAGCTGCACGTGCAACTGGCACGCCTCTTTGCGAAGTCCCCATCGCAAGGGGTGCGCTTTGGATGGGTGAACGGCCTGCCGGGGTTCGTCACCCTCGAGGGCGGCGATACCCTGCAAACGACGGCTCTGCAGATCGAGAGCGGCAAGGTCATCGCGATCTATGTGGTGCGCAACCCGGACAAGCTGCGACACCTGAGCGACTCCAGCGTTCACTAGCGGCTGCGTCGCCCCAAACGGCCTGCGATCGGCACGAGCCCCGCCGCCAACCGCCCCCGCCGCCAACCGCCTCCGCCGCCAACCGCTCCCGCCGCCAACGCCCCCGCCGCCAACCGCCCCCGCCGCCTACTTCCCGAACAGCTTCGCGAGCTCCGCTTTGGCCTTGTCGACTTCCGCCGTGTTGGGCGGAACGTACGCCGCCGACCGCGGCTTGAAGTGATCGCAGAAGTTCGCGTGGGTCTTATCGCTGACTTCCTCGGCCGTCGGCTCGCGACAGTGTTTGGCGACGCGCGTGTCGTAGTCGACGCACATACGACAGACGTGCAGCTCGGCACGGCACTTCGGACATTCGTCCAGCCTGCGCAGCGGCAAGCTCAGGGCGGCCAGCGATGTGCCGCATTTCCAGCAAACGAGGTCGTGTGCCATGGGGGCAGTCTACGGCGCCCCGCCCGTGAAATCACTGGCCCGCCCGGGCGTCGTGCATCGACGCAGACCGGGGCGTGACGGTCGCTGCGGTGCGCGCGAGGAAGTCGGACACGATCCACGACGCGCCGGTAATGGCCAGATTCTGGGCATTGCCGCCCCAGTTCATCGAATCCTGAGGATTGGAGAGCAGCCGCGGCAGCCAGATCAGCAGACCGAACCCCACCATCATGAGAGTGAGCAGTCGGGAAGCCAGCACCGCGAGCTGCCCGGAGAGCAGGGCGAGGGCGCCCAGACCCATCGCCACCGTCGTGAGGACCGCCCAGAACATCGGCCCCGGCGGGATCCACGTCGGCACGAAGCTCGCCGTTGCATCCAGGTAGACCAGCTGCTCGAGCGTGAAAGAGATGACACAGACACCGAAGAGATAGCGACCTGCCTGCGCGAGCCGCGGCACCGAGGCAGATACGGGAGGTGCGCACGCATAGACGATCAGTGCTCCGCAAACGAGCGAGAGTTGCTCGAACACATTGCCCCAGCCGTCATAGCTCCCGGGGTGGGCGAGGATTGCGGGTACCCAGCGCAGCGCGAAGAACAGATACACGATCCCGAGCGCCAGGGCAGCCGGGCGCGCGCTCCTGTTCCACTGAATGGCGGCTCCGCCGGCGATTTCCGCAATCGTTGCGACGCACGCGAGGCCCGCGCCGAGAGGGGTCTGCCACAGAGAGCGGAGCTGCTGCCAGGTGTCGAAGTCATGCCTGACCAGGCCGATGACCCCAAACGCAAAGGCCGCAGCTCCCAACACACGACGCCCGACGTCATTGCCCATGCCAGCCCCCTGCCACGCAGGCGCATGCTCGACCGGCGCCGGGCCAGGGACAAGGACCATTTTCGTGCGCGCCGGCCGGACCACTTGGCATTGCCGTGGACCGCCAGGTGGCGGCACGGCGCACGGTTGATCCGACACAACCGGCGGTCTGTCGCGCGAACTGCTACCTCCCGCGCGCATCCCAGTAGACTGAGCGGTACAGTCATCGAGAGCACCGCTTGAAGTACCTTCCCCTCGTCTGGGCCGGTATCTGGCGCAAACCCGGCCGCACGGCTCTCACCTGGATGAAGGGCGAACGCTCAACAAGAGCACGGTACGCAATCTCTACGCCGTCATCTCGGACCCGCAGCGTGCCGCGGCCATGTCCGACACCATCGATCGGGTGTTCGCCAACTCCTCCAACGAGACCCAGACCTCCTCGTTCCGGGAGAACTCACAACAGCAGCTGCGCTCCATCGGCAATCTGAGCTTCCTCAT
>DATNEN010000026.1:0-2256 GCA_035552975.1 Steroidobacteraceae bacterium
CGTCCTTCAGAGACGGTGCGCCGGCCCCAAGATAGGCTGCCGCATTGCCAGGTGATTTGATCCGCAGCGTTCCTCGGCCGACGTCGACCTCGACCCCGGCCTCCGATTTGCCGACCAGGGTTGCCGGAAATCCCGCACGCCCATCGCGTACCTCGAAACCGACACCAGCCTCGGTCGATGCGAACGCGTGCGCGACCGTGGCGCGTGGAAATGCCGTCCGCAGCGCATCGAGGATGCCCTGATCGGCGATCTCCCCGGAAAGACGCACGTACGCCGGAGAGAAGCGCTCGGCCGCCCCGCTCATCAGCGCCTTGCGCCAGTGCGAGGGCGTGCCCGAGATGTGTGTGACTCCAGCCGCCGCAGCGCGTGCGAGAAAATCGGTCGTCGCCTCACCGGCGCTGGAGAGGACCAGGGAGCCCGCATGAAGCGCACGCAGGTAGATCTGCAAACCGCCGTAGCGGCGGATGTCGTAGAACGTGCTCCAGACTGGCGCCACGCCCTCGGCCCTGCCCGCGCCGAGCTCGCCTTGGCCGCCCTGCTCGCCTGCAAACGCATTCGTCAGGCTCGCCAGCGTATGCGCCACCAGCTTCGGTGCGCCGGTGGTTCCCGAGGTGAGCAGCACCCATTCGGTGGCGAGCCGGTATTCGGACCTGTCGACGCCGCCAGGCAGCGGCACGGGCTCTGGATCCGCCTCGACGGCGAATTCGAGCCCAGGCACCTCGGGTGCAGCGTTGCTCGTCGCATCGCCCAGCCACGTGTCCGCCTGCGCACTGCGCACGACATGCGGCAGATGCTCTACCGACAAGTCGGGCGTGCAGAGCACCATCCGCTTCGCAACGCCATCCAGCTCGAGCAGCGCAACGGCAGCCGTCAGCTGATCGCGGATCGCCACGATCACCGACCGTCCCCGCAAGGCCTCGAGGCGCCCCCCGAGACACGACGCATGAGCCAGAGAGGTGAGCGGGACCGACCGTGCAGGACCGATCAGCGCACCACCGCGTGCCGCAGCGGCGCCGACCACGGAGTCCCAGAGCGCCATCGTTCTACGCCGCGCGGGCTTCGTAGAGCTTGACGAAATCCCCGAAGGTGACGGGGAAGCTCTCGGCCGTATCGAACGGATCGAATCCGAGCGCGTCCTCGAGACGCGCCACGATGAGCGCGAAGCTCAGCGAGTCGAGACCGCATTGCAGGAGCTTCAGGTCATCGGTGAGCGGCGCGAGCTGACGCTGCTGCTCCCGTGCGACCTCCTGAAAGAGAGTGGTAATGGTGGATCTCACCGCCATATCGCTGACTGCCTTGTAGTAATCATGCGTGCCCGGATGACACGTCTTATGTTATACATCCGTCGTGGGCGGATGGACGCCGCTCACAACCCCTCGACAGAGTGTATACGCAGAGCGACTGCTGCAGAAAGCCGCGGCGCTGCCCTCCCTGTGTGCAGCGTCACAATGTTGGAGCATGCTCGCTCGCCAGAGTGACGGGGCGTCGGCGGGGGACGACGTCGATTGACACGGAGGTGCAGTCCGGCCCGGCCGTTCGTCGCGAAAGAAAGACATGCAAAATTGCAATAAGAATCAAGGTCTTAACCCCTTCTCCCCGGGCCTTATGTCATCAGCGCGTCGGTGCTGGCCGACAACGCTCCGACCCAGCTCCTTGTAGAGACCGCGTCAGAGTCAGTTTTTCTTTTTAAAACAAAGGCTTGCCATTCTGGCATAGCCCGTGCAGTACCGTGGACGAGCACTTGGCAGGAAGCCGGGTCGCACGACACGGGATGAGCACCTGCGGATGGGTGGCTGACCCGGACGGACGGTGGAGAAGAGTAACGATGAGATTTACGGGAGTCGGATCGTCGCGCATTGCACAACTGGCGCTCGCGGCACTGATGTGTGCCACCCTGGCCGCGTGCGGCCACTCGGGCAGCTCTACGAGCTCAGCGGCCACTGCCAACAATCCGTTCGACAGCTCCGCGGGTTCCACTGCCGCAGCTGCCACCAGTACGACTTCCTCCTCACCGAGCAGCAAATCGATCACCCTCTCCTGGAGCCGGCCTACGGAGAACAGCGACGGCAGCTCCCTCACCAATCTCGCCGGCTATACGCTGCACTACGGCACGAGCTCCGAGGACTACACGGGCAGCATCCAGATCACCAGCGCGACCGAGACGTCCTACGTCGTAAGCGACAGCAGCTTCCCGCCCGGGAAGTATTACTTCGCGATCTCCGCCTACAACGCGCAGCAGGTCTCGAGCTCGCTCAC
>DATNEN010000027.1:0-24476 GCA_035552975.1 Steroidobacteraceae bacterium
AGTTCATCGGCCTGATGCGCCGCGCGACCGATGCCGGAGCCCGCATCGACCCGGCGGATTCGGCGCGCTGGTCGGAATATATAAAAAAGAATGGGATCAATGAGATAGCCGCCACAGCAATTGCGCGGCAAAAGTTCGAAAGTGTCATCAGTGTGATCATTGCCGAAGGACGCGACACCGATGGCCTGTACTTCTACTCCAAGAACGACGAGGGATGCCTGAAGCTCGTGCCGGCCGAATGAGCCGGTGTGCTCGAGGGGGTGCCGGCAACGGCCGGAGGTGGGGTCTGAAGATCAAGAACCAGATGCATGGCGAAGCCATACCAGGATAACCGTTCGGTTGCCGTGACCACTCCGTTCGGCGCCGGCGCGGTGCTGATCAATGCCCTCCAGGGCAGCGAGCGGGTGAGCCGTCCCTTTCAGTTCGATCTCACGCTGCACAGCGAGCGCGCCGACCTCAATGCGGATGACATCCTCGGCAAGGCCGTGACCGTGACGCTCACCCTGCCGGATCAGTCCAAGCGCTACTGCAGCGGCCTGGTGAGCGAGTTCGCCCAGAGCGGATGGGCGCAGGGCCTGCACCAATACCAGGCGGTGATCCGCCCCTGGTTCTGGTTCCTCACCCACACCACCGACTGCCGCGTATTCCAGAATCAGTCCGTGACGGACATCTATGCCGCGGTCTGCCGCGGAGCCGGCTTCAGCGACTACGAGCTGCGCCTGGAAGAGAGCAAGTACGAGAAGCGCGAGTACTGCGTGCAGTATCGCGAGAGCGATTTCCAATTCCTGAGCCGGCTGCTCGAGCAGGCAGGCATCTTCTATTACTTCGAGCACTCCGACGGCAAGCACAAGATGGTGCTGACCGATGAGATCGCGCGGCTCACCAGCGTGAGCGGCTACGACAAGGTGCCGTTCTATCCGCAGAGCAAGGACGTCCGCCAGCGCGAGCGCGATCACCTGCAGAGCTGGTCGGTGCAGAAGTTTCTGCAGCCGGGCAAGTACGCGACCCGCGACTACGATTTCGAGAATCCCACCGCCCAGCTGGCCGCGGCTTCCTCGATCTCCCGCAAGCACGACGCGGCGAAGTTCGAAGTATTCGAGTTCCCTTCACACGCGGCGAAGCTGACTGCGGGCTCGATCGACACCGTCGCCAAGGTGCGCGCGGAGGAGCTGCAGACCGCACAGGCCCTCGCACGCGGGGCCGGCGACGCGGCCGGCCTGGCCGCGGGCCGCCTGTTCACGCTCGCGAAGCACCCCGCCGACTCGAACAACATCCGCTACCTCTGCACCGCCAGCGAGCTGCGGCTGAGCACCGGCGCGTACCGCAGCGGGGCGCTCGCCGGGGCGGATACGGAGCTGGAAATTGCGATCGAGGCGGTCGACTCGCGCGAGCCCTACCGGCCGGCGCGCCTCACCCCGAAGCCGCTGATCCAGGGCCTGCAGACCGCCCTCGTGGTGGGGGGTGCGGAAGATGAGATCCTCACCGACAAGTACGGCCGCGTGAAGGTGCAGTTCCGCTGGGACCGCTACGGCAAGAAGGATGCGAGCAGCTCCTGCTGGGTGCGGGTCGCGCACGCCTGGGCGGGCAAGAACTGGGGCGCCGTGCAGATTCCGCGCATCGGCCAGGAAGTGGTCGTGTCTTTCCTCGAGGGCGACCCGGACTGTCCGCTCATCATCGGCAGCGTCTACAACAACGACCAGATGCCGCCCTACGCCTTGCCCGCCAACATGACGCAAAGCGGGCTGAAGAGCCGCAGCAGCAAGGAGGGCACGAGCGACACCTTCAACGAGATCCGCTTCGAGGACAAGAAGGGCTCGGAAGAGGTCTACATCCACGCCGAGAAGAACCTGACCGTCGTGATCGAGAACAATCAGACGATCAGCATCGGCGCCGACAAGAAGGACAAGGGCGATCGCACCGTCACGATCCAGAACGACGAGCAGCTCACCGTCGGGAACGATCGCACCGAAGAGGTCAAGCACGACGCCAAGCTGACCGTCGGGAACGACCGCACGACCACGGTCAAGCACGACGACAGCCTCACCGTCAGCAACAACCTCGACGCCAAGATCACGGGCAAGGAAACGCGCAGTGTCGGTGCGGATCGCGCCACCGACGTGAAGAGCAACGACGATCTCAAAGTGAGCAGCAAGTACTCGCTCACGGCCGGCGATCAGATCACGCTCGAAGTCGGGCAGGCGAAGATCGTGATGAAGAGCGACGGCAGCATCCAGATCAGCGGCTCGCAGTTGCAGCTGAAGGGCACCAGCAGTGTGGACATCGATGCGGCCCAGACCAAAGTTTCCGGTACGCAACTGGACGTGAAGGGGACCAAGACGACGGTCGACGGCAGCGGCACGCTCGACCTGAGCTCCAGCGGCGTCGCCTCTCTCAAGGGATCGCTGACGAAAATCGGCTGAAGACACTCAAGAGCATGCAGGCACCCATGATCGCCACGCTGGATCCCAATTCGCAGACTGCCGCCTCCGGCGTCGCCAGACGCCTGCCGTTGAGCCGCGATGCGCGCGCAACGCTCGACCGTGACGCGGGCAACGTGCGCAGATTCCTCGACCAGCTGTTGGGTAGCGGACTACCGGGCGATGCGCTGATCGTGATCGCGCACACCTTACCGAAGCGCTACGTGGTGGCTTGGGCGTGCGATTGCCTGAAGGAACTGCTGGCACGCGATGCCCGCGCGAAAGACGTGGATCGCGCGGGCCTGTCGCTGGCGCAGCAATGGCTGGCCGATCCGACAGAGGCCAACCGGGTGGCGGCGATGGATTTTGCCGAGCGCGGCGAGTTCGGCTCGCCGGGTGCCTGGATCGCCGCCAGTGCCGGTTGGAACGGGGGTAGCCTGGCCCCTCGCGGCTACGACGTCATCGCTCCACCGGATCACCTGCCCGCCGAGGCGGCCGTGGCTGCTCTGCGCCTCGCCGCCAGCGAGCGGCCGGACTACACCGGAACGCTCGGCAGGTTCATCGCACGCGCGCTGCAGATCTTCGGCCCGGCTACTTCAGGAGCGCGCTGATGCCGCCTGCAGCCCGTGTCAGCGATATGCACGTCTGCCCGATGCAGACACCCGCCGTACCGCCCATTCCACACGTCGGCGGCCCCATCATGCCACCGGGTGCGCCCACCGTTCTCATTGGCAACCTGCCGGCGGCGACGCTCGGTGCGCAGTGCACGTGTGTCGGCCCACCGGATGCGATCATGAAGGGCTCGGCCACCGTTCTCATTCAGAACAAACCGGCCGCCCGCATGGGCGACACGACGGCGCATGGCGGCTCGATCGTCGCGGGCTGTCCCACCGTGCTCATAGGAGGCTAGCCGGTCGCCGGCCAGGCCAACCATGTACCTCACGTTTGAAGTCATCAGTGCGAACGCCGCGGCCCTCGGGGCAGGGCGCCGCAAAGTGTTCACCGTTGACGGCGGACGCATCGGTCGCTCGCAGGAGAACGACATGGTGCTTCCGGGCGCCGGCGTGCACCGGCATCACGCCACCGTACGTTTCATCAACGGCGTGTTTTTCGTGGAGGGTGTGGGTACCAACGGCATCGCAATCAACGATCCGGAGCGGGTGCTGCCGCGCAATGAGCCCTATCCGCTGCGGTCCGGCGACAAGGTGTTCATCGACGAATACGAGCTCGTAGTGTCAACGTCGGCAACTGCGCCGGTCGAAGCCGTTCCGCGCCCGGCGGCGCGCCCTCCCGTGCCCGAGACGCTCGATTCGCGGCACGGCTCTGCGCTCGTCGGCTCTCCTGCAGAATCTGCGGAAGACCTCGATCCTCTGAGCAAGTTGACGGGCGCAGCTGCGGCGCCGCCCTCGCGCTCGCGGCCGCAGGTTGACGCTTCCTGGAACCATACATCGTCCCTCTCCGACCATTTCACGCCCCCGCCTGCGCCGGCCGCACTGCCTCCGGCGCAGCGCGGCGGGAACGTGATTCCCGAGAATTGGGATCGCACGTCTTTCGATCGCTCGAAGCTGCAGCCTCCGGAACCAACGCCTCAGCGCGCGGCGCCCCCGCCTCCGCCTCAACCCCCGCCGCAGCCTCGGGTCGCCCAGCCACAGCGCGCAGCGCCGGCACCCCGTCCGGCCGCTCCCGCGCCGGCAGCATCCTCCGGCGGGTCCGCAGGCCGCTCTCTGTTCGATTGGGAAGGATTCCTCCGCGCGACCGGGGTGGATCCTGCAAGGGTGCCGCCGGAGACCGCCGCGGTGCTCGGCAACATCCTCCGCAGTGTCGTGCAGGGGCTCATCGAGGTGCTGCGCGCTCGCACGGAAATCAAGACGGAGTTCCGGATGCCCGTCACGCAAGTGAAGGTCTCCGAGAACAATCCACTGAAGTTCGCGGCCAATGCCGAGGATGCCCTGGGCAACCTGCTCGGGCGGCGCAATCCGGCCTACCTGGCGCCCCAGGAGGCCTTCGCCGACGCGCTGAACGATGTGCGCTTCCACCAGCTTGCGATGCTCGCCGGTGTGCGCGCCGGGTTCGACAATCTGATGAATCGCTTCGATCCCGCCCAGCTGCAGGAAGCCTTCGAGCGACAGGGCAAGCGGGGAGGCCTGTTCGGAGGCGGCAAAGTGAGTTACTGGGAGCGATACACCGAACGCTACGAGGAGATGACGAAGGATCGCGACGACACCTTCCGTCGCCTGTTCGGTGAGGAATTCGCGCGGGCTTACGAGCAGCAGCTCAGCGTTCTAAAGCGTTCCCGTGGAGGCGACTCGTGAGATTGCGCACACTGTTTCTCATCGGGAGCCTGGCGCTGGTGGCTTGCGCATCCAAGCCGCCGAAGCCGGCACCGATGACTCCTACGCAGATCGTCGTGAGCGCGGACGTGAACCCGGACAGCTCGGGTCGGGCATCACCCATCGTGGTGCGCTTGTTCCAATTGCGCAACGACGGCGAATTTGCCACGGCGGACTTCTTCCCTCTTTACGACAAAGAGAAGGAGATACTGGGCGCCAGTCTGATCTCCCGGGAGGAGTACGTACTCGTCCCGGGCGAGAAGCGCGCCTTCAATCTGGCGATCAATCCGGATGCCCGCTTCATCGGCGTCATCGCCGCGTATCGCGATATACGCTCGGCTCGCTGGCGCGCGCTGACCCAGCCCCCGCAGAAGAAGCTGAAGGATCTGATCGGCAAACACGGTGTCACTGTCAGCGTAGCCAAAGACGCGGTCACGCTGGCCGTCAAAGACTGATCTCACGAGGACGGCCGACCGCATGTCAGAGAACAACCGCATCATCTGGTCAGAAGGCCTGTTCCTTCGGCCGCAGCATTTCCAGCAGCAGGAGCGGCACCTGGAGACCTGGATCGAGGGTCGTACGGCGGGACTGCGCTCATACGCATGGGGATTCAGCGAGCTGGAGATCGAGCGCGACCTGCTTGCGATCGGCAAGGTCGGGTTGCGACGCGCGCGTGGAGTGTTTCCCGACGGGACGCCGTTTTCGATGCCCGACAACGAGCCGCTGCCGGCGCCACTGGAAGTCGGCACGCAGATACGCGACCAGGTGGTGCTTCTGGCGGTGCCGTTGCGGAAGTCCGGCGCTCTGCAGTCCAGACGTGCGGGCAACGGTGCTGAGTTGACGCGCTACAGTACGCGGGATCTGGACGCGCGTGATGTGGCCACCGAGTCTGCAGTCACCAGTGAGTTGGAGGTCGGGGCGCTCAATACGCTGCTTGTTCCGCAGGGCGAGCCCGGCGAGGACTTCGCACGTATCCCGCTCGCGCACGTCGTCGAGCGCCGCGCCGACGGTCAGGTCGTGCTGGATGAGCGCTTCATCCCGACGGTCCTGCGGAGCGGCGCGGCAGGGCGGCTTGCCACCTTCCTGATGGAGCTGCAGGGACTGTTGCATCAACGTGCGGAAGCCCTTGCGGCGCGCGCCGTCGCTTCCGGGCGTGGCGGCGCAGCCGAGATCGCCGACTTCCTCATGCTCCAGATCATCAACCGTTACGAGCCCCTGGTGACTCATCTGGCCGCCAGCCCCGCGCTGCATCCGGAAGATCTCTATCGACTCTCTCTGGAGATCACCGGGGAGTTGTCGACGCTCACGGCCAGCTCGCGCCGACCCCCGCAGTTTCCGACCTATCGGCACGATGCGCTGCGCGCGACCTTCGAGCCCGTCATCAACTCGCTGCGCGGTTGCCTGAGCGTGGTGATGGAGCAGAACGCCATCCCGATTCCGCTCGCGCTCAAGAAATTCGGCATCAGCGTCGGCAGCGTCGCCGACCAGAGCCTGTTCGATAGTGCGGCGTTCGTGCTGGCGGCGCGCGCCGACGTCCCTTCCGAGGACTTGCGGCGCAGATTCCCTTCACAGGTGAAGATTGGCTCCGTCGAGAAGATCCGCGACCTGGTGAATCTGCAACTGCCGGGCATTCCGCTGCAGCCGATGGCCGTCGCGCCGCGGCAGATTCCGTATCACGCCGGGTTTGCCTACTTCGAGCTGGATCGCAGCCACGAGCTGTGGCGCACCCTCAAGGGTTCCGGCGGGATCGCCGTTCATCAGTCCGGCGATTTCCCGAACCTGAGCATGGAACTGTGGGCGATCCGCGGATGAGTGAACCATGAGCAAGGAAGACGATCCACGGCCCGATTTGACCCCGCGTGACGTCACGATATTGCGTCCGCGCCCCGGTGTCAGCCGCCGGCCTGCACCCCAGCCCGGCGGGGGCGCGGCGCCCTCGCAGGCTCCTGCCGGATCGGACACGACAGCCCGTGATGGGGCAGCTCGTGAGCCAGCCCGTGATGCGCCGGCAGGGCTAGCCGGGTCTGCCTATGGTCAGAACGCCCCGATATCCGACCCGGCCGCGGGATATGGCGCGCCCCCTGCGTATTCTCCCGCGCACGTATCCGGCGGCGCACACGCCGATGCACGTGGCGCCGCTGAGGCAGCACCTCTCGGAGAGTGGCTCGCAACGGGCACGAACCCGTTGCTGCAAGCCGCAGTGCCGTTGCTGGTGCTCACCGGCCGACTTCGCGGTCAGATCTCCAATGCCGACGTCGAGAGCCTGCGCCGTCAGGCCATTCAGGAGATCCGCGGATTCGAAGAACGTGCGCGTCGCGCCGAAGTGCCGGCGGAGGACATTCTCGCCGCGAGGTACGCCCTGTGCACGGCGATCGATGAGGCCGTGCTCAACACCCCATGGGGCGCACAAAGCGATTGGTCCGGCCATTCGCTGCTCGTCACCTTTCATCGTGAAGCCGCAGGAGGCGAGAAATTCTTCCAGATCCTGGATCGAGTATCCAAGGAACCCCAGCGCTATCTCGCGCTGCTTGAATTGCTCTACGTCTGTCTCGCGCTCGGTTTCGAGGGCAAATATCGCCTGGACGATCGCGGCGCAGCGCGTCTCGCCGAAGTACGTGAGAACCTGTATCAACGGATCGACGGCCTCAGGGATAGCGACGACAACGAGCTGTCTGCGCGTTGGAAGGGTGTCGAGGACCGGCGCAACGCGGTGCTTCGGTTCGTGCCGTTGTGGGTAGTCGCAGCGGCCTGCGCGGTGCTGCTGGTGGGAGCCTATATCTATTTCGATTCGCGATTGGACAGGCTGGCCGATCCGGTGAGCGCCTCGCTGTCGCGAATCGGCCTCGAAGCGTTCGATTCCAAGGCCCCGGCGGCCAACGTTCCTACGAGCGGATTGCGCGAGCTGCTCGCTCCCCAGATCGCAGGCGGTCGCATATCCGTAGAGGAGTCCGGAGCGCGCACCTTGATTACGCTGACGGCGACGGATCTGTTCGCTTCCGGAAGCGCCAACGTGAATGCCAGCTACACGAGCCTGATACACGACATCGGCAGTGCGCTGAACAAGGTGCCCGGGCGGATCCTCGTGATCGGGCACACGGACGATCAGCCGCTGCGCTCGTTGCGCTTCAAGGACAACTACGAGCTCTCGCGTGCCCGCGCGCTTCAGGTTGCGGACCTCATCCGCGGTGAAGTAACCGACGGATCGCGCATCGAGGCCGCTGGCAAGGGGGCGCTCGAGCCGCGCTACCAGCCGGCCGACGAGCCTGCCAATCGCGCGCGCAACCGCCGCGTCGAGATCATCCATCTCAGGGGCGGCTGACATGGGCGGAATTCTCAAGAGTCGCGCCTTCCTCGTCATCGTCGGGCTCGTGCTGCTGGCCCTGCTGATATGGTTTGCCGGGCCGTATTTTGCGTTCGCCGATCACAAGCCCCTGGAGAGTGTCGTCGCGCGCCTCGTGGCGATCCTCGTCATCGTCGTCGTCTGGGCCGTGCTCCTGCAGCTGAAGCAACTGCGCAGCTCGCGCGCCAGCGGCAAGATGGCCAGCCAGATGCTGGCTCAGGAGGACGCCGGCGGCTCTGCGGGCGCGGCTCGCGGTAGCCCGGCGAGTGCCCGCAGCGGTGCGGCGGGCGCCGGCGGCGATGCGACCCAGCTGCGCAAACGCTTCGAAGAGGCCGTCAATGCGCTGAAGAAGTCCAGGCGCAAGGGCGGCGGCAATCTGTACGAGCTCCCCTGGTACGTGATCATCGGTCCTCCGGGAGCGGGCAAGACCACCGTGCTGGTCAACTCCGGCCTGGATTTCCCGCTGGCGCAGCAATTCGGCAAGGATGCGCTGCGCGGCGTCGGGGGTACGCGCAATTGCGACTGGTGGTTCACGGACAAGGCGATCCTCATCGACACCGCCGGCCGCTACACCACCCAGGACTCGAACTCGCAGGCGGATGCCGCCGGTTGGGTGTCGTTCCTGCAGCTGCTGCGCAAGTTCCGCAGTCGCCAGCCGATCAACGGCGTCATCGTGGCGATGAGCGCCTCGGACCTGCTGACCGCCGATGCTCGGGAGCGTGAGCGTCATGCCGCGGCCATTCGCGCGCGGCTCGATGAGATCGGCCGTACGCTGCGCATCGATGTCCCGGTGTACTTCCTGGTCACCAAGTGCGACCTGGTGGCTGGATTCAACGAGTCCTTCGGCGATCTCAATCCCGAGCAGCGCGCACAGGTCTGGGGCACGACCTTCTCGATCGAGGCGACCGAATCGGGCCACGCCCCGCAGGAATTCGAGAAAGAGTTCGCGCGCCTGCTGGAGAGGCTGCAGCAACGCGTGCTGGGCCGCATGGAGAATGAGCGCGACGCACGCAGACGCGTCGGAGTTCTCGCCTTCCCGCAACAGATGGCCACCTTCGGCCCGCTCCTGCAGGAGCTGCTGAAGCGGGTATTCGCGACGACGGACTTCGATAGCCAGATTCTGCTGCGCGGCGTGTATTTCACCAGCGGCACACAGGAAGGCACGCCGGTAGACCGCGTGTTGGGCGCAATCGCACGCTCGTTCGGCGTGACCAGCTCCGTGGCTCCGGCCACGGTCGGTCGCGGCAAGGCGTTTTTCATCGAGCGATTGCTCAAGAATGTCATCTTCCGCGAGTCGGGCCTCGCGGGCATCAATCGCCGCCTGCAGGTGCTGAAGCTGGCGCTGCAGACGGCGGCCTACATCGCCTGCGTCGCCATTCTCGCTCTGGGAGTGCTGGCCCTGTCGGTCAGCTACGATGCGAACGCCAACTATGTCGGTGAGGTGGCGACGGCCGCCAAGGCGCTCGAAGGAACAGCGGCCGCCGGCGCGACCTCACCGTCCAGCGTGCTGCTGACGCGTCTGGATGCGGTGCGCACGGTCTCCACGACGGCAAATGAGCACAACGCTCATATCCCGTGGCGGATGCGGATGGGTCTGTACCGCGGCAAGTCCCTGGGCGAGCTCGCGCACGACGGCTATCAGCGCGAGCTCAACGCCACGCTGCTTCCTGTCATCGCCGCACGCTTCGCCGACCAGATTCGCTCGAACGTCGCGACGCCGGATCGGTTGTACGAGTATCTGAAGGGCTACCTGATGCTCGGCGATGCCAGCCATCGCGATGCGGAGCACCTGAGGCTCCTCGTCAACGTCGAGCTGCGCCAGATGTATCCGCAGGATGAGGACAGCAGGCAGCGCCTGGAGGCGCACTTCGATGAGCTGCTCACCGGCAAGAACAGCCTCAGCTCCATTGCCCTGGACGGCGAGCTCGTCAACCAGGGCAGGAATGCGCTGCGGACGGCGTCGCTGCCGGTCCTGATGTACAGCCGACTGAAACTCGATCACTCGCGCGACACCAAGCACGCATTGCGCCTGGACCTTGCTGCCGGCCCGGGAGCGGATCAGGTGCTGATGCGCCAGAGCGGCGTGCCGCTGTCGGAGCCGGTGCCGGCGCTCTACACGAAGGACGTGTTCAGAGAGGTCAGCACGACGGGCAAGCTGGAGCTCCTCAAGAGCTTCGCCCAGGATGGCTGGGTGTTCGGTAACGGCCTGCTGGACTTGCGCAACAGCGGCACGGTCCTGTACCAGATGCTCGGCCTCTATGAGCAGGACTACATCCGGGTATGGGACGGCATCCTGCAGGATGTGAAGGTCCGGCCCACCACCGATACCCGCTCACTCATGCAGCTGCTCGGGGTGCTCTCGAGTCCGGCCTCCCCGCTGAAGGGCTATCTGGCGGCCGTCGCTGCCAACACCGACCTGCAGAAGCCTGCCACCGACCCGGCGGCTGCGGCCGGCAATCCCCTGCAGGCCGCTTCTGTCGCGCTCGCTGCCAAGAGCGCCCAGCTTGCCGATGTGCTGGGTGCACCTCCGCCGGGTGCGGACGAGCCCGGCACCGCGGTGTCGAAGCACTTCGAGGCGATTCGCACCTTGATGTCAGGTCCGCCTGGCGCGGCACCCATCGATGCGGTGCTCGCCTCGATGGCGCAGACGTACAAGCAGCTGCAGGGGATGGGCGGCGGCCTGGGAGCCAGCAATGCACTCGACTCGCTCTCCAAGTCGGGTCAGGCAGACGCGCTGCAGAGTCTGCAGCAGCAGGCGAAGCTGCTTCCGGCCCCGGTGGGGGCGATGGTGGCCCAGATCGGCACCCGCAGTCAGGCCACCGCCGTGGGTCAGGCACGGGATGAGCTGTCACGTCGTTATGACGAGCAGGTCGCACGCGAATGCCGCGAGCTGGTCGAGGGGCGGTATCCGTTCTCGCGTTCCAGCGCGAACGATCTGCCGTTGGCCGACTTCGGCCATGTGTTTGGTTACGGCGGTGTGTTCGACAAGTTCTTCCAGGACAACCTGGTGGCGCTGGTGGATGTCTCCCGCACGCCCTGGCGTTGGCGCGAAGGGGCGGCCGGCATCGGCGGCTCCGCCGCGCTGCTGAAGCAGTTCCAGCAGGCGCAGCGCATTCGCGAGGTGTACTTCAAGCCGGGCACCCAGATGCCGGAGGCGAGATTCAACCTGACTCCGGACACGCTGGATGCCGCGGCGACCCGCTTTACTCTCGATCTCGACGGCCAGCGGCTCGAGTACCGCCACGGACCGCTGGAAAGCAAGGCAATGGTGTGGCCGGGCGCGGGCGGGGTCGGGCAGGCGGTGATTGCGTTCGAGGAGCGCAGCGGCTCGGGTCCGAGCCTCGTGAAGCAAGGACCCTGGGCGTGGTTCAGGGCGCTCGAGGGAGCGCAGGTCAAACGGGTGTCGGACACGCGAATCGGGGTCAGTTTCGCCGCCGGTACCCACTCCATGCACGTGATCCTGGACGCAGCGTCCAGCCGCAATCCGTTCGTGCGCGATGAGCTGGCCGGCTTTCAGTGCGGGCTTGCGCCGTGAGCCGGGCGCTCACCGAAGTCGGCTTCTACGGCAAGCTGCCCTGCCGGGGAGACTTCCTGCAGCGGCGCGCCCCGCAGGATTTCGTCGACGCGTGGGATGCCTGGCTGCAGGAATCGCTGCACGCGTTGCGCGCTCGGCTGGAAGACCGGTGGCTCGATACTTATCTGACGGGGCCGGTGTGGCGCTTCGCACTGTCCCCTGGCGTGTGTGGCGCGGGGACCTACATCGGGATCCTGGTGCCGAGCGTCGACCGCGTCGGCCGCTATTTTCCGCTCACGGTACTGGCCCAACTGGAGCCGGAGGACTGTGTGCTGGCGGTGGCATGCGCCAGCCGCGTCTGGTTCGAGACCGCGGAGCATCTGGTCCTCGACGCGCTGGATGCGGAAGCGCTGGATTTCGACACTTTCGATGAGCAGGTCGCGCTGCTGCGCGAGCGCCTCGATACGGCGAGCGCCACGGAGTCTTCGCAGGCGCTGCGCGTCCTGGGAAATGCTCCTGCGCCGGCTGGCCGCTGGCAGATGCCACTGGCTTCGGCGGCCTCGCTGCAGAGCGCAGTCAATGCGTATGCCCATCGCGAAGCCGGCCGGCTGCTCGCGCCGCTCGCGATCTGGTGGACGGAAGGATCCAACACGCTGCGGGCGAGCTGGCTGTGCTCGCGGGGACTGCCGGAGCCTGCCGGATTCGTCGGGATGCTCACGGGCGACTGGTCGGCAACGGACTGGGCCAACGCCGGCGGGTCCTCCTGATGCTCCTCGCGCTCAGCATCGTAAGCGGACAGAGCGGCGAGCTGGGCGCGACCGCGTACAAGGTATTTGACGAGCGCGGCGGCTCCATCGGCCGCATTGCGGGCAACGATTGGGTGCTTCCCGACCCGCAGAACTTCGTATCCAGCCGCCATGCACGGGTGAGCGCGGCGGGCGGTACTTTCTACCTCGAGGATACCAGCTCGAACGGCACCTTCATCAACGCACCGGACCAGGCGGCCTCGCGTGCGGCGCCGCAGCCGCTCAACGACGGCGATCGGCTGTACATCGGCGACTACGAGATCATCGTCCAGATCATCCCGGATGAGCCGCAAGCCTCTGCCCTCGGTCTGGGCACCGTAGACCCACTCGCTGCGCTTGCAGGTACGGCCGCTCCGCCCGTTGCCTCGACGAACCCTGCCGAGGCCGTTCGTGCGGGCGCTCCACAGGCAGCACGGCCGGCGGCTCCCGCCGCTCCCGACTTTGAGGCGATCGTGCACCTGGCCGTGCAGGGCCTGGTGACGGTGTTGAGATCCCGCACCGAGGTCAAGAACAGCTTCCGCCTGCCCACCACCAGCGTGAAAGCCGTCGAGAACAACCCGTTGAAGTTCTCGCAGAACGCCGAGGACGCCTTCGACAACCTGTTTGTCAAACACAACCCCGGCTACCTCGGGCCGGTCGATGCCTTCCGCGAAGGCTTCGATGACGTCGCGTTCCATCAGAGTGCGATGCTCGCAGGCATTCGTGCCGCCTTCAGCGCCATGCTGGCCAAGCTGCACCCGCAGAAGCTCGAAGAGCTGTACGAGCGCAAGCTCAAGCGCACCGCGGTGCTCGGCTTGGGCAACAAGGCGAAGTACTGGGAGATGTACCGGGCGCAGTTCGAGGAGATCGACCGGGACCGTGAGGCGCACTTCCAGCTGCTGTTCGGCGAGGAGTTCGCGTTGGCCTACAACGAGCACCTGCAGAAGCTCATGGCAGACGCGCGTCTGCGCAAGCAGCGGTGACTGCCATGGCAGCCAAACCCGATATTCGCAGCGGATTCTCGTGGCGCTCGGCGGCGGCAACCTCCATTGGAAACGTCCGCAGTCACAACGAAGACGCGGTTCTCGACATGCCCGACGTCGGCCTGTGGGTCGTCGCCGATGGCATGGGGGGACACAACGCAGGCGATGTCGCGAGCAACATGATCGCGCAATCGCTCAGCGAGCTGACCAGGCTGACATCGCCGAGCGCGCTGCTGGATGCCGTGGAAGACCGTCTGCACGAGGTGAATCGGCGGCTGTATGAGGCGTCGCTCGACAACCAGGCCGGCATGAGCGGCAGCACCATCGTGGCGCTGCTGGCGCTCGAGCGGCACTGCATCAGCATCTGGGCGGGCGACAGCCGCGTGTATCGCAGCCGTGACGGCAGCATCGAGCAGATCACGCACGATCACAGCGAGGCGCAGGAAGTACGCGACGGCCTGGTCGACTCTCCCGAAGCGGCCATGTCGAATGTGATCACCCGCGCCGTCGGCGGCTCGCGCGACTTGTTTCTGGACATCGAGCTGCGCGAGCTGCGTAACCACGATCGCTACCTGCTGTGCAGCGATGGCCTGTACCGGGAGCTCTCCGAGGCCGATATGGCCCATCACCTCACGGGCAACGACCCTGAAGGTGCATGCAAGGCGCTCATGCGACAGGCCCTGAGCGGTCCGTGCAGCGACAACGTGTCTGTCATCGTCGTGCAGTTTGCTTAGTCTATGAACGAATTCCGAAAAGCACTGGACGCCCATGTAGCGGGGAAACTCGATCTGGGCGATGTCGAGCGCGAAATACACCTTGCCCTGGCGCGCCAGCCCGAGCTGGCCGCGGCGCACGGCGCACTGGTGGAAGCGCTGTATCGAGGCGGCCGCATCAAGGGCGAGACCTACCTCGCGCTCATCAATGTGATCCGCACGTTCCTCAAGACTCAACCGCGAGTGGAAGTGCGGGTGGTCCCGCCCGCAGCCGCCGCGCCGCCGTCGGCCGGAACGGAGGACAAGACCCAGTTTCGCGCACCCAAGCCGGCTGCGCCGTCGGCTCCCGCTGCCTCTGCACCTGCCCCCGCAGCCGAGGGAGAGAAGACGCAGTTCCGACCCCCGCGCGCTGCGAGCGCGGCCGCTGCGGCGAATGCACCCGCTGCGTCGGCGAGCGCGCCGGCACCCGCTGCTCCTGTCTCCGCGCCCCCTGCGGCCGCGCCCCCGGCGGGTCTCACAGGGCCACCCACCGGTACCGGCTCGTATGCCGACAGCAGGACTCCCACTGGCTCACGGCCCACCAGCTCCAGTTGGACCGACGTGGGGCGCGCCGTCGCCGATGCCCCGACGCTCGGGGCCGGAAGTGTCGTGAAGGATCGCTTCGTGCTCGAAGAGGAGCTCGGGCGCGGTGGCATGGGCGTGGTCTTCAAGGCGCGCGACCTCCGTAAGGAGGAAGCTCAGGACCGCAATCCCTGGGTCGCTCTGAAGCTGCTGAACGAGGAATTCCGCCGCCATCCGGAGTCCCTCAAAGCGCTGCAGCGCGAGAGCCGCAAGGCCCAGCAGCTCGCGCATGCCAACGTGGTGGCCGTGTACGACTTCGATCGCGACGGCGGCAACGTCTTCATGGTCATGGAGCTGCTCGAGGGCCGCTCGCTGGATCGGATCATTCGCGATAACGAGGGATCCGGGGTAGGCATCGAGAAAGCCATGCGGCTCACACGGGACATGTGCCGCGCCATGGCCTACGCGCACGAGCAGGGCGTGGTGCACTCGGACTTCAAGCCGGCGAACGCCTTTCTCACCAAGGACAACGTGGTGAAGGTGTTCGACTTCGGGATTGCGCGTGCCGTGAAGCGCACCGACGCCGTGTCGGGCTCGGTCACGCTGTTCGATCCTGCGACGCTCGGCGCCCTGACCCCCACGTACGCCAGTTGCGAGATGCTGGAGGGGCTGGAGCCCGACCCCCGGGATGACGTCTATGCCATGGCGTGTGTCGCGTATGAGCTGCTCACCGGCAAACATCCGTTCAATCGCGTTGCGGCCGTCGAGGCGCGCAACAAGGGCCTCATCCCGAAGCGTCCACGCGGGCTCAAGCGCCAGCAGTGGCGCGCGATCCAGCATGGCCTGCAATTCAGTCGCGAGAATCGCACCGCCTCCGCGCAGCAGTTCCTGAACGAGCTGATCCCACGCAAGGGGCGCGCGACCGTCGCAGTCAGCGTCGCGGCGGTCGTGGTGGTCGGCATCGTCGTCGCCGGATTCCTGATACCCGCCTATCTGGCCAAGCGGCGCGAACGCGCCGTGATCGACGCGCTCACCACGGCTGATGGCTCGCGGCTGGACGCATTGGTTCAGCAACTCCGCAGTCTCACCGCCGAGCAGCGGGCGACCATTCTCCTCAACGAGGGTGCCCGTGCCGGCCTGATCAAGGCTTTCGAAGCGCGCATCGATGCGGCGACGGAGCCGAATCAGCCGAACGCGGACTATCCGGCGGCCTTGGGTCTGCTGGGAGAGCTGCAGGGATTCCTGCCGGACTCCCTGGCAGTCAGAGATCTGGCCGACCGCCTCGGGTCGCGCGAGAACGACGAGATCAACCGCCTGAGCGACCGCTTCGACGACTACCTCAAGCGCGGACTGCTCATCGCCGGCCAGGGACCCCAGAACATCGGCACCGTGCTGCAGGCCATTCGCAAGATCGACGCCCAGAACCGGCTGCTGCACGACCCGCGGCTGCCGGGTGCGTTCGCCGACCAGACCACCCGGGCGCTGCAGGCGGGCAACACGACGCTCGCGCAGGCACTGGTGGCGGGCGGGCTGAGCTTCGATTCGAGCGACCCGACGCTCGCGGACTTGCGCGACCAGGTGCAGCGCGCCGTCGGCCAGCAGCAGCGGCTGGTGCAGCGCAGGTCGCTGGAGGCATCCCTTGCGGCCTTGACCGGCGCAAATGCCACGTTCGCCGACATCGATGCCAAGCGCGCGCAGCTGGATGAGCTGCGGGGCATCGCGCCCGACAGCCCCGTGCTGGCCAGCGTTCAGCAGTTGGCGCAGCGCGGTGTCAGCGCCCAGATCACCCGTCTCGAGAGCACCGCACAGCATGCTCAGGCGCTCGAAGTCATCGCTCGCTATGCCGATGTGTTGCCGGCCAATTTCGTCGATCAGCAACGACAGAGGCTCGCCTCCGAGCGGGGAGCCCTCCAGGCCGAGCAGGCAGCGATCGCGCAGATCAAGACTGGTATCGACACGTTGCTGCAGTCCGAGAAGGCTGACGCCAGCTGGAGCGCGCAATTCGATCGTACGTTGCGCCAGCTCACTGCGTACGTGTCTGCCAGTGACCCGTATGTCGTTCAGGCGAAGACACGTGCTGCGCAAGCCTACGTCGCCGAGGCGCGTACGCTGCGCACCGCGCAGCGTCTGACCGAGGCGGCGGGGATGCTCGATCAGGCGCGCAAGTACGCACCACAGTCCGTGGAAGCAGAAGCGAAGCTGCTGGCAGAGGCGCGCAGCGCGCAGCAGACCGCACTGCAGGAGCGCAACCGGCTCGCGCAGGTGGAAGCGTTGAAGACCAAGCTGCTCGTGCAGGCGCGCGCGAACGAGGTCAACGAGGCCCTGACTTCTTTCCAGGAGTTGCGGACCAATCTGCCCGCGGGCGATGCCTACCTGACACAACAGGCGCCGCAGGCGATCGGCAGCGCCTATCTACGGCTCGCATCGAACGCGGCCAGAGACGGCCGCTTTGCCAACGCGGCCAGTCTCACCTCGCGGGCGAAGGAGATTTCTCCGACGCTGCAGGACCTCGCGGCGGCGAGCGAGCGTTACGGCCGCTACCAGGTCATCGAGGCGACCCTGAAGACCTCGAGCACCATCGACGGAGTCGGGACGCATGCGGAGCTGGAGCGTCTGGGCCGACAGGACGCTCGCGAGGCCGCCGCTGTCAGCGAACGACTGGCCAGCGAGTTCGGCGCGAGGATTCGCTCGACTACCGACCCCGCGCAGGCGAAGCGTCTCGCCGCGGTGGCGCAGCAGGTATTCGGTAGCGAGCTGGCAACCAAGATCCTGTCCGAAGCCGCCGCGAGCCCCAAAGCGCCGCCGACTTCGCAGGTACCGGCAACGCCGGTGGGGGATGCCGGCGCGAGCGCAGCTGCCGGCACTGGAAGTGGCGGTGGTGCAGGCACGGCTGCGACGAGCGCGGTCGGCGCGCCGGGAGCGGCAGGCACCGCGTCGTCAGCGCGCGCGACGGCACAGACCAATACGCGCCTTGCGATGGCGCGGCCGAACTCCGCAGCACCGGCGGACCAGGCCGGGGCCGGCCCGCGTCTGCCGCCTGATATCGCGTGCAGCGACCGCCTTGCAGGCTATGGCCGACGACGTCAGGCGGTCTGTTACGACACCTTCTCCGGTGGAGGCCGTGGGCCGGATATGGTCGTCATTCCGGCGGGTGGCGGTAGCGCCAAGGCCTTCGCCCTGGGCCGCACGGAGGTGAGCAACGCAGACTACGCCATATTCTGCACACGCACGGGGCACTGTCCGGCTCCTTCAGGTCAACCCGACTACCCGGTCATCAACATTTCACTCGACGACGCGAAAGCGTATGTGAAATGGCTGTCGCAAGTGACCGGGGAGAGCTATCGGCTGCCGACCGACAGCGAGTGGACTTATGCCGTGACCGCACAGGGAGGCAATGCAGACCTCAGCTCGGTGAATTGCCTCGTGGAGATCGGCGGGAAGAAGGTGAAGGGCGAAGCGCTCGAGCCCGCCCTGTCCGGGAGCGCCAACGGGTGGGGCTTGTACAACGCTCTTGGCAATGCCCAGGAGTGGGTCCTGACCGGCTCGGAGGCGCTCGTCCGCGGGGGTGCGTACAGCGATAGCCTGTCCTCCTGCACGGCGGATGCGAAGCGCTCGCACCCGGATACCGGGGACGCCATCACCGGATTGCGTGTGCTTCGAGAGATCCCATGAGTGTCGATGTTGCGGAGCGACTTCGTTCGCTGGCGCAAGATCACCACGACGGAAAGCTGGACCTTGCCGCATACCGGGCGCTGCGCGCGCCGCTGCTGGATTCTCTGTCCACGACTTCGGCTCCCCGTGGGCCTGAGATCACGCAGCCGCGCGCTGCCGTACGCCAGCCTCCACGAGAGGCGATCACCGTGCCGGGAAAGCCTCGGGCGGTCTCGCCGGAGAGCGCCTCTGCGGTCCCCACCTCGCACGATCCGCCTGCGGCGCCGCCCGCAACATCGACCGTTGCATCCTCTGGTGCACGACAGCGGGGCCGGCCCGCGATCCTCATCGCTGTCCTATTCGTCCTCGCTGTGGCCATCGTTCTGTGGATGCTCTTTGGCCGCGCCGGGTCGAGCCGGACCGCCACTCAGACTGGTGAGAGCGCGGGTAGCATCTCCGCGGCCGAGGACGTTCATGGGCTCGTCCAGAGCTTTGTCGCCTCTGGCGACTGGAGCGACGCGCGACTCACGACTCTCAACGCGGCGCTGATCGAGCTCGGCGCCGGCCAGATCGGCACCGTGGCTCACGAGGGGTGGTTCAGGCAGTTCGTCGATGAGCTGCGGCGACGGCTGAAGGAGCAGCAAGCCCTGTCGCCGACGCGCTTGACGGCAGACAACAGCCCGCTGGCAGCGCTTGCCGTGACAGTGGGAATCGACCTCGATTCACCCGACTCGGCATTGCCCATCTCACCCGTGCCGCCGCCGCGCCCTGCTGAGAGTGCCCAAGGCGGCAGTGCAGCGGTTCGCCCGGAGCGACGTGTCGCTGCCCCCGGAGCCGCAGCAGTAACGGTGCCCAACGGCGGGGCTGCGCCCGGTCGGACTGTCGGCTCCAGTGTCGCAGGGGTCGGTACGGGGACGGGGACTACCGCAGCCGCCGCGGTGGCCACCGTCGGGACCCAGTCGGGCGCCGCGCCCACCGCCTCGTCTCCGGCACCCGGCCAGGACACGCGGAGCACGCCGCGCCCGGCGGCGAGCCCGGTATCCGGAGCCGCCGGCGATGTGCGCAATCGCACCAACGTGCAGTCCCCTGCGCAAGTCAATTCGGGCGCCGCCGCGCCAGACTCCTGTCGGGCCGAGCTTGCACGTTCGCGGCGGCCGTTCTGTCATGACACCGTATCCGCAGGTGGCGCAGGGCCGGAGATGGCGGTGGTGCCTGCGGGGGCTTTCGACATGGGCAGCTCGGCGGCATCCGAAGAGCAGCCGGTGCACCACGTCTCGATCGGGCAGCCCTTCGCAGTGTCCGTGTACGAGGTGTCGCAAGGCGAGTTCAAGCAGTTCTGCGAAGCCGTGCATCGCAGCTGCGCGCAGCAGCCGTGGTCCGGCGACGACTATCCAGTGGTCAACGTGAGTTGGGACGACGCTCGAGCGTATACCGACTGGCTCAGCAGCGTCACACACCACCACTACAGCCTGCCGACGGAAGCGCAATGGGAATATGTCGCGCGAGCCGGAAGCACCGGCCTCTATCCCAATGGGGATAGCACGCTGTCGCCTACCGATGCAGACTACTCGGTGTCGAAGCTGCAGACGGTGGCCGCCCGCCGCAGCGATCGATTCAACGCGAACGCGTTTCGGCTCATGCACACCCTGGGCAATGTGCGTGAATGGGTCGAGGACGCCTGGGTACAAAACTATAAGGGCGCGCCGGATGACGGGTCGGCGGTGAAGTCGACTCAACCTGCGATGCGCGTCGCACGGGGGGGCTCCTATGCCGACGGAGCCTCACGACTGCGGCTCTCGCTGCGTGAGAGGCTCGCGCCCGGCACGCGCGACGTGACGACGGGGTTCCGCATCGTCCGCGAGCTGCCATGACGAGCGGTCAAAAGAAGAAGGGGTCATAGTGGACAATTCGCAGCTGGTTCGCTGGATCGTGGTGGCGACGCTCGGGTGTGCGTGCCTGCCGCTCTCCGCGCAGGTCCAAATCCCGCCTGGCGCAACGCCCGGGGGTGCGCTGCCCCGGGTACCGCCGGCCGTGCCACCCGCGCCGCGCACGGGTGAGCTGTTCGAGATTCCGCGTGTCTACGACCGACCCCTGGGACTGGAGGAGGGTCCGCGGCTGCTCGTCAAGTCGTTCAAGCTCAAAGGCGCAGTCGATCGCCGCAAGCACCACGTTCGCGTCGCGGACGTGCAGGCGCTCCTCGACGCTGCGCGCGCCCAGCAGCCGCCGCAGGGCTTTTCCATCAATCAGCTGCAGAAGGTCGCGGACAAAGTGGCGGCCTACTACCGCGAGCATGGCTTTGTCCTGGCGCAGGCGTTCATCCCCGCTCAGCAAGTCGCGAACGGCGAGGTCACCGTCGAGGTGCTGGAGGGGAAGCTGGCCGGCGTGAAAGTCGAGGGTAACAAGCACTATCCGGCCCGGACCCTGGTGCGACCCTTCAAATCCCTGATCGGGGAGCCGCTCGACAAGGACTCGATCGAATCGGCGCTCCTGACGCTCACCAACTACCCGGGATTGACGGCCTTCGGTGTGCTGGGCGCCGGCAAGGACGTTGGCACCACCAACCTGACTCTGCGCGTGCAGGGCGAGGAGCGCTTGCACCTCGACAGCGAGACTGACAACTACGGCACGCAGTACGCGGGCAAGTATCGCGAGCAGCTGACGCTGACGATCAACGATCCGCTGCACTCTGCGGACCGGCTCAAGCTCACGGGCCAGTATGCCACCTCCTTCGATGGCTCCGGAGCCAGCGGCACCTACGGAGGCGCCGACTACGAGATACCGCTCTTCAGCCCGAACGACTCCATCCACCTGCTGCATCTGACCAACGCCTACGACGTTGGCGCGGCCGCCGCGGTCGCGAATGCCAAGAGTACCGGCAAAACGCGGGTCGACGAGGTGGGTTACCGGCACGACTTCGATCGCACGCGCCTGGGCTCGGCCAGCATCGGCATTGCCTTCAACGTCAAGAGTGCGACGTTCGACGCGCCGCCCGCGGTGCTGTACGACGACAAGCTGACCACTGCCCGGATCGATGCGCAGTGGGAAGGGATCGACACGCGCTTTCGTGGCGTGGATCGCGCGGCGTTCTCGTATACGCACGGTTTCAACGACCTGCTCGGCTCCCTGGGCGCCTACGACCCGAACAACTCGGTCGCGGACTCGCACGTCAGCCGCCTGGGCGCGTCCGGGCAATTCAACAAGTTCACCCTGGAGCTGCAGCGTCTGCAGCGCCTCACGCAGTACACCTCGCTGACGGTGCGAGTGGACGGCCAGTACACCAAGGACCCGCTGGTCTCGCTCGAGCAGTTCTCGATGGGCGGCCCGGACAGTGTGCGCGCCTACTCGGTGGCGGAAGTACTCGCCGAGAAGGGCGGCGTCGCCACGCTGGAGCTGAGCGCCGGACCGCCGGGCCTGTCCAGCAAGAAGGCCTTCGGCAACAACACCTGGGGTCAGATGCTGCAGTTCTCGGCCTTCGTCGACTATGCGGACGGCCGCATGAATCCACCCTTCGCCTCGACGGAGGACAACGTCGTGAATCTCGCCGGAGCGGGCGGCTCCATCCAGTTCACCGTGCCCGGCCACCTGGTCTCCCGGCTCGACGTCGCCACGCCGCTGACGGGCCGTGTGCCGAGCAACGGTCGCCACGTGCAGTACTACTTTCGCCTCGGAATGACTTACTAGGCTCCGCCCAGGCACACGCCGCAGCGCTACGTCACTCGCTATCAGGGGCTCAAGACCATGCATACACGGACGACTCTGTCGCCATGCAAGAATAAGAACGATCGCCAGAGCGGACGCACGCGACGGGTACGCGCAGCCGCGCCGACGCCGGCCGCGCTGACCTTCGCGGTTTCGCTGACCTTCGGCTCCGTGCCGCTGGCCATCGCCGGTCCGACCGGAGGTGTGGTCGTGAGCGGCCAGGGCACGATCTCCACTCCCAAGGCCGGCACGACGCTGATCAATCAGTCCTCCAACCTGCTGCAGCTGAACTGGAATACGTTCAACGTGAGCCAGGGTGAGAGCGTGCAGTTTCGCCAGCCCACGTCGACCTCGATCGCCTTCAACCGCATCCTCGACCAGAAACCCAGTCAGATCTTCGGCCAGGTTCAGGGCAACGGGCAGGTGGTGCTCGTCAACCCGTACGGCATCCTGATCGGGCGCACGGCGCAGCTCAATGTCAATTCCCTGGTGGTGAGCTCGCTGTCGGAAATGGGCTACGACCCCGTCAGCGGCCGCTACCGGTTTGCCTCCTCCGCAGCCAACCCCGGCGCCGTCAGAAATGAGGGCACGATCACCGCCGGACGCGGCGGCTCGGTCACCTTGCTGGGAGGTACCGTCAGCAACTCCGGGACGATCGTGGCGGATTACGGTACGGTCAATCTCGCCGCCGGGCGCGTCGCGACATTGGATCTCGCCGGCGACGGGCTGCTGCGCCTGGAGGTGGGCTCCGAGCTGTCATCCAACGCCAGCGGCGCGGCGTCCGCCGTGGAGAACAGCGGCTCCATCAGCGCCGCCGGTGGCCAGGTGGTGCTGACGGCAAGCGCGCTCAAGGACGTGTTCACGAACCTCGTCAACAACACCGGCATCGTTCGTGCCAATCGCATCGACAACACCGGTGGAACGATTCAGTTGCTGGGCCCGAATGGAGATGTCAATTCGAGCGGCACTCTGGATGCGTCCGCGGGCGATGCGAAGAGCACCGGCGGCGCGGTAACGATGTCCGGTGATCGCGTGGGTTTGTTTGGCAACGCGGTCGTCGACGTCGCCGGCGCCACGGGGGGCGGCACGGCATTCATCGGTGGCGGCGATCACGGGAGCAGTCCGAACGTCGCCAATGCTCGTGAGACGGTCGTCAGCGCCGGGGCCACGATCGATGCGGATGCCGGCACGGGCGGCGACGGCGGTCACGTCGTCGTCTGGTCGAATGATTACACCCAGTACGACGGCAATCTGAGCGCGCGGGGCGGCACGTTGTCCGGCAACGGCGGCCATGCGGAGGTTTCGGGGGGTGCCCTGGAGCTCAGTGGGGGTGCCGACCTGACCGCTGCGCACGGCGCCTGGGGAACGCTCCTGCTGGATCCGAAGAATCTCACCATCGACAGCAGCTCGCCTCAACCCGCGGGCATGACGAGCAATACGTACGCCTACACGGATGACAGCAATCAGAGCACCTCTATCGGGACGCCCGCGATCCAGACGCTGCTCTCGACTGGCGATGTGACACTCGATGCGACGAATTCCCTCACGATGAATGCATCGACGAGCCTCACCTCCTCCTCGGGCAAGAATCTCAATCTCAACTCGCACGGCACGATCGAGCTGGACGGTACGATCGCGTTGACGGGCGGCGGCAGCGTCAACGTCTCCACGGACGGTGTAGGCTCGGCGCAGCCGCCGACGCTCACCATGGGGAGCGGATCCTCGATCAGTACCGGCACCGGCAACATCTCACTGACGGCAAAGAGCGATGTCACGCTGGGGGCGCTCAGCGCAACGCAGGTGACCGTCACATCGACGGCAGGCAACATACTGAACACGAACCAGGGCGCCAGCCCGATCGTTGCGACCACCCTGAGCTTGCTGGCGCAGGGCACCACCAGCACGGTCGGTCAAAGCGGCGCCGGGAACGCGATATTGACGCAGGCCGGTTCGCTGACCGCGACTGGAGCTGACGGCGTCTTCGTCAGCAACAGTGGGGGCACCCTCGCGCTCACCAGCGCGAGTGCCGGCGGTACCGGGGGTGTCGTGACGATCACCAATGCCGGCGGCGATATCCAGGTTGGGAACGTCACGGCGACGGACACCGTGACTCTGGATGATTCGGGTGGTGCGAACGCCATCAACAACTCGGGTGTCTCGAGCGTCATCGACGCGGGCACCGCGATTCTGCATGCGGGGTCCGGCATCGGCACAACGGGCGGCGCACTGCAGACCACGGTCGGCACTCTCACGGCGACCTCCACCAACGGTGCTGTCGATGTTGCCAATACGGGTGGGGCGCTGACGATCACACAGGCGACCGCCAGCGGCACCGGGGGCGCCGTGACGGTGACCAACGCCGGTGGGGGCATTCAGGTAGGCAATATCACGGCGGCGGGCAGCGTCACTCTGGATGATTCCGGCGGCGCGAACGCCATCAACAATCTGGGCGTGTCGAGCACTATCGGCGCGGGCACGGCGAT
>DATNEN010000028.1:0-11938 GCA_035552975.1 Steroidobacteraceae bacterium
CGCGCCGCCAGCGGAACGCCCCCGCGACCGCGACCAAGGACCCTGACCCCGGCGGGCACTCACCCAACGGCCCGCGACTCAACGTCCCCTGACCCTGGCGGGTGCCGAGCCCCATGGCCAACGGCCGCCGACTCAACGTCCCCCCGACTTAGCGCCCCAACGGCCTCCGGCTCAGCGCCCCAGCCCCAACGGCCCACGACTCAACGTCCCCCTGACCCTGGCGGCCCCTGACCCAGCGGCCAGCGGCCCGCCCGCGGGCTGTGCTCACCGCCGCGCTGCAGGCACCGGCAGTTTTGGTGTTGCCTTTGCCCGCGCAGCGCCACCCCTCCGGGTGGTGCCAACCAGTGTGCCAGCGTGAAATTTTTTCACACTACCGTGCGCGGTGGGTCGTGTGATGTCGTGTAAGTGACCTGTAAGGAAACCGCTTGGCGGCGAGGTTTCTTGAGATTCGCCCGTGCGCCGCGCCATTTTGGGGACAGCCGCGCGCGCAACGTGACAGTTGACACCCATTTGCACGGCGTTCAGCCGAGCCCCGCCCAATCTGACACGTGACCGATGCACCAAGCGTTCCTCGAGCTTGGGAGTGCGCTGCCAGTTGGGTCCGGGAGCGTGTATGAATTGCGCTGTCGGCAGATGCGGACGGCCGCCAGAGTCCTGACAAGTCGGCGAGCCGCACCCGAGGCCGCAGGCTGCGCCGGCCGTCAGATGCCGGATCGCCGGGCGCTCGTGACGCTCCCCGCTCGGGCCGACCCGCGGCCGGACGCACGAAGTTATCCACCGTCGCGCCGGTTTCTTGACGCTTGCCGACCGGCGAATCGTGTTATTTCCAACATGTCAATCCGTCATGTTGGGTGCGCACGAGGGCCGGGTTGCGTGTATGATCCCGGTCCGCCCTGTTCGGGTGTGTAGTGGAGAATGAATGATGGCCAAGCGTCCCTCGAATGACGGTGCCTCCTGGAGCGCCGGCGAACTGCGTACTTTGAAACAACTCGCGAAGGCGGGAACCCCGACCAGCCAGGTGGCGAAGAAGCTCGGGCGC
The DNA here is from genome assembly GCA_035552975.1 of Steroidobacteraceae bacterium. Classification (GTDB taxonomy): domain Bacteria; phylum Pseudomonadota; class Gammaproteobacteria; order Steroidobacterales; family Steroidobacteraceae; genus 13-2-20CM-66-19. Next base: position 1,040 of record DATNEN010000028.1, read on the forward strand.
ACCGCGGCCGCCGTGCAGCAGAAGGCCATGCGCGCGGGCATCTCCTTCCGTGCCGCCAAGCGCTCCGGCGCTCGCAAGAAGAAGTAGGACAGTCCGGAAACCCCAGTGGTTTTCGAGAGCCGGACCCCGCCCCAGCAGGCGGTGAGTCCGGCTCGCCTTTTATGGCCCCTTCACGCCGTGGCCGCCCGAGTGGCGCGGACTTGACACACGGTGCGGACTTGACACACTAACGCCCGTCGATCGACAAGCTGAATCGGACTCGCAGTCCGCGAGTCGGACAGGATCGGGGGCGGCATGTCGAACTGGACCGTGTTTACTGGGGTGGCGGCTGTGTTGGCGCTCGGCGGCTGCGATGTGCAGGTGCACGACGAGACGCCGCCGACCTATCCCGCCAACAATCAGGTCGGGATGTATGAGATCAAGGCGACCGTGTCGCGCGACGCCCTGGTCAGTCCCGGATCGGTGTACCTGTTCGCCATCGGCGGCGGCAAGCGCATCAACATGGAGTCCGACAGGCAGGGACTGGAGTGGCACGCGTTTTATTCCGTGAAGTGTGCCAGCAGCTTCCCCTTGCAGTTCGAGGCCATCTGGAAGCGGCAGGGACTTTCCACGGGCAGCAAGCTCATACCCGACAGGCCGCGTGACATTCAGTTGACGCCGCCGCCGCTCACCAAGGAGGCGACGATCGACACCTCCGCCAGGAGCAACAAGGGCTGGATGGGGGGCGTTCCCTACACCTTCGTCACCGCGCCTCACACCCGGATCACCGCAGCGCACATCGAGCCCCTGAGTCAGGATCCGGGCGATGTCGCGGCGGCCAAGCCGATCATGATCGACAGCACGTTCCCGGAAGATGCTCCGTGCGGCGTGGCGACCGAGGTGCGCCTCTCCTCCAAGGTGCCCAAGGCTCAGGGCAACCTGGTGATCGACACGGACCTGCCGGGAATGGCCCACTGGCAGACGAAGGTCGTTTTCGCTCCCAACCCAACCACTGCCAGATAGGCCGAACGCTCGATCCAGCGAATCCAGGGCCCGTCGTCCGTGACGGGCCTCGCAGCTCGGCTTGCCCTGCGCGGGCCGCCAGCAACTACTGCACCGGACAGGCGATCGACTCGCCGTACTCGCGGTTGCCGAGGCCGCCGGGCCCGAAGATCTCGTGCTGCGCGATCCATTCCCGCGACTGCTTGAACGCCTCTTCGGTGTAGGGCTCGAACACAATGCGCTCGCCCGGACCCCAGCGTCGGGTGTCCATCATCGAGTGATAACGCACCGGAAACTCTTTCAGGTAGTAGTGGGTGTAGACCTCGGGGCGCAGGTCGATGTCGCGCTGCGCGCGCTGCAGGGCCCGGAAGTATTTGCGCAGCTGCGCCGGCTCGGTGTCGCCGGTGATCATGGTGGCGATCATGAACGTCGTGTCGATGATCTTGCGGAAGCCGAGCTGCTCGGCGAAGTAGTAGGGACCGCTGAACAGCGCCGCGGCGGGGATTTGCCCATCGATCAGCAGCTGCATGCGCTTGAAGAGCATCCCGTCGTTGAAGGACAGATGAATCTTGTCCGCCGGGAGGTACTGCTCCAGCGCCTGAATGCTCGAATAGTGGCTGCCCGACTGGTAGCCGACGGAGATCGGCACGCCCGCCAGGTCCGACGGCTGTCGAACGGGGGAGTCCGCGGGGACGAAGATCGCGGCAGGCGCGACAGAGTAAGCCTCCGGAAAGAGCTTGCCCAGGCCGCTGGAGGCGGCGACGTTCACCGTCCAATGACAGGCGCAGCTCACATCCGAGGAGCGGCCCTCCTCGAAGGATTGATACGCGCCGATCTTCTTGCCCTTGTCGTGGACCTTGCCGTCGCTCGACTGCACCTCCTCGTTGAACACGTAGTCGAGGCCCTCGGCGCCGAAGTAGCCCTTCTCTTCGGCCACCCACTCCTGCAGGCGGAAGTGCGGCTGAATAATGAACTTGCTCATGATGCTTTCCTCGATTTGAACGGACGCAGGGGTCGCCGTCGTTTCAACAGCATCCGGTCCCGGCTGGTGCAGCGTGCTGCTCAGGCTGAGCGACGCGCCGCGCGCGAATCATTCTGACGTGCTCGTCCATGAGGCGGCGTGCGGCCGCACCGTCGCGCAGCTGAATGAGCGCGGCGAGCTCCCGGTGGACCTCCATGATGTGCTTGACCAACTTCGGCGTGACTTGCCGGTTCTCTTTCGGCCAGGACACGTACTGCAGCGAGGCGAGCTGCACGACCAGCACGCGGTTGTGCGAGGCCTGGGCGATCGCCATGTGAAAGTCGCGGCACGAGCTGGTGAATGCGGCCGTGTCGGCGGCTTTTGCCGCAGCGTCGGCAAGTAACTCTTCGAGGTGTGTGTGCTCGGCGGCCGTCGCATGCTCCGCCGCGAGCTCCGCGGCCATGACCTCGGCGGCGCGCTGAGCATCCATGACCTCGGCGGCGCCGACACCGGTTAGATAAAGCTGCACGGCAAGCGCCTCAGCAAACAGGCTGGGATTGCCCGCGGCGATCCGCGCCCCGCCGCCTTTGCCCATCTTGATCTGGGCGATACCCAGCGCCTCCAGGGTGCGTAGCGCGTCGCGGGCTACGATGCGGCTCACGCCAAAGCGCGCGGCAAGCTCTTTTTCCGTGCCGAGGAAGTCCCCCGGACCCAGCCGGCCTGCGAACAGCGAGTCGCGTATCTCCGCGACGACGTGGGAGGCGAGGGAGTCGGACCGTCCAGCGCGAAAGATGCGCTTGGCGACCTCGCTTCCGACGATGGAGGGCTGGGTGAGCATGGCCTAAAGATGATATCTTTAAGCCAACCCCGCCTCAAGTCCAGAGACGCCGGGATGCCCGCTCCGCCCCCTGCACCAGGGACTCGAGCTTCAGCCAGGAGATCTGGGCGTCCATTTTCCCGATGCCGGCGAACGTGCCGAAGCCGCAGTCCGTGCCGGCGATCACACGCTCGCGCCCGACGATATCCGCGAACTGGCACAGGCGTTGGGCGATGAGCTCGGGGTGCTCGACATAATTGGACGTCGAGGTGAGCAGTCCCGGGACGAGGATCTTGTCCTGGGGGATTTTCGCTGTGCGCCACACGCTCCACTCGTGCGCGTGTCGCGGATTGGCCGCCTCGAACAGGATCGCGGCGGGCTTCGCCTTCAGCACGATGGGCAGGATTCTTTCCAGGGCGATGTCGTGGGTGTGCGGCCCTTCGTAGTTGCCCCAGCACAGGTGCATCCGCAGCGAGCTCGCAGGCACGTTGCGCAGGGCCTCGTTCAACGCCTCGACCTGGTGTTCGGCCCGCTCGAGGAACTGTGCCTCCGTGAGGTCCTGAAAGCCCGTATGGCGCGCCATTGCCAGATCGGGGCAATCGACCTGCAGGATGAACCCCGCGGCCACGATGGCCTCATATTCCTCGCGCATCGCCGCGGCAATCGCCTCGACGTACGCCGCGTGGGTCGGGTAATACTCGTTGGGCTGAAAGGCCGACACGACCCCCGGAGAGGCCGCGTTCATGAATGCCTCCTGGGCGGCATTCCTCTGCACCGCCGCCTGCAGGTGGCGCAGGTCATCCTGTAGAGACTGCCGCTCGGCGACGGCGATCGGGCCGACACAGGCCTGGCGCTTGAAGGTCTGCTTGCCCGCGAACACGGCCATGCGCGTGCGGAACTCCGGGAAGGCCTGCAGGTCGAGAGCGATCTGCCGCGGATGGTCGCCGGCGAAGCCGCTCAGGCGGTCCTTGATATAGGTGGCGTAACTGATCTTGCTCGTCTCGCCGTCGCTCACCACGTCGAGTCCGAGAGCCACTTGCCGGCGCACGACCTCATCGACGGCGCGGGCCATGGTCTGCTCGAACTGTGCGGGATCGAACGGCTGCCCCTGCTCCCTGGCCATCAGCAGGTCCACCACGTCCTGGGGGCGCGGCAGGCTGCCGACGTGCGTGGTCAGAATACGATCGGTGCTCAGCTTCATCGGCTTCCTGGAACCTGCGGCGCTCTACTTCACGAGGGATGCCGCGGTGCCCGTTGCCGGCGGAGTGGCGAGCGGTGTGTCATCGAGCGTAAGGCCGCCGTAGCGCACATAACACAATCGGGCGAGCACGATTGCCGCAACTGCGCCGACGGCCATCGGCACCGATGCTGCCTTGAACAAGTCGGGCATTCCCCAATGTCGCTGCAGCAGCAGGCCGCCGACGATCGGGCCGGCGATGCCGCCGAAGCGGCCGACGGCGAACGCGCACCCGACACCGGTGGAGCGCACGCCAGTGGGGTACAGCAGACCCGCCGAGGCGTTGTTGCCGAACTGGCCGCCGAGGACCCCGAAGCCTGCGATGGTGGAGACCACGGCGAGCGTCGCGATGCCGGTGCCGGGGACGCCGATCAGCCCGATCGAGGGTACGGCGATTCCCAGCAGGACGGCGATCGCCACGAAACCGAACCGGTCCAGCAACACGCTCAAGAGCACCCCACCAAGAGTGCCGCCGACGTGGTACAGCGAGCTGGTGAGCGCGGCGGCCTTGGGCGACAGTCCCGAGATCTGAAACAGCAGCGGCATCCAGCTGTTGAGAAAGTAATTCGACATCAGGACCATCACGAAGCACATCCACAACAGCGGCGTGATCGCGGCCAGTCCGCCGCGGAAGATCTCCAGCGGGTTGATGTTGGCGCGCGCGGCTGTGGCTGTCTCGAAGCGCGCGTCGTCGGGTATGGTCAAGTCCGGCCGGAGGCGGCGTGCCGTGTGCAGCAGCTCGGGCCGTCGCTCGGGGTGCATCACCAGGAACTTGATGGATTCGGGCAGCGCGAAGGGCAGGCAGGCGGCGACGATGAGCGGCACGAGGCCCCCCAGCACGAACAGCACTTGCCATCCATAGAGGGGCACCAGCCAGGCGGCCACCGGGCCGGGAGTGCCGCTGCCGAGGGTGATGCCGGTGAACATCAGCACGACCAGTGTCGCCCGCCACCTCTTGGGGGACAGCTCCGAGCTCAGCGCGATGGTGTTGGGCATCAGGCCGCCCAGGCCGATGCCGGTGATCACCCGCAGCGCAATCATCTGCTCCAGGCTGTGTGCGAGGACCATGGCGAGCGTGCTCACGCCATACAGGATGCAGCCCGTCACTATCGCGATCCGGCGCCCGAATCGATCCCCGACCCAACCCATCAGCGGTGCGCCGAACAGGATACCGATCAGGCTGGCGCTGAAGACCGGGCCGAAAACGTCCGCGTGCAGGTGCCACTCGCGCACCAGCGAGGGCGCCGCGAACGGCATGGCGCTCAGGTCGTAGCCGTCGGCGAACATCGCCAGAAACGACCAGATCAGCAGCTGGACGTTGAATCGGCCGATGGACTGCTCATCGACCAGTTGCTCGACTCGCAGGGGCTGGCTCAATGCGTTTTTCTCCGATGGTCCTGCGCGCATCATGCCAGAATGACTTCATGAGCGTGATCACCGCGACCCTGGACCCCGAGCGTCCGCAGCGCGTCTTTGCGACCGTCTTCCTGTGTTTCCTCACCGCAGCGATCGAGGGTATCGATCTGCAATCGATGGGTATCGCCGCACCGACGCTCGGGCCGGAGTTCGGGCTGAGCCGCACCCAGCTCGGAATGGCCGTGGCTGCCAGCCCGTTGGGATTGTTTTTCGGGGCCTTCATCGGTGGGCGCATCGCCGATGTGTGGGGGCGCCGGGTCGCGTTGCTGCTCGCGACCATCGTGTTCGGGGCTTTTCAGCTCGGTACGGCCTGGACCACGGGCTTCGGGAGCCTGGTGGTGCTGCGCGTCCTGTGCGGGCTGGGCCTCGGCGGGGCCATGCCCAACCTCATCGCTCTGACGGCGGAGGTCTCCGGAGCTCGCAACAACATCCTGAACGTGGTGATCACCATCGCCGGCATGCCCGTAGGTGGCACGGTCGCGAGCCTGATAGGTTTTCTCGCCGGACCCCAGGGGGATTGGCGCGTCGTCTTTTACGTCGGTGGGCTCGCGCCGTTGGTGCTCGCGCCCGTGCTTGCGCTGGCGTTGCCGGAGTCGCGCTCCTTCCAGGCTGCCAAAGCGGCTCGCTCTGGTGCCACCGAGAAGGTATCGGATGTGCTGTTCGGCGGTGGACGGAGCTCGGCGACGCTGCTGCTGTGGGTGGCCTACTTCTTCACCGCGTTCATGACCTACCTGCTGCTCAACTGGCTCCCGGTGCTGATGGGCGCGCGGGGATTTTCCAAGACCCAGGCCCTGCTGATCCAGATATTGTTCAACATCGGGGCCGCAGGGGGCTCGGTTCTGCTGGGACTGTGGATGCAGCGCCGGCCGAATCGGCTGTTGCTGTTCGTCTGCTACGCAGGACTCGGCATTTCATTGTTGATGATCGCGCAGGTCGGCCAGCAGCTGGCCCTCGCGGCCGCAGCGGCCGCTCTCGTGGGTGCCTTTCTGCTGGGCGCTCAGTACATCCTCTACGGTCTGGCGCCCGACTACTACCAGATCACCATCCGCGGCACCGGTACGGGCGCTGCCGTCGCGGCCGGCCGTCTCGGGTCGGTGGCCGGTCCTTATCTCGCGGGCTGGCTGCTTGGCAGCGGAGCGAGCGATGCCCACGTGCTCGAGGCGATGCTCCCGGTGACTGCGGTGGCCGCGGCGGCCGGTGTTGCATTGATGTTCGTGCGCCGGACGCGGTCAGAGTGACACGACGGGCACCAACAGGTGCGAGTCGAAATGGCCGCCGCTGAACAAGCGGTGCGCGCCCCGATTCACGGTCTCGCAGTGGCGGTCGGCCATCAGCTCTGCGGGATAGTCGTACACGTCGCGCCCCTGCACCACCAGACGCAATCCTTCACCTGCCTCAAAGCGCGTTCCTGAGGGCCAGATCTCGATCTCCAGACACGTGGGCTCTCCGGCCGTGAGCGGTAACACTCGAGCGTGCCGCAACACGGGCTGCCATGGAGTGGAGCGCTCGGCGTCGAGCTCCCGATGTGAAGCCCGCAGCCATCCGAGTGCGACCGGCCCATCCGAGTACTGTGCCCAGAAGGCAAAGGGCACCACATTTCCCGCCTCATCCAGCTTCTGTACGGCCACGAACACGTCCATGTCGTCCGCATCCTCCGCCGCCACCCACAAGCGCAGTTTCGTGTGCCCGACGAGATCGGTCCGCGTGTCGAAACGAACCTCGAAAGTAGCCGTTCCGGTGCCGGAGTCGTAGCGCACGGAGTTGACAGCAGGCGGGGCGAGGCGAGTCAAAGACCCGGCGGCAGTATCCAGAAACAAGCGCTCATAGCGCGTGCCGGGGAGCGGCCATCCTTGCGCCGTGTGCAACTCGCCGACCAGCAGGCGCTCGCGCAACTCGAATCGCACCCGCGGCCAGGAAAGCACGCCGGTGCTCTTGCCCAACAGGAAATGATCGAAGAACTCGCGCAGCCGTTCCATCGGGACGCGCTCGTAGAAGTACGCCCACTTCTTGCGCCCGTGGACCTCGAGCCACTTCTGTCGCGAGGCGATCTGTTTGAATCCCTCCAGCGTTCCGCGCGTATGCAGTCCCTGGTCGGACCAGCTCGCCACGACGAAGGCGGGCACCGTGATTCTCTCCAGCGGTGCGCTCTTGGACGCCCAGAAGGCGTCATACAACGGATGTTCCGCGTCTTCGGCGGCCAGATCCTCCACCTCGGTGACGGAGTGGCCCCAGCGGCTGGGCAGGTAGCGCCAGAAACAGGTCTCGGGAATACCGCCATGCCGGGCGACTTCGCGGTAGGTGTCCGACCAGCCCTCCCAGGGATTGATGGCCGCCAGATGCGGCGGCGCGAGCGCCGCGACGAACCATTGAATCGAGGCGAGGTAGGAGACCCCGGAGAGACCGACTCTGCCCGTCGACCAGGGTTGCGTCCCCGCCCACTCGATCAGGTCGTAGCAGTCCTGCGCCTCTGCGGGCGAGAGATAGGAGGCGCGCCCCTGCGAGTACCAGGTGCCGCGCGGGTCGGGGTTGATGAGCGCGTAGCCCCGAGGGACCCACCAGGCGGGGTCCAGGGCCTCGAAGGCCGTGTAGGGCGACTGGGCGCTCTGGTCCACATCCGAGGTGGGAAAGATCTGCGCGTAGCGGGTGTGGCCGTGCTTGCCGTAGGGCCCCCACCCGATGATCGGCGCCGCGCGCCTGTGGGCCGCTCAGGGGCGGCCGGAAACGCAGGGGATAGGGAGGCTCGCTCATGGGTCCTTCTACGAGGCTTCAACCCCGGCCTCGATGGGGTGGAGAGCGGATTTGCTCGACCATTCATCGACCCAAGAGGGGCCGATGGCCGGTCTACACCCGCGAGATTATGGCCTCGGGACACTTTCGGGAATACCATCCACAATCCGCTCCAGTCCACGAGGCTCCACCATGAACGCAGAACTGCGCTCGCAATCGACAGCGCCTGCCAACTCTCTTTCAGGGGAGGACTTCGGACTGCTGATCGACGGCCAGCTGGTCGCCGGCGCCGCCACGCTGAACGTCATCAACCCGGCGACGGAGAACATCGTGGCGGTGTGCCCGCGGGCGGATCTGAATCAGCTGAACCAGGCGGTGGCCGCGGCAAAGAGTGCGTTCGCGACCTGGAAGAGCGTGCCGATCCAGAAGCGGCGACAGCTCGTGGGCAAGCTCGCCGATGCGCTCGAGAGCCGCATGGCGGAGTTCGCGCGGCTGCTGACGCAGGAGCAGGGCAAGCCCCTGCCGGCGGCGATGCATGAGATCGGCGGGGCGGTTGCGATGATTCGCGCTTTCGCCGCCATGGATCTGAAGCCGGAAGTGCTGCGTGAGACCGACACCGCGCGCATCGTCCGTCAGCGCTCACCGCTGGGCGTCGTCGCGGCCATCACACCGTGGAATTTCCCGGTAGTCCTGCTGATGCTCAAAGTTCCGCCGGCGCTGGTGGCCGGCAATACGGTCGTCGTGAAACCGGCGCCGACGACTCCGCTCACCACGCTGCGATTCGGCGAGATCTGCGCCGAGGTTCTGCCTCGTGGCGTCGTCAACGTAATCGTCGATCAAAACGATCTCGGCGGGGCGCTGACCAGCCACCCGGACGTCGCCAAAGTCGCCTTCACGGGCTCCACCGCGACCGGCCGCAAAGTCATGGCGAGCGTTGCTCCGACGCTCAAGCACGTGACGCTCGAGCTGGGCGGCAACGATGCCGCCATCGTGCTCGATGACGTGGACCCGCAAGAGGTGGCGCCGAAGCTCTTCATGGGCGCGATGCTCAATTCCGGCCAGATTTGTCTGGCGATCAAGCGTGCCTACGTGCCCGACTCGATGTACGACTCGATCTGTGCCGAGCTCGGCAAGCTGGCCGAGCGGGCGATCGTCGGCAACGGCCTGGAGGAGGGCACCGAGTTCGGGCCCATCCAGAACAAGATGCAGTACGAGAAAGTGAAGGGCTACCTCGAGGATGCGCGCCGCAACGGCAAGATCGTCGCCGGCGGGGAAGTCTCGAAGGGTCGCGGCTATTTCGTGCGCCCGACGATCGTGCGCGACATTCCCGACGATGCGGCGCTGGTGCGCGAGGAGCAGTTCGGGCCGATTCTCCCGGTGCTGCGCTATTCGAATCTCGACGATGCCATCGCGCGTGCCAACGACACCGAGTATGGCCTGGGCGCCACGGTCTGGTCCTCGAACGAGCAGCGCGCCTACGAGGTAGCGAGCCGCATCGAGTCGGGCACGGTGTGGGTGAACAAGCATCTGGACCTGCCGCCGGACATCCCGTTCGCCGGCGCCAAGCAGTCCGGTCTCGGCATCGAGATGGGACAGGAAGGCCTCGAGGAGTTCACGCAACAGCGCGTGATCAACATTGCGAAGTAATTCACTGCGCGCGGAGTAGATAGATGGCGAGTTTGAAGTTTGCGCCGGATGCCGGCCAGGCACTGGCGCTGTATGAGCGAATGCTGCTCATCCGACGCATGGAAGAACGGCTGCGAGCCGACAATGCCGCCGGGAAGCTTCCCGGTGCGGTGCATCTGTACATCGGGCAGGAGGCGATTGCCGCAGCCGTGTGCGCGCAACTCGCACCCACCGACTGGATCACCAGCACGCACCGCGGCCACGGCCACTTCCTTGCCAAGGGCGGCGATCCGGCGGCGATGATGGCCGAGATCTGGGCGAAGAAGACCGGCATCTGCAAGGGCATGGGCGGCTCGATGCACGTGGCGGATTTCTCCAAGGGAATCCTCGGCGCGAACGGCATCGTGGGCGGCGGGTTCGCGATCGCCACCGGTGCCGCGTTTGCCGCGAAGCTCGACAAGGGCAAGCGAATCGCCGCGGCCTTCTTCGGCGACGGCGCTTCCAACCAGGGTGTGTTCATGGAGTGCCTGAACGTCAGCAGCCTGTGGAAGCTTCCGCTGGTGTTCGTCTGCGAGCACAACAAGTTCAGCGAGTTCACGCCCGCGGCGCAGTGCACCTCGGGTGAGATAGTCGATCGCGCCCGCGCATTCCGCATCCCGACGTTCGTCGTGGATGGCAACGATGCGTTCGCCGTGTGGGATGCGGCCGCCCAGGCCGTCGCGCACGCGCGCAGCGGCGAGGGTCCGGCCTTCATCGAGGCGCATACCTACCGTATCCAGGGGCACCTGGAAGCGGAGGCCCTGATGCTCGGCGGCGGCAAATATCGCGAGCAGAGCGAGATCGACACCTGGATTGCCAAGGATCCCGTGGAGCGGCTGAAGGCAACGCTGCTGGCGGACGGCCGCGCCAACGCACAACAGGTGCAGGCGATCGCCGATCGGGTGGCTGCCCAGGTGGAGGCGGCGGTAAAGTTCGCCGAGGAGTCGGAGCCGGCAGATCCCGAGCTGCCCTTCGATCTGATGTTCGTGGAACGCAAGGCCTGAAGGTCAACGAGATGGCACGCAAACGTTATATCCAGGCGATCAACGAGGCACTCCACGAGGAGATGGCTCGCGATCCGAAAGTCATCCTGTT
>DATNEN010000029.1:0-7234 GCA_035552975.1 Steroidobacteraceae bacterium
GCTGCGGGAGAATGACTTCATGCCGCAAGGAATGGCGCCGGGCACGCAAGCGGCGTTCGCCGCGGCCTTGCGACATCATCAGACCGGACGCCTGGAGGAAGCCGAGCGGCTCTATCGGCAGATTCTGCAGGCCGATCCCAATCATGCCGATGCGTTGCACTTCCTTGGCGTGATCGCGCATCAGCGCGGTCGCAATCAGGCCGCGCTGGAGCTGCTGAACGCGGCCATCGCGCACAATGGCCGCGTAGCCTCCTTCTACAACAACCGTGGCAACGTCCTGAAGGCCCTGGGACGCATGGATGAGGCGCTCGCCTCGTACCGCCAGGCACTGACTCTCAAACCCGACCACGCCGAGGCGCACGCCCACGTTGGGAGCGTGCTGCAGGCCCAAGGCCAGCTCGAAGCCGCCGTCGCCGCGTACCGGCAGGCGCTCTCGCTCAGACCCGGGTCCGCGGAGACTCACAACAATCTGGGCAATACGCTCCAAGCGCAGGGCAAGTTGGATGACGCGGTTGCCGCGTATGCCTGCGCGTTGGCGCTCAAACCGGGCTACGCCGAGGCGCACGGCAATCTCGGCAACGTTCTCAAGGCCCAGGGGCGGCTCGAGGACGCCGTGGCCAGCTACCGGCGGGCGCTCGCTCTGAAGCCCGATTACGCCCAGGCGCACAACAATCTGGGCATCGTGCTCCTGGAGCAGGAGTCATTGGACGAGGCCGTCGCGTCATTCGGTCGCGCACTGGCGCTCAAGCCCGACTACGTGGAGGCGCAGACCCATCTGGGGCATGCGCTGAAGGAACAGGGTCATCCGGAGGAGGCGCAGGCGGCGTACCGGCGAGCGCTGGCGCTCAACCCCGATGACGCCGACGCGCGCCTTGGTCTCGCCATAGCCGCAATTCCTCTGATGCCGCGCACCGTGGAGGAAAGCACAGCGGCAGTCGAGGCGTTCTCACGATCGCTCGAAGAGCTGACGAGTTGGAGCCAGGCACACCCTGGAATGCTGGGGCGGTCGGCGGGTCGCAATCAGCCTTTCTACCTGACATACCGACCGAGTGACGTCAGCGGCGTCCTCGCGCGGTATGGCGACCTCGTATCCACGGAGGCGGCAGAGTACTGGCAGCGCAACACGGCCGCGTCGCCTGCGGCGTGGCACGAAGCCACGACGACGGGCTCGCCCGTGACGCCCGCGATGGGCCAGCCCATGACGCCCGCGATCGCCCCACGCACGACGCCCACGATGGGCGCACCCGATGCTGGCCGGCCCCGGGTGGGCCAGCGCATCCGCATGGTGATCGTGAGCGGTCAGGTGCGGCGCCATCCGGCGTGGGACGTGATCCTGCGCGGGATCGTGGCTCATCTGGATCGACGACAGTTCGAGACGATCCTCTACCACACCAGCCCGATCGTCGACGAGGAGACGCGCTGGGCCAACCGCCACGTCGATCGCTTCGTGCAGGGTCCGCGGTCGATACGCGGTTGGCTGAGAGAGATGGCGAGCGATCGTCCCGAGATCATCTTCTATCCGGAGGTCGGCATGGATCCGGCCACGTGCTCGCTGGCAACGCTGCGCCTCGCGCCGCTGCAGGTCGCCAGTTGGGGGCATCCTGCGACCACCGGGCTGCCGACCATCGACATGTTCCTCTCCGGCGAGCTTCTGGAGGGGCAGGCCGCGGAGCGGCACTACCGCGAGCGCCTGGTGAGACTGCCAGGCACCGGCGTTTGTACGGAGATGGCCGCGACCCAGGCGCAGCCCTGGGAGGGTCCGCCTCGCCATCCCGGCACCGTCCGCTTCGCGTTGTGCCAGCAGCCGATCAAGTTCGACCCCGCGGATGACGCGCTGTGGGTTCGCATCGCCCGGGCCGCTGGACCCGCCGAGTTCTGGCTCGCTTCGCCACACAAGCTCCGCTGGGCCACGCAGCGTCTGAAGGAACGGCTCACAGTGGCCTTCGGGGCCGCAGGACTCGATCCCCAAGCCGTGCGCGTCATGCCGTGGTTACCGCGAGAACGGTTCATGGCGTTCCTCGATGACGTGGACGTCTACCTGGACTGCCCCGCCTTCTCCGGCTACACCACAGCCTGGCAGGCCGTGCATCGGGGCTTGCCGATCGTGACGCTGGAGGGCGAATTTCTGCGCCAGCGCCTTGCGGCCGGATTGCTGCGGCAGATCGGCCTGTGCGAGGGCATTGCGCAGTCGCCCGAGCAATATCTGGAAACCGCCTCGCGCTGGTCGCAGGAAGCCCGGAATACGCAGGCGTGGGCGGCCCGGCGCGCGACCCTCCGAAGCGCGGCCGGCAAAGCTGACGGCAACCGGCTGGCCGTGAGCGCCCTCCAGCAGCTGCTTGCGCAGGCGCTGCGGGGCGCTTGAGCCTGTTTCCCCTGGCGGGCGCAAGTTAGCTACGCTATCGGCATGGAGCTCAAAGTGAACGGCAAGCTGCACCGTGTGGAGGCCGATGCCGACACACCGCTGCTGTACGTTCTGCGGGAGGACCTGCAGCTCAATGCCGCCAAATTCGGGTGTGGGGTCGCTCAATGCGGGGCCTGCACGGTGGTCGTTGACGGAGTGGCGACCTTCTCCTGTGTCACTCCAATCGGGCGGCTCGCGGGAAAAGAGATCACGACCGTCGAAGGCCTCGGGTCCATTGACGCCCCGGGATCGTTGCAGCGCGCCTTCATAGAAGAGCAGGCCGCGCAATGCGGCTACTGCATTGCCGGCATGATGATGCGTGCGCACGCGCTTCTGTTGAAGAACCCGCACCCGAGCGACGCCGAGATCCGCTCTGAGTTGGAGCCTAATCTGTGTCGCTGTGGCACGCACATGCGAATACTTCGCGCCGTGCAGCGCGCGGCGCAGAGCAGTAGCGGCGCCAACCCGGGAGGCTCGAAGTGACGGGGCGCAGCGACGAGTGGGTGCAGGGGCGCAGTGACGACTCGGCGTCGGAGCGCGCTCACGGTTCGGCGTCGGAGCGCGCTCACGACTGGGTGCCGGGAGCGATCATCTCCCGTCGCTGCGCTCTCCAGGGGACCGGCGCGCTGATCCTTTCATTTGCCACGGGCCCTGCAGCTGTCGCACAGGAATCGCCGGCGCAACGCGGAGGCGGTCGCGGCCCTTCCCTGCCGGGCAGCCTCGCGCGCGCTCCGTATCTGGATGGCTGGATCCGCATCGATGCGCAGGGCCAGGTGACCGCGTTCACCGGCAAAGCGGAGCTCGGGCAAGGAATCAAGACGGCACTCCTGCAAGTCACGGCCGACGAGCTGTGCGTGCCGCTGGAGCGGTTGCAGCTGGTCACCGCCGATACCGCTCGCACGGTCAATGAGGGGTACACGGCCGGAAGCCATTCCATGCAGGATAGCGGGACCGCGCTGCGCAACGCAGCGGCGCAGGTTCGCGAGCTGTTGCTCGCAGAGGCTGCGCGCCGGTTGGGCACAGAACCGCAGCGGCTCTCAGCCGAGGCCGGCGTGGTGAGCTCGCCCGACGGTCGCAAGCTCTCCTACGGCGAGCTCGTTTCGGACAGCCTGCTGCATGTGCAGGCGCAGCCGACCTCGAAGCTGACTCCGCCGGATCGGCATCGCTTCATCGACAAGCCCCAGCCGCGCGTCGACATTCCGGGCAAGGTCACCGGAGGCCAGGCCTACGTTCAGGACATGCGACTGGCAGGAATGCTCCACGCGCGGGTCGTGCGTCCGCCGAGCTACGCGGCACAGCTCACCAGGCTGGATACGAGCGAGGTCGAGCGCATGTCCGGGGTCGTCAAGATCGTCCGGGACGGCAACTTTGTGGCGGTGGTCGCAGAGCGCGAGTTTGCGGCCATCAAGGCCATGCGCGCCCTGCAGGCGCAAGCATCCTGGCACGAGTCGGCGGTGCTTCCCGAGCGGACGGATTTGACGCGTACACTGTTGGGTTTGCCGTCGCAGGACTACACCATCCTCGACAGCCAGGGCGGCACCGGCACCTCCGCTTCCTCACACGAGGCAACCTATACACGCCCTTATGTCGCGCACGCATCGGTGGGTCCGTCATGTGCAATCGCCCAGTTCCACGACGGAAACCTCACCGTGTGGACACACACCCAGGGAGTGTATCCGGACAGACAGGCTATCTCCGAGCTGCTCAGTCTCGCGCCTGAGAAGATCCGCTGCATTCACGTGGAAGGTTCGGGCTGTTATGGCCACAACGGTGCGGACGATGCCGCGGCGGATGCGGCACTCATCGCAAGTCATCTGCCTGGCCGTCCCATCAGAGTGCAGTGGATGCGCGAGCAGGAGTTTGCGTGGGAGCCGTTCGGACCGGCGATGATTGCGAAGGTGCGCGCGTCGCTGGATTCCTCCGGCCGAATCACGGCCTGGGACTACGGAGTCTGGAGCAACACCCACGCCACCCGTCCCGGTCCCGCCGGGGATCTGCTTGCCGGCCAGCTATGCGCCCGCGCCTTGCAAAGTCCTGCACCGCGGCCGCTTCCGCAGCCCGAAGGAGGTGGCGACCGGAATGCGATTCCGCTGTACGTCCTGCCGCGTGCCAGAGTCGTACACCACTTCATTCCATCCATGCCCTTGCGAGTCTCGGCGCTGCGCTCTCTGGGCGGCTACATGAACGTGTTCTGCATCGAGAGCTTCATGGACGAGCTCGCGCTGGCCGCCCGTATCGACCCGGTGGAGTTTCGTCTCCAACATCTGGAAGACAGCCGCGCCCGCGATGTCATCACTGCCACGGCGCACCGTTTTGGTTGGGCGCAGCGCCGCCCAGGCGGGCACGGCACGGGGTGCGGCTTCGCATTCGCGCGCTACAAGAATCTGGCTGCGTACTGCGCCGTGGCACTGGAGGTCGAGGTCGCGAGCGGCGGGATCCGGGTGCGCCGCGTCGTCGCCACGGTGGACACCGGTCAGGTCGTCAATCCCGACGGGGTCCGCAATCAGATCGAAGGCGGTATCCTGCAGTCTTTCAGCTGGACCCTGTTCGAGAGCGTCGGCTTCGACACGCGACGCATTCTCTCGCTCGACTGGGCGCGCTATCCGATCATGCGATTCAGTGCGGTCCCGGACAGCGTCGACGTCCAGGTCATCGACCGTCCGGGAGAGGTGTTTCTCGGTTGCGGCGAAGCGAGCCAGGGCCCCGCGGCCGGCGCTCTTGGCAACGCGGTCGCCGATGCAACAGGCAAGCGTCTACGCGACCTGCCGCTCAAGGCGCAACCCGCGTGACCTCCCGCGCGTGACGGACGGCCTTGTCAATTGCCGTGAGCCGGTGGCGTGGACCCGGCAGGTGCAGCCGGCGGGTGCTTCTTCAGCTCGATGGCAGTGGACACCAGATATGCGCGAACCGCCTCCGCGTCTCCGGGCTTCAATGCCTTGGCGAACGACACCATGCCATTGGTGGTGAGAGCGCCGTCGATCACGATGGCCTTGAAGGCCTCCGCGCTGTTGATCGCTCCTGCATAACGCAGGTCCGGAAACATGCCGCGACTGAATCCCTCGCCACCGTGACACGTGCCGCAGAAGCGCCCGTAAACTTCCTGGCCATGAGCAATGACTTCAGGCGTACCGAAGGCCGGTGGAGGATTCAACACGGGCTCGGGAACTGGAGCGGCCGGGGGGAGCTGCGCGCTACCGCCCAACTTGTAGACGAGCAGGCGCGAGTAGTTCGGCGCCCAGTAGTTGCCGCTCAGGCGAGCACCGGCGACCACCGCGACGTATTGCTGGCCATCGACAGTGAACGTGGACGGCCCCGCGAGCACCCCGGTCTGCGCGTCCTGTCCCCACAAACGCTCGCCGGTGTCCGCGCGGTAGGCAGCGAATTCCTGCGACTTGGAGTTGCCGGCAAACACCAGGCCGCCTGCCGTCGCGAGCGCGCCGCCGCTGCGGCCATCCTCGAAGGGTACGCGCCAGACCTCCTTCGCATTCACAGGGTCCCAGGCGAGCAGAAAGCCCTTGTTCAGATGCAAGGCATTCGGCGCGCGCGCCAGCTCCGCCCCGCGCGCAAAGCTGATCGACAGCTTCTGCCCCATCGGGTTGTCATCCCCATGCGTCGCCACGAACGGATAGGCGAACTCCATCGCCGGGATGTACATCAGGTGCGAGAGCGGGCTGTAGGCCATCGGGTGCCAGTTGTGCCCGCCGGAGAAGCCGGGCACCTGGATGAAGCCCTTGCCGGTCACATCGTAACGGGCCGCGGGATTGATCTCGGGCCGGCCGGTCTTCATGTCGATCCCGCGCGCCCAGTTCACGCCTTTCACGAACGGCTGCGCCGACAGCAGCGTGCCGTCGGCGGCATCCAGGATGTAGAAGAAGCCGTTCTTGTCGGCCTGCATCGCGACGTGACGCGGCTTCCCCCCGATCGTCAGGTCGGCGAGGGTGATCTGCTGCGTGGCGTCGTAGTCCCAACTGTCGTGCGGGGTCATCTGGTAGTGCCAGACGTACTCGCCCGTATCGGCCCTGAGCGCCACGATCGAGGAGAGATACAGGTTGTCGTTGGTGTCGGGACTGCGGATCTGCGCCGGCCAGGGAGCCCCGTTGCCGGTGCCGATGAGGATGTAGCCGGTCTTCGGGTCGTACGCGAGCCCGTCCCACGGTCCGCCGCCGCCGCCGGTCTTCCACCACTGCCCGCCCCAGGTCTTGGCCGCCAGCTCCATCTGCTTGTTCTCGAACCCGTCCTTGGGGTTGCCGGGCACGATGTACCAGCGCCAGTCGAGCTTGCCCGTGCGAGCATCGTAGGCCGACATGAAGCCGCGCTGACTGAACTCGGAGCCCGCCTCGCCGATGAACACGCGCCCGGCGGCAATGCGCGGCGCACCTGTGATCGAGTAGGGCTTGCCCTTGTCGGTCACCTGGGTCTCCCACGCCGGCTTGCCGGAAGCGGCGTCGATAGCGATGAGGCGCCCGTCGATCGTCCCCAGGTAGAGCTTGCCTTCCCACGCGGCGACGCCGCGATTGACCACGTCACAGCAGGCATTCACTGCCCACTCGCCGGGCACCTTGGGATCGAACTCCCAGAGCTGCTTGCCGGTCGCGGCCTGGAACGCGTAGACCTTGCTCCAGGCCGTCGTCACAAAGATCACGCCGTCAATGGCAAGAGGGGTCGACTCCTGTCCGCGGTGCGTGTCGAAGTCCGCGAACCAGGCGAGGCCCAGGTGGCTCACCGTCTGAGTGTCGATCTGCGTCAGCGGGCTGAAGCGCTGCTCGTCGTAGTCGCGCCCATAGGACATCCACTGACCGTCGTTGGCCGGGGCGTCTGCCGCCAACAGCCGGG